>JAISJU010000169.1 GCA_031261165.1 Prevotellaceae bacterium
CTTTTGTCGTAAAGAAAAGCCATACGTTCCCCACCGCCCGCACTGCCATCGGTGCTATCGGTAACAAAATAATCCCAATTCAGGTTGAGCAACGAAACGAGGTCTTGCAAACCTTTAAGATTGGCGGAAACCTCTTGAACAGCGACCAAATCAAAACGGCTGATGATTTCCGCGATATAATGCAGACTCTCTTTTCGGCGGTTATCGCCAAACTCACGGATATTCCACGTGGCAAGCAGCAATGTGTCCGTTGCTGTTTTTTGCGGTATATCGTGGTCTAAAACGCTGCGTAATTTCAGCAGATTGTTTGCTGTACGCAAACGCTCTTCTTTGTTCAGTTTTTTTAATGGGTGGTAGTAAGGCATAATTTCTTGTATTTTATAGGCTGCAAAAATAATCATTTCCAAATAAAAAAACAATAAATCCCGTCAATCTTTACCGACTGACAGGATTTATCGCCAAACTCTATTAATAAATGATATGAACAAACACCTACTTTTTAGTCGTAATTTCCAAACGTCTGTTTTTCTTACGATTTACCTCGTTTGTATTTGGGTAAAGCGGCTCGGATTCGCCTTTGCTGAATGTGGATATACGCGAAGGCGCAACACCTTGTTCTACGAGATAATCTTTTGCCAATTCTGCACGTTCTTGCCCTATTTGCATATTCAATTCATCACTCCCCAAATCACAAGTATGTCCGGTAATTTCAAGCGAATAACGTGGACGTATCCACAGCATCAAAGCATAATCATCTAATACGGATTTCTGTTGAGCATTCAAAGTAACAATGCTCTTGCTATAATTAGACATATTTTTGCCACTTGTTTTTGCCGCGTTATTCATTGTTTGTTGGTATTTTTGGCGGCGTTCTTTGGCGGCTTCAAGATATGCCCAACGTTCCGCTCCGGCATTGTCCTTTGGAATGTCGGAAATTTGTGTGTTTTCGGGCGTTTCTACACTAATTGCCGCAGTATCCTGCGTTTGCATATTTTCGGATGTTTCCGCTTTGCTTGTATCCGCAGGATTAATTTCAGACACAACAGGTATTGAATCTACTGTTTGAACAGGAGTTTCAAAATCAAAGAAATCGTCATCTTGATTGACGGCTGACTGCATATTCTTATATGCTTTGCGGTCATTAAGCAAATCGCGACAACCGACAGAAAATGCTAATTTCAGTTTAATCCCAAAAGCAAGTGGAGCAAACTTGTCTGCCAATACGCAAGCAGTATTCATAATCGGCTTTGCCGGCTCATCGTGATTATACTCAACCAAACTTTTGTTTGAATAACCGCCTTTTAACATATTATTCAAACCGTAATCCGCGAAAATGCCTGTATAAAGGTCTGTACCGATACCGATATTCCATTTTACGCCTGTTTCCAATGTTCCCATCAACGAAACGCCTAAATTCAATTTTGCTTTGTTTTCGTTGATGTTGAAAACGCCGTAACCCAAATCGTTTTGCCAAATTTCCGTCTGGTCGTAGTCGGGATAATAACCAGAAGCCGTCAGAACGGCATTGCTTCCGCTGTATCTTCCATAAACAGGCAACCCGAATTTCAAACCCGCAGCAGCGTAAAACAAATGATTGCCGCCTGTCTGATATTGCACCAACAACGGAATATTCAACAATCCGGTAAACTGTTTTTCGCTGTAATTATCAATTCGAGCATTGTAGATAATCGGATTGTTGAGAATATCGTAATTGGCGTTGGCATCGGAAAATCCGTTCAAACTGATTTTGCTTTGATAAAAAGCATATTCCAAGCCCGAAGATAAGCCCCATTTTTTACCGATAAAATATGTGTAGCCTACGCCAAATGCGCCGCCTGCACCGATATTGCTTTTGCCGGAAACAGAACGGTCATTCAGCATAGAAACGCCACCGGAAGTCCAAACAGAAATCTCGTGCGGACAGTAACTCGTTTCCAAATAATCCGACAACACTGTAGCATCATCATACTCGTCATAAACCGACAACCTTTTTTCTGTTGTCTGTGCGCAAACGATATGGGTAAATATCAATCCCATAATCAATGCAAATGCTTTGTTTAACAATAATTGTTTCATTTTCTTTACTGTTTTCATTCTACTGTTATTTTGATATTCCTTACATAATCCTTTGCCCTGAATTTTAGAATATAAATACCTGTTTTCGAGGGAAAGTTCACAGAAGTCAGCGTTTGTCCGTTGATATTCGCTTTTCCAACATATTGTCCAAGCATATCGTAAATATCAACGCGTGCATCTTGCAAGAGCGACAAATCCTGCGTTTCCGCCTGAATATACGCTTTTGCATTTCGAGGCAACGGATTGGGATATACCGTTACATTTATCGGCAATGCCATTGGGGCAAAGCGGTAAGGGCAGGAAAAATAATGTTTTCCTTCGCTGTCCGTTGCTGTTACGGCATATTCTGCGTCTTCGTCAAGGTCTGCGCCGCCTGTGTAATAACTGCCACCGTTGTCGGCGTGTGCGTCTTCTTGCAACAGTTGTCCATTTTTATACCAAGCGTAAGACGCGAATTTGTAACCGCCATTGGTGGCGCTGTTATTGTTCGCAAGCAGCGTATGATTGCCGAGTTGCACAATCAAAGGCAAACACAAATCTATTTTTGTCTTTTCAATATACCAAAGCAAATAATCGTTTTGCTTTTCATATTTTAGTTGCGCCACATTGTCTGTCATTTGAAAAGCGGAAGTTACCGAGCCTGTTTGGCTTGCTTTTACAAAGTCAATACGAGAGCCGTTCCAAGCGGCAAAAATATCAGGGATAATTTCTGTTTCGCCTGTTACCGTACCGGATATGTTTACAAAACCGTTCTTGTCAGCATTTGCCGAAAGGTAAATCTTTGAGCCGCTTTTACCGCTGTAATTGCCTGTTATATCAAGCCTGTTTTGCCTGATGTACAGTTCGCCTGCAGGTTTAATGGAAAGATTACCGTTCAGCAGGGTAGAAGTTCCTATTGAAGCCTTCCCATATAAATTGCCGGCATACGCATTCAATCCAAATACCAAAATCAGTAAACAAGCGACAGGTATGAATATTTTTTTTATATGATGTTCCATATTTCTTGTGTTTTTTGATTAATATCTCAATTATTTATGCAATCACAAAATGCGAAATATTTTCAGTTTGATGTTTATTTGCTCAAGTGGCAA
Source organism: Prevotellaceae bacterium (assembly GCA_031261165.1). Taxonomy (GTDB): domain Bacteria; phylum Bacteroidota; class Bacteroidia; order Bacteroidales; family Paludibacteraceae; genus JAISJU01. Next base: position 3,168 of record JAISJU010000169.1, read on the forward strand.
ACCACGTAAAAAAAACATAGGATAGGTGTCTAAAGTCGTTTCCAAAAAAGTCGGAAAAGATAAATCTATCAAACTGGTTGTTGCTCCATTTTGAGGCACGTTTCCATATAAGTGCGATTCGGAAGACTGCCATATATATTCATAAGTCATAGGAAAGGTTAATCTTACATCGGCGCTACCCGTTGATACTTTGACATTGCACCAATACAAACCCGAAGGATATTTTTGTAACGGCGGCAACATTGTCGCATATGTAACGCCTGAAGGTTTTGTAATCTCGTATTCGGCAACTTGATTGCCTGTTTGCCACACGCCCCATTTACCTCCGTCATCTGTTCTCATTATGCTGTTTGCAGTGGCAGTAAGTAACCCAAGCGTGTAAGGGTCATTTTCCGCACCACTGCCCGAACGAACTAAACCGCCATTAAGCGTGGCATTGACAATTTCGTCGCCTGTTGTTGTTCCGCCAACTAAATCCGTACCGGCTGCCCACGCGCCATTATTCCATTTCAGCACTTGACCATTACTGCCGGCAGGCAAACCCACAACAGGCGTGTTTGTCGTACCGCTGACAGAAATACCGCGCATTCCGGAAATAGAAGTTACAGCGTTTTTATTGACTAAATTTGCAATGCTATCTACCAATATCGTATTATTGATATTGATGGCAAGATTATCTCCCAATTCGGTAAAAATATTGTTTGCCAACTTGTTAATGGTAATACTTCCATTAGCAAGTTTGTCGGTAGTAATTCCGCCTTGCGCCACGCCAAGCGTATAGGGCGATACCGTTGTTCCTGCGCCGGAACGTATTAAACCGCCACTGACAGTAGCATCAACCACCTCGTTACCAATAACGCTGTCCCTTTCTACTGCCGAAAGAGCAGTCGTTTCGCTGTCAAGTTGCCGTAACCATTTTGCACCGTTGTCAATATACACGCCGGGGGTTACATCGCCCGTAGTCGCCATATTGTAAACAGTCATTCCCCTTACGTGGGCAGAGAGCGGAAAAGCATCGCTGCTGTTTCGTAGATTAACTCTTGGCAAAGCCAAGCCCAAAGTAGCATTTCCCGCCGACACATTGTCATCGGGATTCAAATCCAATACGGCAGATTGATTAGGCTCTTCACTGCCACTAATCCGCATTTGTGCATTTGCACTTGCTATTCCTGCTATCGCAAGAAACAGCGCTAAATAAACTTTTTTTGTCATAAAAATAATTTTTAAAAATGTGAATAATAAGAAAATAAAATAATTAAATAATTGAAAAATAAGAAATAAATTCGGTTGTCTATGATGATTTGTTAAAATGCTCTTTGATAAAGTTTTCCACGTCCGATTCCAAATAATAGGTTTTCTGGTCAATTCGTTTGAATGGAAGATTTTTCAAACTGCGGTAACGCTGCAAAGTACGCTTACTTACATTAAGCATCATACACAAATCCTGATTGTCCAATAGCAGTTCGCCATTGTATCTGTGCCGCTCTTTTTCGGGTGGCTTTGTCAAACGGTTTTCCAAATGGTCAAAGCGTTCCATAATACGCTTTATCCACCCCTCTAAATATTCTTTTTCAATAAACATAGCGTTTTGAATTTTAAATATTACTTATAATGAAATAACTTGAATTTGCTGTGTCGCGCAGGATAATTTCCCTGTCTTTCATAAACTTGACGTAACTTTTGGCGGTGCGTTCCTTAACGTCCAAAAGCGTCTGTATTTGCTCGCATAAATCCACATAAGTACAGAAACGTTGCTTGGCAAAAATCGTTTTTGCAACTCCCATAAGTTCGGTTTCCTTGCGTTTTTCCTTTTCCTCTTTGGGCTTCTCGCCGAGATAAACGTGCATTTCTTTTTCCTTATCCCAGGCAAACTGAACAAGCGGCACATCAAGCGGGCTGCCATCGCGCACTTTCAATGCCTTAACGACCGATATTTGCGGGTTTTCGTCTTTCTCAATAGAAAGGATTGCAGCCGCTTTACGTTGCAATTCAGAGCCGAGATGTCCGCGCAGTTTCATTCCGTTCGGAATAAAATGCAGCACGCAAACAATGCAGGTTTTATATATACCCGCCAAGCGATAAAGTTCATCAATCACACCCACGCTTTCGGCTTCATCGTTGGCGCAGCGCACCAAATCCGCAATGCCGTCAATAACCACCCTTTGAATACCTGAAAATTGATAATAGAATTTATCCATACTTTGCACTATCGCCTGCATACGTTCTTTGCGCGACATTGACGTTAAACAGTATGCTTTGAAGTATGCGGGCATTGTTTTGTTTCTGCCGCGTTTCAATATCGAAGAAATGTTTTTGTAGAGTTGTGTTTCCGATTGCTCGGTATCATAAAGCAACACGGCTTTACTATCCTTATTTCGTTGAATAATAGTACCCAATGTGTCTATGTTGTCTTTTTCGCAAATAGTTCCCGCTATCAATGCGCCAACGAAGTTGCTTTTGCCTGTGCCTTCGCCGCCGGTTATTCCAAAAAGATTACCCTGTGTTCCAAGCGGCACATCGTTAATTGAAATCAGCATTTCAGACTTAATCGGTGGATTATTAAAATCAATTTCGCAAGGTTTTAGAACTGCCATTGTTTCACTGTATAAATTGTCTAAAAATTCGATGAATAACTGGATAAAATCGTTTTTTGTTTTTCCAATCCTGAAAAAATCGGAAATATCTTTTTCCTGTTTAGTGCCGGAAAGCGGCAAAACAAGCCGTTTCACACCCAAAGAAGACAATTGTTGCCCGTGTTTGGCAGACGACTCCAAGCCTGTTTTATCGGTGTCATAAAGCAGGATTATATGCTTAAAGCGGTACGACAGTTTTTTGATAATATTTTGCGGAATATTGCTCGTTTCCGAATTGAAGCAAATTGCGTGAAAACCGTGAGCGGCAAGCGACAAAACGTCTTTTTCGCCGCCTGTAATGAAAAGCGTGTCGCCTTTGGAGGGCAGTTGTTCCAAGCCAAAGCAATAATTGTCGGGAAGCAATCCGCCGTACAAAAACCTTATTTCGGAAAACGGACGGTAAATTTTGATATGACGTTTGCCTGAATAGCCGAATATCGGCTCATTGTCTGTGGAATAAAGGGTAAATGGTTTTCCTTCATTGTTTTCACTCTTAAACTCCTTCAAAGAAAAAACTTTGTACGTTTTCAATATTTCGGGCAAAATGCCGTATTGCCGCCAGAACTCCGTTTCCCTTGCCGAAAAAGTTTGATTTATCACAGAATAAGGCTTTGTCTTTTTCGGGGCGGGTATGGATATAGGGGTGTTTTCGGGTTGCTTTTTAGATATTGCAGGCATCGAAACCGATACTGCAAAACTGTCGTCATTACCCAAGCCAAGCGATAAATCGCGATTTATCATTTTCAAAATCTCAACAAAATTCTGCGGATTGCTACAATTCAATCCTTTGATTTTACCCGCAATATCAAAGCAATCGCCGCTGTATACATCATTGCCAAAGTCTTTTAAGCGGTAACTGAAACTCTTGCGGTCAAAATAGATATTGCACGAAGCCTTGTGGTCTTCGTAAAGCGGGTTTAGAAAGTTGCGCCCAACACGCCAGCCACCCTGAATATAATGTTTGAAAACATCCAAACCTCTATTTGTCCGTTCTAATACTGCGTCTTTGCTCAACATATAATTGGTGGTTTTTGATTAAATTTTGCAGATGCTCATCGCTGCGGCGAATGATGTGATTGTCCATCAAGCGTTGAATTTCACTGATTTTGTAAAAGACTTTCCCTCTGATTTGAGAGTAAGTAACTGATTGAGATGCACGCAATCGTTGTAGCGTGCGGGAACTGATTTTAAGAAAAGTGCAAACCTCGTAACTGTCCACCCAACCGTCTTCAGGCTCTTCATCCGCCTTACTTTGCAGAGCAGTAACGAATTTGGCAATTGTGTTGATTTTTGCCGTTAAATCTTTGAATGCTTGTGATTCAATAGTGATGACTTCCATATCAAAAAAAATTTGATGCAAAGGTCTAACAAAAGGAAAAGACGAATTCACAACTTGGGTAAACGAAAAGAATAATTTAACATATTAGAGTTGTTTAGACAAGATGATATATTGATAATCAAACGATTGAAATAGCAATGAATTTCAGAAAATAAAAACAGGCGAAATTTTTCCCAATATTTTAACAATAACATAAACAACTCACTTTAAATAGTTTGTGTCTTTTTATAAAAAAACAGGCAGAAAAGCCTCATTTATTTATTGTAAATAATGAAAAAAAAGAAAAGGAATTGGTGAAAAAAGGGGCAAATGAAAAAGTCGGTTGGTATTGCCATCTTTGTTTGATTGCAAAGATATAATACCTACCGACTTTCCCATTTGACCCGAAAAAAGAAGTGTATATATTTTTGAGGTGCAAGGTGCAAGCATATATATGTATATATATAACTTGCACCTTGCACTCAGACAAATTATTGAAAATCAAAAGAATATTTTTTTGTTTTTCTGAAAAATTGTTTGTACTTTTGCACCGAAGTTTTATGCAGACACAGGCAAGACAATTGTAGCTGAAAAGACCTCTGCAAAATGCCCCAAATCGTACCCCATACGATAAAATTGGAATGTAATTTACTACTTATCAATTAGTTGCAACAACTTGTTATTTCCTGTGTGTCAGTGTGGGCTTATTTATTTGATGCAAAGGTGGTTGAAGACCTTGATAAACGAATAATGTAAAAGTTCCGCGCTTTTTTATTTTAATAATCGCTCGTTTGGGGCTTAGGGCATCAAATAATTTTTTATATTATGAAAAAGTTTAATTTGTTTTTTGTACAAACTTTAATGATTTTAAGTTTGACTTTTGTAATTGGGTGCAGTAAAGATGGTGGTGGTGATTCAGTTCCAGACCCTGAAGGAACAATGTCTTTATCTATGAGAGCCTTTGATGGGCGTGTTACCTCGACATATTTATATTGGACTGATTCTTATCATATAGGAATTAGCCTTGATAATAATTTTCGATGCCATTCCAATTATCCTTATAAGCAAGAAGTTGTCAATATTGGAAGAGTAAATGGATTAGGAAGTATCAAAAAAACACCTTCAAGTGGTTGGACAACAGGTACAGCAGTGGAACCCGGCAGCGGATATGTTTTCAGAATGAACGATGCCGGAGGATACACTTATGCTCGTTTGTATGTTGTAGAATGGATAATTGACACCTCCGGCGGTATAATGGGTGCAAAAGTTAAGTACCAATATCCTTTTAATCCGGAATAAAAAAACAAAAAAGTATGAAAGTTCGGCTCATACTTTTTTTATTTGATTAAACTGATATTTTTTTGTTGTAAATCAGCAATCTATATTATTCTTTTATCATTTCTAAAAATTCTTCTTCATTAATCATTTTTACCTCTAATGCCTGCGCTTTTTCCAATTTCGCGGGTCCCATATTTTCGCCGGCAAGCAGATAGTTAGTTTTGGCGGATACTGCGGCGACATTTTTCCCGCCGTTTTGCTCAATCATCGCTTTGTACTCATCGCGCGAGTGTTTTGAGAATGTGCCGCTGATGACGATGGACAAGCCCGCAAGGCGGTCGCTTTTGGCAGCCAAACGCTCTTCGGACAGTGCGAACTGCAAGCCCGCCGCGCGGAGTTTTTCGATGATTTCCAAGCGTTTCGGGTTTTGAAAATATTGCAAAACGCTTTGGGCAATGCGCTCGCCCACTTCGTCTATTTCGAGCAGTTGTTCGAGCGTGGCGTTTTTCAGATTGTCGATGTTGTGCAGGGCGAGGGCGATTTTTTTTGCGGTGGTTTCGCCCACGTAACGAATGCCGAGCGCGAACAAAACCCGCTCAAAAGGTATGTTTTTTGAGTTTTCCACACCCTGAACAATATTTGTGGCAGATTTCACGCCAAGACGTTCCAAAGGCGCAATATCACTGATTTTCAAGGTATAAATATCGGCAATATTATTAATCAACTTATTTTGATACAAGAGCGCAACGGTTTCCTCGCCCAAGCCGTCAATGTTCATTGCCTTTCGACTGACGAAATGCTCGATTTTGCCTTTGATTTGCGGCGGACAGCCGTCTTCATTCGGGCAATAATGGGCAGCCTCGCCCTCTACGCGCACGAGTTCCGCAGCACATTCGGGGCATTTTTTGATAAACCGGACTTTGTCGCCAAGCAAAAAACGCGCGTCTTTATCTACCGCCGTAATTTTGGGAATAATCTCGCCGCCTTTTTCCACCGAAACCATATCGCCGATGTGCAAATCCAAACCTTCGATAATGTCTGCATTGTGCAACGAGGCGCGTTTGACAACGCTACCGGAGAGTTGCACAGGGTCGAGGTTGGCAACCGGCGTAACTGCACCTGTGCGCCCCACCTGGTAGGACACGAAATTTAAACGTGTCAGCGCTTTTTCCGCCTGAAACTTGTAGGCAATAGCCCAACGCGGCGACTTGGCAGTAAAGCCCAGATTTTTTTGTTGCCTGAGGGAATTGACTTTTATCACAATGCCGTCTGTCGCCACCGGCAAGTCTTTTCGCGCAGTGTCCCAATATTTAATATACTCAAAAACTTCTTCCAGATTCGCACATTTTTTTGCCGCATCGGAAATTTTAAAACCCCATTCCCGCGCTTTTTGCAGATTGCCGAAATGCGTATCCGCAGGCGGGTTTTCGCCCAAGATATAATATAAATAGGCATCTAACTTTCGCGCTGCCGCCACCGATGAGTCAAGCGATTTCATTGTTCCGCTCGCGGCGTTGCGCGGGTTGGCAAAAAGCGGCTCCTCGTCTTTTTCGCGCTGAATGTTCAGTTCTTCAAAGACCTGCCAGGGCATCAGTATCTCACCGCGAATTTCAAATTCCGCAGGGAAATCGCCTTTCAGTTTCAAGGGAATGCTGCGGATTGTACGCACATTTGCCGTTACATCATCGCCTTTTTCGCCATCGCCGCGCGTGATGGCGGTTTGCAATGCGCCGTTTTCATACACCAAGGAGATGGAAGTGCCGTCATATTTCAATTCGCACACCAATTCAAAATCTTCGTTCAGGGCTTTGCGCACGCGCTCGTAAAAATCGGCAACTTCGCCCTCCGAATAGGTATTGCCGAGCGAAAGCATCGGATAACGGTGCTTTACCTGCCGAAATGCCGTATTTATATCGCTGCCTACTCGTTGCGTGGGGGAATTGGGGTCGAAAAACTGCGGGTTTTCCGCCTCCAAGTGTTGTAATTCTTTCAATTTTTTGTCGAAATCGAAATCGGAAATAACCGGCGCGGACAGTACATAATAATTGTAATTGTGCTGCTCCAATTCGCGGCGCAAATCTTCTATTTGGGTTTTAACGTTACTCATACATTATATATTAAACATATACACTTCCGAGCCTTTGGGAATATCTTTGATGCGACCGGGACCTTCTTTTGTGCCGGAAGGTATATCTTTGGTAATCCACATATTGCCGCCGATGACGGAGTTTTCGCCAATAACGATGCGCCCAAGAATGGTGGCATTGGCGTAAATCACCACGTTGTTTTCGATAATCGGGTGGCGAAGAATACCTTTGATGGGTACGCCGTTGTCGTCAAGCGGAAAACTTTTTGCGCCGAGCGTAACGCCCTGATACAGTTGAACGTGGTTGCCGATAATGCAGGTTTCGCCGATAACGATGCCGGTGCCGTGGTCGATGGCGAAGTGCGTGCCGATTTTTGCGCCCGGGTGTATGTCGATGCCGGTTTCGGAATGCGCCATTTCCGTAATGATGCGCGGAATGAGCGGCACGCCGAGCAACAACAGTTCGTGTGCACTGCGGTAATTGCGGATGGCGCGAATGGCGGGATA
>JAISJU010000043.1 GCA_031261165.1 Prevotellaceae bacterium
GTTACAACATAAGTCACGGAATCTTTGCAACCGCTTAACGTGCTCGTTACTACTAATTTATAATTGCCTGCACTGTTTACATTTATCGTTGGGCTCGTTGCACCGGTACTCCACAAATAGGTTACATCACTTGTCGGACTGCCGCTCAAAGTAATGCTCGTCGTGTCGCAGGTGATGCCTGCTCTGTCTGCAGTGATGCCGGGAACGGGTTGTGTCACATTCTGCCCTATCACTATCTCATCACTCGCTGTACAACCATTATCCGCCGTAACTGTAACCGTATAAGTACCTGCAGCATCAGCAGTCATTGTTGAAGCACTACCTGTTTTTTGTCCTGTCCAAGCATAAGAAACTATCTCGCCTTCTACTTCGGTAATCAAAGATATTGAGGTTAAATTACAAGTTAATGTTGTATTATCTGCCTGAATTTCAACGCTTGGCATCTCATCGTCTTGCGTTATTTCTATTTCCGTCGTGTCTTTACAGCCATTATTATCAATAACGATTACGGTATAAACACCTGCACTATTCAAAGCATTTGCTGCTGTTGTCGGCGTAGTTCCTCCACTCCATTGATAAGTTGTGCCGCCGGTTGCAGTTACGGAAATACTTGTTATAGTACAAGTAAGTTCTGTCGTTTCATCATTATTCGTTATACCTGCTGTCGGCAAGGCATTTACCGTTATCGTTATCGCTTTTTCTATCGAACAACCTGTTGCAGTATTTGTTACTACAGCATAATAAATTGTGGTATTATCGGGCGTTACGGTTGATTCAGACAATAGTCCGACTTTACCTGTTCCTGTATAAAATGCCAACGTACCATTAGTATATTCCGTTACTGCATCTTCCAAGTCATAACTTTCGCCCTTACAGAATGCAGACGGATTTGCTATAGTCAATGTTGGTGCGGTGGGAATGGTTACACTTATTGTATAAGTGCTTTCGTTGTTACAAACATCTTTTACTGTTATTGTTACATTTGTGTTTGCTGTAATTGTGGTGCCTGCTGTCGGTATTTGTGTTACCATCAATAAGCCTTGTGCTGTACAATTATCCGAACTTTGATTTTTTACTCTGTTCGTAAAATCAGGCACAGCAAAAGTACAAGTGCCGGTTACTACTGCTACGCTGTCGGTTGGGAGATTTGCTGTGGTAATTACAGGATTTGTTTTGTCGCCACCCGTATGAGTGATTATTTGACCGGTCAACTTATTACCGCAAGCATCGGATACTTCATAAGTGTAAACTACACTCCAGGAACAATTATCACCCGAAATGGCAGTATTTGTTAAGGTCGCGGTTACTGTACCGCAAGCATCTGTGTAATTGCCCGCTACCGTAGCGGGTACAAAGGCGGGAACACCAGCGGGAACGGTAGAAGCATCAACAAAACAAGAATTGATATTGTTTGTGCCGGCGGGAGCAGTACCCGTAGGAGCGGTTTTGTCGCCACCCGTATGAGTAATTATTTGACCGGTCAACTTATTACCGCAAGCATCGGAGACTTCATAAGTGTAAACTACACTCCAAGAACAATTATCACCCGAAATGGCAGTATTTGTTAAGGTCGCGGTTACTGCACCGCAAGCATCTGTGTAATTGCCCGCTACGGTAGCAGGTACAAAGGCGGGAACACCAGCGGGAACGGTAGAAGCATCTACAAAACAAGAATTGATATTGTTTGTGCCGGCGGGGGCAGTACCCGTAGGAGCGGTTACATCTCTAACCGTAAACGTTTTACTATCCGTTCCTACGCAAGATTTCGAATCACTAACCGATACCGATACCTCCATCGTAGTATTGCAATTTGCAGATGCCGTTAAAGAGGTATTTGCGGCATTTACCTGTGTTGCGCCGGTCCAAGTGTAAGTGTAAGCAGGTGTACCACTTGTTACTGCGGCAGAAACATTTACCGTACTGCCCGGACATACATCTGTTGTCGGCACTGTCAGGGTTACTGTCGGTTTTGGATTCACCGTTATCGTTACCGCATTAGAAACCAATGAATCTGCACAATTTACCGCAAAATATTTCAATGTTTTTCCATTATCTGCATAAGTAAACACCCTTGAAATATCAAAGAGAGCATCATTCAACAACCAACCTTGATTTGTTATATCTACATTTGATATTACTTGAGGCGGAGTCAATGTTAATGTCCCGCCATCGCAAATAGCCGGTGGTGCAGATATTTCCGCAGGATTCAATATAGGTGTTTGCGCTTCGCCTACCGTAACCGACTTGTCTGCCCGACACGTTCCGCGTTTCACTACAAAATAATACGTTCCGGCTTCGGTAACTCTAATTACTTTGTCGGTTTCGTTGGTACTCAACACCATACCAAGCGTATCATATTGCACGCCCATATTTCCCTTTATCCAATTCCAACCATCGGCATCGTCAGGAGCAGAGCCGGTAAGGTCATAACCACCTATCAAATCTCCATCGCAAATATAAAATTCGGCAACATCAGGCTCGGTTTGAATTTGCAAGTCGCCGGTTTGTTGCAATGTAAAGTTCTGGCTAATAACATCATTAAAACAATTACCTGACAACAAAGCCCCTATATTTGCAGCTCTGGTAGAATCTATCGTAATTTTTGCACGATAATATATCACTTCATTTATGCCCGGAGGTATTACCGAATAAACATTATTGGTAGTCGGGTCGCCAACCGGTACCCACGAACTTTCGACTGCGGGCGTTTGCGTTTTCATCCATTGAATGTAAATAGGAAGTGCCAGGTTTCCGCCGGTAACAACTTCCCGTACACTTACGGGCAGGGGAATTTCCAACGAAACGGGATTATCGCTACAAACAGAAGTAGATACATTGCTCGTACCTTCTTCGTAAGTGTACATATTTGGCACGCACTTTGTTACGACAATATCATCTAACACCACGTCATTACCGGAATTTTCGGTCGTATTGGTATTATTTCTGATTTTCAGCGTATATTTGCCTGTGCCTCCCGATTCGGGCGTATTAAATTGTATAAGAGCATTATGCCAAATGCCATCATTTACATTACCTGTCAAAAAATGTTCAATAGGTACTAATCCAACCGGATTTCCGCCTGCATCATCTTGCCAAATCTCAAAATCAATATTTACCTTTGCGGGACAAGTAGGACAAATTGAAGCATACCACGCTGAAAATTCATATTTGGTATTATCGCAAAGTCCGGTTAAAGAATGTTTATAAAAATAGTCATCGCCGCTTGATGTTGCAGCATTTACCAATAACATTCCACTACTGCCGTCGCCGCTTGTGTGGTCGTAAAATTGCCCCCAATATCCGGCATTTTGCGCGTTTTTCACTACTGCGTATTCTCCATCGTTGGCTCCACCTCCGCTGGCTACACAACCGGCAGCACTTCCTGCGTACAAATAGTTATTTGAAATAAAATTTATGGTACCTATACCCGGCAGGTCAGCATATATTCCATTGCCGCAACCGGTAGTTTCGTAAGTTACACCGCCCACGCCTCCGGTGTTAAAATATTCTTGGTGAATAACTGCACTCTGACCCAACGAACTGCAACAGAAACGTGAAGTGATACGGATAGTATCAAAGCCTAAATCGCCTACTGCTATATAAAGTTCGCTACTGCCAACTCCCCACGGTGCTACGGTATTAAATACATTACCAGCACCAATAGGCGCAGTATTGATGGCGTCAGCATAACTTGTGCCTTTATACCACTTGATATTTCCGCCAAAACCTGCACCTGTAGCAGTGAGTTTTACAGGTCCATTTTCGCAAAATACATTGCCAATTATGGTCTTATTTTCTTCATCTGTTGCGACAATAGTTTTTGGAAGACAACCATATACTTCGATAGACTCAACACCAGTTATTGTATTTCGACCTGCTCCAATTCCACGTATTTGAATTTTAAAGCCGTCATCAATGCTTCCATTTTGTGCAGTGGGAATAGTAATTTGTCCGACAAAAACAGTCAAGTCACCATATCTGGTCATTGTGCTTTGTTGGTCATTTCTCTTCCAATTACCACTTGCACTTGTACTACAGTCAATATTTGTTGTTGTCCAAGTACCATAAGGGTCATCCGTTGTGAAAGCCATATTGGTAAGGTTATTTGGAAATACACCACCAGCCTCTGCATTATCCAATTTCAACAGGTCAACGCGAATATTATTACCATTCTCAGCACAAGGATTATTATAGTCATTACCATCTGTATGCGTTGGCACACCAATATTGCGCATTTTTACTCTTACACAATACGTTTTTTTAGCAACTGACGAAGTCGCAGACGAATTTAATCCACGTATTTGATAAACAAGCATATTGTTGTTACTACTGCCTCTTGCTGTAAATACACCACCAAGCGCATCTACGTTCCGCATATATTCAACACTTGCTGCGCTATTACCTCCTTTTTCTGTATTAGGATTTTTAACAATAAAATAGTTGCCGTTGGTGTACAAATCACCTGTTCCTTGATAGGTAGAACTTGTGGTTAACCTTTGATTATCTGCACCAATAGCACCATAAAAATCAACATCATTAATTGACCAGCGACCTGTTTCAACTCCATTTTTATTAGCAAAATTAACATAACCAACCAAGTCGTTGCAAGCCGATGCAGTACAATTATATGGGTCTGGGTAAGCAATATTAGCCAATGTTTTAACGCTCACAATCTTTTCCGAAGTACAACCGCCTGCAAAATTTGCTACTATTTTATAATAATAGGTTTTTCCCTCGTCTAATCCTGTGTCATTAAAAGAAGTGCCGGAAGTTGTCAATGCAGTACAACCGCCTGTTTCAGAGGTACAGCGATAGAGCGTAAAGCCCGTAGCGGTGCCGGGAGTGGTATATGTAAGTGCCACTGCCGTATAGTCGGGCGTACCGCTAAGCGTAGGTAGCGGTTGTGCAGTAGTTGCAATAGTTTTAACATCGGATTCGGAAAAACGTCCGGTAGCAGTTTCGGTAGCCTTTACCGTATAATAATAGGTAACGCCCGATGATAATCCGTTGTCGGTATATGTATGAGAGCCTGCACCGGTTTCCGTATGTATCAGGTTAGTGCATATACCTGCACTTGCACAGCGGTAAAGTTCATAAGTATTGGCATCTGCAACTGCATTCCAATTAATCGAAATGGAATTACAAGTACGAGATACTTCTGTTATTGTGATTGGGGCGAGCGGGGCTGCGCAAGCCGATGGACTTATTGTGATAGAAACGCCGTTACTTGCAGTACCATAGTTACCGGTATTTGCCTGAGTGCCTGCCGTGCCGCCGCTACCATTTCCTCCGATAGCACCCGGAGCAGCATTAACCGTATTAGAAAATGTAATTTGGGATAAATCATCTTTCCCATTAACAGTACCGACATTGTTGAACTTGATATATCCGCCTGCACCGCCATCGCCTCGTACCTTTCCATTGCCATCTCCACCGTTGCCGCCCTGTGCGGTGATTTCACGCGAAACAAGCGCGGCACAACACGAGTTGATATTAATATGTCCGCCCGCACCACCGGCACCTGCTATATTACCACCATTGCTGCCTGCTTTTCCGCCGTTAGCACCATTGGCATATAACGCTCCTGCAACCGAAATTGTACTTGTGGTTGATGTGGCGGCTAAGGTAATATTGCCGCCCGCACCGCCATTACCTGTATTACTGGGACCACCGTTGGCGTCTGGTACGGTACCGCCGGCAACACGTATCTGTCCGGCAGCATCTACTGTTATTCCACTCGCGGCTGTTATGGTAACATTGCCTCCATTGCCGCCATTGGTGCTTTTCTGTCCATTGGCTTGTTGTGCACCGTTACCGCCATTTGAGGTGATGGCTCTGTTTACCGTAACACTACCGGCTGTTGAAGCAATATTTATTGTTTTCGCACTCGCATTGCCACCCGCCGGCGTGTCGCTGCATTGCGTACATTTTCCTGCATTTCCTGCATTCGCGGTAATAACCCACAGCGAAATATTGCCTTGCCCCGTAATACTAACATTTCCGGGTACTCCGGGTAACCCGGACTTTAAATTGTTGCCATCGCGTGCCAAGCCGCCGGAAACAATAATATCCCCTGTCATATTGACGATACCGCCTGCAATAATGGATACATCGCCGCCATTGCCGCCCGCGCCGCCGCCATTGTTGCCATTTGGCTGTCCTCCCTGATGACCTGTTGAATTGATGCTTTGGGAAATAATAACATCTGTTGCAGCCGTTATGGTAATAGAGCCGCCGTTGCCGCCTGCACCGCCGTCTTGCGACCCACTGCTCGGATTTCCGCCGTCCCCACCATTAGTAAGAATTTGAGAATTGACAGTAACGGAGCCGCCTGTACTGTTTAAGACAATACTGTTGCCATTTTTTCCGGCGGCAGCAGCAGTAGTTGCACCGCTGCCATTACTGCCAGACAAGTCAATCGCCTGCGATACCAGAATATTTCCGGTGGCATTGATTGTCAACAGATATGGTGTAGCATTATGAGCAGCAATGCCATTCGCAATAGTTACATCACCGGTAACGTTAATGGTTACATTTCCTGTTGCAAGTCTGGTAACTATTTCGTTAACATTAATAACATCAGTGCCTGACGCAGTAATATTATTACCTGCCCATACGCCGGTTGTAGCACCTGTACTTATCGTTGCACCGAAAACCGATGCCGAAGAGAATAATAATAACACAAATAAAGTCAGTACATATTGTACTCGTTCTTGTAAAAGACGTCCCATAAGTATTAGATTTTTAAGGTTGTAAAATAAACTCCCAAAATTAGCAAATTATTTGTTTAATCAATATATTTATTTGAATGTTGTAGAACATATTTTCCCGTTTTTTGTATTATTTATATATTGTGTTAAAAATGATATACCTACATTTATGCTGTCTTGGGGTCTTATTCTTTATTATTCATAATATTTTCCCTACCTTTGTGGCGCAAAAAAACGCCTTGTGAAAAAAACAATTCTATACATTATTATATCTCTTCTTCCTGCTTACGTGCTTGCTGTGCAGCCGCCACCGAAACGACAGATGCGCGGCGTGTGGATTGCTACGGTGACAAATATTGACTTCCCGTCAAAAGACACGCTCAGCGTAACGCAACAAAAGCAGGAACTGCGCACAATGCTCGACCGTTTTGCGGCAATGAATATCAACACCGTTGTTTTTCAGGCGCGACCGGCTGCCGATGCGTTCTTCGTGTCCGACAAAGAGCCTTGGTCGCAATGGCTCACCGGCAAGCAGGGCAAAGCACCCGCCACGCCTTTTGACCCGCTCGATTTTCTAATACGCGAGGCACATCTGCGTTGTATGGAGGCGCACGTGTGGATTAACCCCTACCGCGCCTCGATGGGCAAAAACGGTTTTGATAAAAAACACGCTTTTTACCGAAAAAAACATTTATTGAAGGAGTACGGCGGCAAATATTATTTTGACCCGGGACTGACGGAAACGCGGCAATACCTGAACGAGATTGTTGCCGATATTGTGAGCCGCTACGATGTTGATGCAGTGCATTTTGATGACTATTTTTATCCCTACCGAGTGGCGGGGCAGGACTTCCCCGATGACGATACTTTCCGCAAAGAGCCGCGCGGATTGAAAACAAAAGATGAGTGGCGGCGCGATAATGTGAATTTGATTATCGGCGAATTGCAGCAAACAATTAAGGGGCTAAAGCCTTGGGTGGAGTTCGGTATCAGTCCTTTCGGCGTGTGGCGCAATGCGGACAAAGACCCGCGCGGCTCGCAAACCCGAGCGGGCTTGACGAATTATGACGACCTCTACGCCGATATTTTGCTCTGGCTGCAAGAGGGAACAATAGATTATGTGGTGCCGCAACTGTATTGGGAAATCGGCAAAACGGTTGCCGACTACAAAATCTTAGTGGATTGGTGGGCAAAAAACTCTTTCGGGCGCAACCTCTACATCGGCTTGTACGCCTCAGGTTTAGGCATACAAAAAGGCGCGTGGCAAAACGGCAACGAACTTGCCCGACAACTTGCCCTGAACGAGAAATATCCGCAGCAGCAGGGCGTTTTCATTTACAGCGCACGCCCATTTCTGAATAATCCGCAGGGGATTTGCGACACATTGAAGAAAAATTATTTTAAATATCCTGCGCTCGTACCGATAAATAAAAACCTAAACGGCGAGCCTTCTGCCCCACCCGACAGTTTGCAATTTTCAAACAATATTCTCTCGTGGCAAAAGGTACGCGGTTTTGACGGCAAAGAAGTCAGTTTTTATGTGGTCTATGCTGCGGAGGGCGAAGTTGATGTGAATAATCCCAAACATATTTTGGCAAAAACGGTTGACGATTGCCTTGATGTGTCAGCGTTTTTGAAAAAGAAGAAGAATGTTACTTTTGCGGTAACTTCAGTGAACAGATATAAATATGAAAGTGAGCCTATTTATAAGCACGCAGATGATTATTGAGCGAAGGCGAAATAACCATCTGCGTGCCAAAAAAACATACAGTAATGAAACCAAAAATTTTAATCCTTTACCGCAATATGCAGGGCTGCCTGCCCGAGTTGGAGGCGCGTTTCAACCTCGTTTTCCCCGAAGAAGGCAAGCCGATACGCGAAGAGATATTGCGCTTGATACCCGACTGCGAGGGCTTGTTTTCGGCATTCAACGTGCCGATAGACAAAGAAATAATGAATGCTGCCCCGAAACTGAAAATCATTGCCAACTATGCTGTGGGCTACGACAATATTGATGTGGCGTTTGCTACGGAACGGGGCATTGCGGTGGCAAACACGCCCGACCCTGTGGTGGAACCGACTGCCGAACTGGCTTTCGGGCTGATGATAGCCGCTGCCCGCCGCATAGCGGAATGCGACAGACGGCTGCGCGAAGATAATATCCGATGGGGCTTGTTTGAAAATCTGGGTACGGTGTTGATTGGCAAAACGCTGGGTATCATCGGAATGGGGCGCATCGGGCAGGCGGTGGCTCGCCGCGCCAATGCCTCGTGTATGAAGGTGGTGTATCATAACCGCACGCGCCTCGCTGCGGACATTGAACAAAAATATAATGCGCAGTATCTTTCTTTTGACGAACTTTTGGCGACCTCCGATTACGTTTCGCTAAATATGCCGCTGAATGCGGAAACGCATCATTTAATGGATAAGGCGGCATTTGAGAAAATGAAACAGGGTGCAATTCTCATCAACACCGCACGCGGCGCAGTGGTTGATGAGGCGGCATTGACGGAAAGCCTGCGTAAGGGCAAACTACGCGCGGCGGGGCTTGATGTGTATGAGTTTGAGCCGAAGATTACACCCGAATTACTGACGATGGACAATGTTGTCCTCGCCCCGCACAACGGCACGGCGGCTACCGAAGTGCGCGAGGAAATGATGCGGTATACGGCGGGGAATATTGTGCGTTTTTTTGACAAACAGCATTTTGCGTGTGTTAATCCGAAAGTTTTGTAATTTGCTAACTTTTCATTACTTTTGCACCCACGAAAATAAAATATGAAAAATATCCGCAACTTCTGCATCATCGCCCACATAGACCACGGCAAAAGCACGTTGGCAGACCGCTTATTGGAATTTACAGGTACCGTTACCGGCAAAGACCTGCAAGCGCAGGTGCTTGACGATATGGAACTTGAACGCGAGCGCGGCATAACGATTAAGAGCCACGCCATACAGATGGATTATAAATATAAGACACAAGACACAAGACACAAGACACAAGACAGTCTGACGTCTAACAGTCTTGAGTCTTATGTCTTGAATTTGATTGACACACCGGGGCACGTAGATTTCTCTTACGAAGTTTCGCGCTCGATTGCCGCCTGCGAGGGCGCGTTGCTCATTGTTGATGCTGCGCAGGGCATTCAGGCACAGACGATTTCCAACCTGTATATGGCGATTGAGCACGACCTCGAAATCATTCCCATCATCAACAAAATAGACCTTCCGGCGGCAATGCCCGAAGAAGTAGAAGACCAAATTGTGGAACTCTTGGGTTGCAAACGCGAGGACATTCTTCGCGCAAGCGGCAAAACGGGCGAGGGCGTGCCGGAAATTCTGGAAGCCGTCATCAAGCGCATTCCTGCGCCAAAAGGCGACCCTGACACACCGCTGCAATGCCTGATTTTCGACTCGGTTTTCAATCCTTTCAGAGGAATTATCGCCTATTTTAAAATAATAAACGGCACTATCCGCAGCAAAGATTTGGTAAAATTCATCGCCACAGGAAAGGAATACGAGGCAGACGAAATCGGTATTTTGCGCCTCGATATGTCGCCCCAAAAAGAACTCTCGGCAGGCAATGTGGGCTACATCATTTCGGGCATCAAAACATCAAAAGAGGTAAAGGTGGGCGACACCATTACGCACGTCAAAAACCCCTCGCCAACTGCCATTGAGGGCTTTGAAGAAGTGAAACCGATGGTTTTCGCAGGCGTGTATCCCATCGAAAGCGAAGATTTTGAAGACCTCCGCGCCTCAATGGAAAAACTGCAACTGAACGATGCCTCGCTCACTTTTCAGGCAGAATCATCTTTGGCATTGGGCTTTGGTTTCCGCTGCGGTTTCTTGGGAATGCTGCACATGGAAATCATACAGGAGAGGCTCGACCGCGAGTTCGATATGGACGTTATCACCACCGTGCCAAACGTGCAGTACAAAATTTACACCAAAAAAGGCGACCTCATCGAAATCCACAACCCCAGCGGAATGCCCGAAGTAACGCTGATTGAGAAAATCGAGGAGCCTTATATCCGCGCCTCCGTCATCACGCAAACGGACTACATCGGGGCGATAATGAGCCTCTGCCTCGGCAAGCGCGGCGAACTTATCAAACAGGAATATATTTCGGGAAATCGTGTTGAGATTATTTACGATATGCCGCTGGGCGAAATCGTGTTCGACTTTTACGACAAACTGAAAAGCATCTCGAAGGGCTACGCCTCGTTCGACTACCACCCGCACGGTTGGCGCGAATCCAAACTCATCAAACTTGATGTGCTGCTCAACGGCGAGGCAGTCGATGCCCTCAGCACCCTTACGCACATCGACAACGCCTACACGCTCGGCAAACGTATGTGCGAAAAGTTGAAAGAACTTATCCCGCGCCAGCAGTTCGACATAGCCATACAAGCCGCCATCGGTGCCAAAATCATTTCCCGCGAAACCATCAAAGCCGTGCGCAAAGACGTAACCGCCAAGTGCTACGGCGGCGACATCTCGCGCAAACGCAAACTGCTCGAAAAACAAAAGAAAGGCAAAAAACGTATGAAACAAATCGGCTCGGTGGAAGTGCCGCAAAAGGCGTTTTTGGAGGTTTTAAAATTGGATTAGAAAAATAATTGCCTGAAAATTTGGTTATTATAAAAAAAAGGTACAATTTTGCAATCGGATTGCAAAATTGTACCCTTTTAATATAATGATATGGTTACCAGAGAAATAGAAAGCGCATTAACTAATTTAATGCAGAAATATCCGGCAATTAACATTACCGGTCCGCGACAGTCGGGAAAGACCACGCTTGTAAAAGAACTGCTGAAAGAGCATCGTTATTTTTCGTTGGAAAATCCTGATATTCGGCTTATTGCAGAGGAAGACCCGCGCGGTTTTTTGCGCTCGGCGGGCGAAAAGTTTATTTTAGACGAAGTGCAAAACGTACCGCAACTTTTTTCGTATTTGCAACAGGAAATAGATGATGGCAAAGCAAACGGCAGTGTTATTTTGCTTGGCTCGCAAAGTTTTTTAATCAACGAGCGTATTTCGCAAAGTTTGGCGGGAAGAGTGGCAAATATCAAACTATTGCCATTGTCATACAGTGAGTTGCAATCTGCAAACTTGAATTTTGCGGATATTAACGCGGCTATTTTCAATGGTGGTTATCCGCGTTTGTACAAAGAAAAAATGTTGCCGAGCGAATTTTATCCTTTTTATATCGAAACCTATTTGCAACGCGATGTCCGTTTGTTAAAACATATCGGCAATCTGCAACATTTCAACCGTTTTATGAAACTTTGCGCCGGCAGGGCGGGCAATATTTTGAATATCTCATCTTTGGCAAACGATGCCGAAATTTCTGTTAATACGGCAAAATCTTGGCTGTCAGTGCTTGAAGCAAGTTATATCATTTTTTTAATACTCCCTTTTTCGCCGAATGTAAACCGCCGTTGGGTAAAAATGCCGAAACTTTATTTTTACGATACGGGCTTAGCCTGCGCTTTGTTAAATCTTGAAAATGAGGCGCAAATCGACACTTTTTATATGAAAGGCAATTTATTTGAGAATTTTATTTTTTCGGAACTGCTAAAAATGCGTTTCAACAAGGGCTTGCCTGCCAATTTTTTCTTTTTGCGCGACAGCAAAGGAAATGAAATTGACTGCATTATTGAAAAAGCGCAGGAAAATGTTTTTATTGAAATCAAAATGTCGAACACTTTTTCGCCTGCACAATTGAAGAATATTCAACTTTTCCGCAACGAAGAACCTGCCCAGAATGCTGATTATCTTATTTATACGGGAGAAGAAGAATTGGAATTTAAAAATGTAAAATATCGTAATTGGCAAAACATAAATCGCTTAAACTTGTAAAAAAGCAGATTTTTATTTTTCAAATTGGTACAATTTTGCACAACAATTAATTAACAAACAACTTTTTCAAAGTTCAAACTTTTGGAAAAGTTTAACAAGAAAATCAATGTAAATAAATCAAATAATGAAAACAGCCAAACATATAATTATGTATTTAATAATAGGTCTAATGACATTCTTATTATTTGATACTTATATTGAGTACGATATAGCAAAAAGAACTTATCTATTTCACAAAGAAAATCTTGAAGGTGGTTACGACAGATACAAACACTTTTATAAGACAATGGATGAGGTCATTGAAATTGGTGCAAATACATACGAACATACTGCCGGCGTGTTTAAATATAGATTGATGATAGAGAGTAGTATCTTTCTACTAATTTTATTGCTCTTTTTCTTAAATTGGCGCAATACCAACCATCAAAATAAGGCAACTTCAGAGTTTTGAACTTTGGAAAAGTTTGATTACCTTTGCAGAGAAAAAATAAAAAAACAATGAACTACAACATATCATTTCAGGATATGTCGCGGTTGGGTATGGAACAACTATCTATGCAGCCACCGATTACGTTAGAACAAGCAAGAAAACAGGCACTTTGGATAAAACAAACAAGTAGTAGGGCAGGGTGCGCCCTACCCCTACGCTTTTGACATTATATTAATATGCTCACCGATTTCCTAAGCAATAAAATAACCGAAAATTTCCCCTTTCCGCCCACCGAAGAACAGGCAAATTTAATCAGCGAACTGTCCGCTTTCCTCCTTTCGCGCGAGAGCCACGAGGCATTCCTCCTCAAAGGCTTTGCCGGAACAGGCAAGACTACGGTTATCAGCGCGTTGGTGCGCACGCACGTGGCATTGCAGCAAAACTGCGTATTGCTTGCCCCAACAGGTCGCGCCGCCAAAGTCTTTGCCAATTATTCGGGCGAAAAAGCCCTTACCATTCATAAAAAGATTTATCGCCAAAAGCCTGACGGTGCTTTTGGGCTGAACTTTAATCAGCATAAACACACGCTTTTTATTGTCGATGAAGCCTCTATGATAGGTAATAACAACGAGGGCAGCACTTTCGGCAGCGGCTTTTTGCTCGATGATTTGATTGATTACGTCTATCAGGGCGAGAATTGCCGCCTTTTGCTCGTTGGCGATACGGCGCAGTTGCCGCCCGTAATGCAGCCCTTCAGCCCCGCGCTGGAACGCACGAAATTGGAAAGTTACGGACTGAATGTGCGCGAGTTCTTATTGATAAATGTACTCCGGCAGGCGCACGAAAGCGGCATACTTTTTAACGCTACGGCATTGCGCAAGCAGATTTCCGATGAGAAGGTAAATGTGTTTCCGAAATTCAAAACAAAAGGTTTTTCGGACATCAAACGACTGTCCGGCGAAGATTTTGTTGATGCAATCAACACTTCTTACAGGGAAGTGGGCATTGAGGAAACGATTGTCGTAACCCGCTCGAACAAAGCGGCAAACGTTTATTCTTTCGGTATCCGCAACCGCGTGCTGTATAAGGAAGACCAGATTACCAACGGCGACTTGCTGATGATTACGCGCAACAATTATTTTTGGGGCGAGCAGTACGAGGGGCTTGATTTCATTGCCAACGGCGATATGGCGGAAATTGTCCGCGTGGGGCGGTTTTATGAAATGTATGGTTATCAGTTTGCGGATTTGACGCTGCGCCTGCTTGATTATGAGATGGAAATAGATGCCCGCGTGTTGCTTGACACGCTTGCTGCGGACACGCCAGCCGCCGCCGCTGCGCTCAATCAAACGCTCTTTACCCGCGTGCAGGAGGATTATATGCACATCGGCAACAAGCGCGAACGGTATCGGGCAATGCGGCAAGACCCTTACCTCTGCGCCCTGCAAGTGAAATTTGCCTACGCCGTTACCTGCCACAAGGCGCAGGGCGGGCAGTGGGCGCACGTGTATATCGAACAGGGGCAGGTAACGGAAGAAATGCTCGGCATCGACTATTACCGCTGGCTTTACACGGCTCTCACGCGGGCGAAAGAGAAGGTGTTTCTGGTGAATTTTCCGGAAACCGTCAGTTAAAACTGACGGCAATTGATACAAAGGAAACCGTCAGTTAAAACTGACGGCAATTGGTTTTCCGAAGTCGGCTTAAGCCGACTTGTTTGTATCAATTGCCGTCAGATTTATCTGACGGATTACGGAAAACCAATTGCCGTCAGATTTATCTGACGGATTACAAAAAACCGCCACCGGCGGTGGCAACATATTGTGCATTTATTTATTGTCAATTATCAATTATTCATCATAAATATATTATCTTTGCGCGATTTTTTTAGACATTGTAAATCGTAACTCTAAAATACTAAAATATAATGAATTTCTTTCAAACTCTTTTCACTACTCCGGGGATTGCCTCTACGCTGATATTCCTTTGTATAGCAGCGTTTGTGGGCATTTGGCTTGGGAAATTGGAAATCAAAAAGGTAAAACTCGGCATTGCGGGCGTGCTTTTCAGCGGCATTCTCATTGCGCATCTCGGCGCACCGATTGACGTAGAAGTGCTGCATTTTGTGCGCGACTTCGGGCTGATACTTTTTGTGTACAGCATCGGCGTGGATATGGGACCGCGCTTCTTCTCGTCTTTCAAAAAAGACGGGCTGACACTCAACCTGCTCGCAATGGGCATCGTGGTTAGCGGTTTTCTGATTGCTTGCCTCGTTTGGTATTTCACAGACCTTTCGCCCGCCGTAGTGGTCGGCATTCTCTGCGGCGCAGTAACGAACACGCCGAGTTTGGGTGCAGCCCAGCAGGTGCTTACCGAGCAGGGCGGCGACATTGCCCTGTCGGCAGCCCAAACCGGTATGAGTTATGCCGTAGCCTACCCTTTCGGCATTTTGGGCATCATTATCACAATGTTCCTCGTGCGCTGGTTTTTCCGCGTCAATGTGGATAAAGAGGTGCAGGACTACAACGACACGCTCGGCGGAAAAGAAACGAAACTGCAAAGTGTGGAAATCACGGTAACAAACCCCAACCTTTTCGAGAAAAACATTGCCTACATCAAGCAAGTGGTAGATAAAGAACTGTCTATCTCGCGTATTTTCCGAAACAACGATTATATTTTGGCAACAGACGATGTAGTGATTTTGCCGAACGATGTCATTTACGGCGTGTCCGCGCAAAACCTCATTCCTGCCTTACAGATAAAAATCGGGCAGGTAGAAATCGTGGGCAGAAAAGACGTAGAAGGCTCGTTGGGTATGATTGACGTTCTACTCAGCAACCGCAAACTCGCGGGCAAAACCATTGAACAAATCGGTATCTACCGCCGCTATCCCGCCAACATCACACGCATCTATCATTCGGGTATGGAAATCCTGCCTTCGCTCGATACTACCATCGAACTTGGCGACACGGTGCGCGTTGTAGGTAAAAAAGAAGTTTTGCACGATGTGAAAAAAGAACTCGGCGACTCGGTCAAAGAACTTGCCAAACCGAACATCAGTTCCATCTTCTTAGGCATATTCGCAGGCGTCATACTCGGCAGCATTCCCATTTATTTCCCCGGACTGTCCGCCCCCGCCAAACTCGGCTTGGCAGGCGGTCCCTTGCTGGTGGCTATTTTGCTCGGTTATCGCGGGCGCATCGGCACGCTCAGTTTTTATATGACACCCGGCGCCAACTTCTTTATGCGCGAGGTCGGCATTATCCTTTTCCTCTCCTGCGTAGGCTTGCTCGCGGGCGGCGATTTTGTGAAAACCATTCTCAACGGCGGGCTGCTATGGATGGGCTACGGCGTGCTGATTACGCTTTTGCCGCTGCTCATCGTGGGCATTATCGGCAGGCTGCTGAAAGTCAATTACCTAAAACTTTGCGGCGCGATAGCCGGCTCGATGACCGACCCTCCCGCACTCGAATTTGCCAACGGCATCGCCCCCGTGCAGGCACAATCCACCGCCTACGCATCGGTGTATCCGCTGACAATGTTCCTGCGCGTGCTGCTGGCGCAAATATTCGTGTTAATAACATTATCATAAACGGACAACGCATTTTGTACGGATTTATGCAGAATTAAGTAAAAATCTGCATAAATCCGTACAATTACATTGTCTGTCTGCTAAAAAAGCGTAATCGAAAAAATATTTTCCATACAGATGTTTGTATATCAGAAATCTAACGTACATTTGGAAAATTTTTTAACCCCTATTATGAAGATACTATTTATCGGTGGTACAGGCACAATCAGTACTGCCGTTTCGAGAAAAATACTTGCCGAAGGACACGAACTCTACCTGCTCAATCGCGGCAATCGCAACGAAATTTTGCCTGAGGCAAAGTGGTTGAAGGCAGATATTAATGATGAAAAGCACGTTGCCGAACTCATCAAAGAGTTGGATTTTGATGTTGTTGCCGACTTTATCGCTTTCACGCCCGACCACGTAGAACGCGATTTCCGCCTCTTCAACGGCAAAACGCAGCAATACATCTTTATCAGTTCCGCATCGGCATACCAAAAACCGCCCGCACAGTATATCATTACGGAAAATACGCCACTGCAAAATCCTTTTTGGCAGTATTCGCGCAACAAAATTGCCTGCGAAGAATACTTGCGGCAGGTGTATCGCGAAAACGCCTTTCCGATAACCATCGTGCGCCCCTCGCACACCTATGACGAACGCGCCGTTCCGCTCGGCGTTCACGGCGAGAAAGGTTCGTGGCAGGTTATCGAACGAATGCTCAAAGGCAAGCCCGTAATCATTCACGGGGACGGCAGCTCGCTTTGGACAATGACCCACGCCCGCGACTTTGCCGGCGGTTTCTTCGGGCTGCTCGGAAATCCCGCCGCCATCGGCGAAAGCGTGCATATCACATCAGACGAATCGCTCACTTGGAATCAGATTTACAAACACATTGCCAACGCGCTCGGCGTGGAACTTTATGCGGTGCATACCTCCTCAGACTTCCTGTCCGAAGGCTGCTATTTCGACATTCGCAGCGGGCTGATTGGCGACAAATCCAACTCCGTTGTCTTCGATAACTCCAAAATCAAACGGCTCGTACCCGACTTTGCTGCCACCACCGCTTTTGCGAACGGCGTACAGGAAACAGTCGATTATGTTTTGGCACACCCCGAACTGCAAACACCGGACAAATACTTTGATTTCTGGTGCGACAAAATGCTCGAAGCACGGCACGCCTCTGTCATCTTCGTGGGGTATTAAACAGACATTAGACACAAGACATTAGACACAAGAGCCAAGACCGTCTTGTGTCTTGTGTCTAATGTCTTGTGTCTAAAATCTAAAAGTCTAAAAAGAAATGATACATTACTTCAATCCCGGACACGAGGCGGCGGTGCTTAATGCGTCAAAGTATTACCAGCCGCCGCTTTCGGTACGCACGATGCAGCGCGACCTTGCCTACCTGCCTGCATACTATGCTGCGCCCGAGGATTTTGTGCTGACGGAAACACCGCTACCGCAAAGTTTTAAAAATTTTCTCGAAGAGAATTTCGGAAAAATGCCCCAAGCAATAACACCGGATTGCTTCGTTCCTCGCAATGACGCGGCAAACAAATCTTGTACCGTCATTGCGAGCGATAGCGAAGCAATCCAGCAGATTGACTTTTGGGCTATTTCCCCGCAAGCCCTTCATTTTTTTGAGAAATGCGGTTTCAACCTGCCCGCGTGGAAAGACGAATATCGAACATTAAGCAGCCGCTACACCGGCGCGGAATGTTTGGCATTCTTAATAGAAAATCTGCCCGAAATAGACGCCGCCGTCTTGCCTCATTTTTATTCCGACATATCCGGCATCGAAGAAGTGATAAAAAACACCGATGCCAAAATGCTTGTCAAATCGCCTTTTTCCTCATCGGGCAGGGGCTTAATATGGCTGCCGCCCATCGGCGTTTTGGCACGCTCGGAAAAGCAAATCCTTACCGGAATGCTAAAAAAACAAGAAGCCGTTTCCATCGAAAAAGCATTGGAAAAAGTCTTGGATTTTTCGCTGCATTTTGAAATAAAAAATACTGATGTGGTCGCTGAGCGCAGTCGAAGTGCGGTGTTTATTGGCTATTCCGTTTTTTATACCAACGCAAAGGGCGCATACGAAAAAAGTCTGCTTGCCTCGCAGGCTTTTCTTGAAAAAGAAATCACACAATATATTGACGTATCGCTGCTTAAAGAAACAACACGCTTGTTAATGCAATTTATCAAACAAAAGTATTCTCCTGTTTATACCGGCTGTATCGGCGTGGATATGTTAATTTATAAAAACGGCGAACGTTATGCTTTGCAGCCCTGCGTAGAAATCAATATGCGTAAAAGTATGGGGTATTTGGCTATCAAACTGTTTGAAAAATATATTGATAATAATTCGGTTGGCTATTTTTTTGTTCAACATTCAAAGTCTTTTGAACAAAAAACGCCTGTTTTTGAAAACAAACGTTTGAAGTCGGGTAGTTTAATGCTTTGTCCGCTCACTGCCGAAAGTAATTATATGGCGTATTTGCAGGTAAGTAGTGTTTAAATATTAATAATGCGAATCACGGGTTGAATTAGCCCGTTAGGGCTTGCATATCAATAGAATAACAATATCTATATTTATCTAAATGTCCGTAGGACATTCACAATACCTATTTTTGTGTATCCCCTACGGGGAAAAGACAAAATACTCATTCTTTTCTATTGATATGAATGCCCTATCGGGCAAAAAATACATATTTTCAACCCGTGATTGGCATTAATACTATTATTCTCTGGATTGCTTCGTGCCTCGCAATGACGCCTGTGTTGGGGTAATAAATACACAGGCGTCATTGCGAGGCGGTGCATTGAGCGCAGTCGAAATGAACGAAGCAATCCGGAAAATATAGCATCTGTTTATTGACGGTACTTATCTGAAAAAACACTACCTTTGCATCATTCTTGATTTTTAGTTCTTAAACTCTTAACTTATTAATTATGAACAAACAACTAACCATAGCCCTCGTAGCCCACGACCGCCGCAAAACAGATATGGTGGAATGGGCGGTTTTCAACGCCACGATGCTGTCCAAGCACAAACTCGTTTGCACCGGCACCACCGG
The DNA here is from genome assembly GCA_031261165.1 of Prevotellaceae bacterium. Taxonomy (GTDB): domain Bacteria; phylum Bacteroidota; class Bacteroidia; order Bacteroidales; family Paludibacteraceae; genus JAISJU01. The sequence continues at coordinate 19,651 of JAISJU010000043.1, forward strand.
CGGACTTATTCAAGAGGCTTTTCGGAAGAAAGGCGTATCGGCGGACATCACGCGAATGAACTCGGGACCTTACGGCGGCGATGCCGAAATTGCAGCATTGGTGGTGCGCAAGCAAATTGACCTGGCAATTTTCCTCATTGACGACCTTAACCCGCAACCGCACGAGGCGGATATTCAGATGCTGCTGCGCCAATGCCGCGTGCATAACGTACCCATCGCTTGCAACCGCTACAGCGCGGATTTGATGATTACCTCCAACCTCTGGGACGATGAAACCTACGTGCCGAGCGAGCCGCGATACATCAACTTTGAAAGATAGAAGTATCACAACTCAGACATTTTGACGGATTATTCTTCTACTCGCGAACAGACATAAAAAAAACAAGCGGCTACTCACTGTAAAATAAGTAGCCGCTCGTTTTTTTCACAGCGTTTGCCGTTACTTTTAATGAAACATTTTATTTAATTCTCTTGTCCGTTTTTCCGTTATCATACATTATAATATATACCCCACTCTGCGGCTCTTGCGGCAGTTTTTGTCCCAAGATGTTGAAATAACCTGTTATCCGGGCGGGCGTATTGTTATGTATTTCGTTAATGCCTGTCGTTATCGTTATGCCAAACGTTGCTGTTACCGTTACGCCAAAATCGGGCATCGTAAACGTGCGGGAATTGCCTGTGCCGTCCAATGTAACGGTGGTGCCTTCATCGCCTGTTTTGTGCGCCGAAATTGTTAGCAGTTCATAACTTTCGGCGGGTGTTATGGTCAGCGTTACCGTTTCGCCTGCCTCATAATTCGCCGGATTCGTGTTCTTATCCAGAGTAACCGTACCGTTGCTTAACGTGGCAATGCTTACGCCGTAGGTCAGCGTTTCGTATGTCAGCGTCAGCGTTCCGCTCAGATTGTTGTTCCCGCCGCCCGAATTTGTGCCGGTAAACCCTGTCGCGCCGGCGAAGGTCGAACTTGTCGCCACGCTGCTTGAACTGGTCAGCTTGCCGTTTGCGTAACTTAGCGCGTTGTTGCCGAAGGTCGTTCCGGCGTTCATCGTTACGGCGGCGGTGTAACTTGTTCCGCTGCCTGTCAGCGTGAGCGCAACAGATTGGTCTCTGCCTGTATAATTGATTGACCCCGTTTTGTTCGACAAATCAAGTTTCGCCAATTGGTTGTAGTGACACCATAACAGCCGCAAAGAGGACAAATCCGATACATCAAGCTCCGTCAATTGGTTGCCAAAGCAGTGAAGCACTCCCAAAGCCGTCAGCCCTGATACGTCCAGCGCGGTCAGTTGATTGTTGTTGCACCTGAGGACGTCCATCGCCGTCAGCCCGGTCACGTCGAGTGTGCCTGTTAGGTTTTTCTCTTGGACATCCAACTCAGTAACGCGCTTGTTTTCCGCGTCGTCCGACCAAAATACGCCCGTTTGTCCAAAACCGTTCTTCCAGTCGGCGGGAACATAACTGCCGTCCGCAGGGTTCGCCTTTGTCCAGTTCAAGCCGTTGTTGTCGATAATGGCGTTGATAACGGCAATGTCGCCGGGGTTATAAACAGGCGCGGTGATGTCGGGCGTTGTGGATTGCCTAAATACCGGCAAAGACACGCCCTCTTCAATCTCCCAAACATCAGCAAAATCCCAAGCTCCGCTGTTCCAGTTGCCCGGCGTTGTGTAGAACGCTTCCGCTTTCAAGTCGTCAAGAGTTTTGTCAGTGCCGTTATTGGTAACGCCGCCAGCGGGAGATGTGGGCATTTCGTTTAACATAAAAACCATATCTTTGTTGGCGTAGTTGTTTTGGAAAGTGCCGCTACCCGCGGAATTATTTCCCACTATACGATGAGCATTTGCCCCGCTTAGCGCTGCGGTAACGCCGCTGTTTGCCGCCACGCTGTTTTTAATCGTAGAATAATAGTTTTCTCCCACCAAACCGCCGACATAATTATTTCCACTTATATTGCTCGCCGCGTAGGAGTAAGAGACTGTCGCCGAGTTTTCCAGTTTTCCCGCAATGCCGCCGACATAATTTCCGGCTGAGGTAACAGTGCAAAGGGAATAGGAATTTTCGATACGGCTTCCGCTCAGTTG
>JAISJU010000067.1 GCA_031261165.1 Prevotellaceae bacterium
ACACAAGAAACATACGAACCACAGAGGGGTCTCACCTTTGATGATGTATGGGCTCGAGATTATGCGCAAAGCGCCGGTTTTTTTGTTCTAGAACTGTCAGGAGAATCTGTCAGTCTAACAGAGGCACCAAAAAGTTTTATCCCTGGGGAATGGTGAGTAGCTTTGGCACAAAAACAATACGGGGTAACGCCTTGGGGGAAATGGTTTTTAGACACGCTTTTCAGCTTTGGCTATGAGGAGCGGTTGGCACGGGGGAAAAGTTACGCTAACACGGGAAAAGTTGAAGCGCTGAACATTTCAGACGGCAAAGTTACGGCTAAAATAAAAGGTCACTATATGCCGTACTATAAGGTTTCTGTTGAATTTTCGCCTTTACCGCCGGAAAAACAAAAACAAGTTGAACAAATTTTACACGGCTCACCGGCTTATCTCGTGTCAATTACGCAAGGTAATTTGCCGGAAGATTTTTATAAGAAAATCAAATCCGAACATATCCCTCTTGTTCCCGAAAAATGGGGTGAGATGAAACGGTCATGTAATTGTCCCGATTACGGCGATCCGTGTAAACACATGGCCGCCCTTTTTTATGTTTTGATACAGGAAATTGATACAGACCCCGCGTTAATTTTTCGCCTCCGCGGAATTGACTTGGATAAAATAGTAAAACAATTCGGCGTTAGTTCAAATATAAATATAAAAGAGGATTCATATCACTCAATAAATACTAGAGATTCGATTTTGAATCGCACACTCGAACCGCCGTTTGTTATAAAAGATTTTTTGTACACAGAAGGACTAAAAAGCGATATACATCCTACTGCGCCGGTTTTCACTGAGATTCCACATTTTACAAGTTTAATTACTTCTCTTTTACCGCCGCAGCCTACATTTTGTACGGAAAGAGATTTTGCCGTTGTGTTTGCGGAATTTTACCACCACCATGCACGATGGGGTCTTCACGATGATACTGCTATACTAAGCGATGAAAAGAAACTCGAAGAAACTCAACATTCATTCTCACGTTCAAAATGGCGGATTGTAAACAGAAACAATAATGAAAAGTTTGAGCTTGGATCTCAAATAATTTTTATACAAGAAGATATTCAAGGTAATTTAATAAAACATAATTTATATGATGTGTTTCGATTTTTTCGTTCTTTTTCGGATAGTTCAAACTTTGAAGCTACAATGGACTATCAATTTTTATTTTATTTATTCAAATATTTAAACCTCTTGATTATTTCAGGAGCTTTTATACCATGCCCGGTAATTATAAATACGACAACTAATGAAAAATCAAAAACCCCTGAAATACAATGTCAAACATTAAAAATTATTTGGTTAGCATATACCCCGCTCCCGGAAATAAAAAATACATTAAAAGAGATTGCACTTTATGAAAATTTTATGCTTGAAACATCTGAAAATTACTTAAATGCCCAAAAAACAAAATCTAAAGCAAAATCTAAAGTCAAGCCGAAAGAAAAATATTTTGCCGAAAGCGATAGTGTCGTAAATATTGTATCAACTGCGTTAATAACAGAACATGTTCATTCGAACGCGGTTTACTTCAAGCCTCAAGGGAATAAAGGCAGCGAAAGTTTCAGGACGATTATTGATGTGTTTTTCAAAGGGGAAACTCTCGATGTAACAAGTCCTGTGATGCGCAGTATTCCGTTTTCAATCAACAAATGGCTTACGGTATTGTATACGGACTTTGACACATACAAATACAGACTGACACTAAAAACCTCAACTTCAAAAACCAGCGGTAATATTTTCCGGTTAAAAATGTCTATGCAGGCAATAATCGGCGGGGTATCAACCGAGTTGAAAGACGCTGTTAGCCGGGCGAATAACTTGGATGTGTTAAACGCTCCGACAGCTTTATCAAACTACCTGCCGGAAATTAGAATCTTAACAAGTAGAAATGAGGTCGCTCTTTCGGAAGAACGATTTGTAGACTTTCTGGATAATGCTGCGGATTTATTATCCAAACTCGGTATAGAAGCTGTATTACCAAAAACTTTTCATAAAACGTTAAAGCCGCGCTTAGTGTTAAAAGCGGATAGTTCTGAATCTGAAGATGCTAAAAACAGCAAAAAAAAGAAAAATCTTGTTTCGTATTTAAACTTAACTGATATGCTTGATTTCCATTGGGAAATAGCGATTGGAGACCAAACAATAACGCAAGATGAACTTTCCGATATGCTAAAACAAAAATCTGCCATAGTAAAATTCCGTGACCAATTTATCCGTATCGACCCCGCTGAATTGTCATCTTTGTTTAAGAAAGCAGAAGCGCAAAATAAATTATCCGCCATATCAAATGCAAACGAATTTCTAAAAGCGCATTTTGGAGGAGACACAGTATTAACAGATACTGCGCAAAAAATTGTAAAAGAAATATTCGATGAGCAAAAACTTAAACCGCCCGAAAACTTAAACGCCGTATTACGTCCATATCAAATAAGCGGTTTCAATTGGGTACTAACATTGCTATTAAGCGGCTTCGGCTGTATTCTCGCCGACGACATGGGGCTTGGAAAAACAATTCAATCAATTGCTGTGTTACTGCATTTGAAACAACTTAATATGCTAAAAAATAATTGTTTGGTAATAGCGCCTGCCGCACTTTTGGAAAACTGGGAAAGGGAAATAAATAAATTTGCTCCTTCACTTTCTGTATATAAGTATCACGGCAGCAATAGAAAAATTGACGGCAACGTAGATGTCGCGCTTACAACATATCAAACGGCGGCACGGGAT
>JAISJU010000123.1 GCA_031261165.1 Prevotellaceae bacterium
AGCATAAATTTTATGCTGCGGAGAATAAAAAATGCTTTGCGAATGAGGAATTAAATAAACGAAAGTCAGGCAATCGTCCGTCAGGCTACTCTTAACTCCTAACTCTCAACTCTTAACTCTTCAAGATATACCCTATTTATGGTATATAGTATTTGAACGATAAGCAGTAATTTTGCCCTTTGAAACTTTTAAAAAAAATATTATGGGACAAAAAAGTATTTTTACAGTTTTATTATGGCTTATTTTCGCGGCGATGGCGGGTGCTGTAACAGTGGAAGGCGTTGTTTTGGACAAAAAAACCAAAGAGGCGGTTGTTGGTGCAAATATCGTGAGCGGCGACAGAAAAGCAGGCACGGCTGCCGACATTGACGGCAAATTTTCCATCACGCTCAAAGCCCTGCCTGCCGTACTCAATGTAACTTATGCGGGCTACAAAGAGGAATCACTCGACATTTATGAGTATGACGGCACGCCGCTCGAAATCCTGCTGGCAGAAGACCGCAACGAACTGAACGAAGTAGTCGTAGTAGGCTACGGCACACAGAAACGGAAGGAATTGACCGGCTCGGTTGCCTCGGTGGACAAAACGGCTTTGCAGCAGTCCTCCACTTCGATTGACGGCTTGCTTGGCGGAACTATTTCGGGCGTAAATGTTACGCAAACATCGGGACAGCCGGGTGCGGGGTCGGAAATACGCATTCGCGGCGGCAATTCCATTTATGCCAGCAATGAACCGCTGTATGTGATTGACGGCTTTATTTATTCCAGCGAAAAAGGGGGAACACAAACCGGTATCGGCAGCATCGAAAGCAGTCTTAATCCATTGGCAGCCATTAATCCTTCGGATATTGAGAGTATAGAAATATTGAAAGACGTGTCGGCAAAAGCCATCTACGGCTCGCGCGGTGCCAATGGCGTAATACTCGTTACTACCAAAAAAGGTTCGCGGGGCAAAAGCACGGTGCATTACGGTTACACCCTCGGCATTGATAAATCGGCAAAAAAACTTGATTTGCTGAACGCAGAGCAGTGGACAAAAATACATCAAGAGAATGGCTCTCATTTCAATAACAATCCTTGGGGCGATGCTGCATATAATGCGTTTACTGATGCTCAATTGGCTGCAACCGGCAAACCAACCAATAGCGATTGGCAAGATGCCGTATTGCAAACAGGCTACACACAAACGCACGAACTGTCTATCAGCGGCGGCGATGATAAAACTCGTTACCTCCTTTCGGGCAACTACACCGACCAGCAGGGTATCGTCTTGAATTCCGGTTTTGAACGTTTTGCGGGCAGAATAAACCTTGACAGAACGCTGTTTAAAAACCTTACCGTGGGCGTTACGGCTTCTGCCGATAAAAGTACGCAAGATGCACTTACCACGCTCTCTTCCACTGATTTTAAAGGAGCCTCATCAAGTCCTTTCGGTTCGGGTATCACTAATTCGTTTGTCTATGCACTGTTTATGCCGCCGGTAATTCCTATATACGATGCTATTAAAAACGATTACAATTACTATAACCCGTTTGAAACGAGTGACCTTAACTATTATGGCACGTCAGTGAACCCTGTGTCGGACTTGGCAAGCAGTATCGGACAGACACAGAGCACTTCGCTCTTGGCTAATTTTTATGCTAAATATAACATACCTTACATAGAAGGATTGGCAGCGAAAATTAGTGTCGGAACCAATCTCAATAACATTACCCAAAACTTTTTTGCGCCTCCTACCTCCGCACTCGGTTTCAATCGAGATGTATTGGGGAGAGGTGCCGTGGGCAACCGAAAGACGAATATTAATCAATCGGAATATCTGCTTACCTACACCAAACAACTGAATCCCATTCATTATATTGACCTCTTGGCAGGATATACCCATCAGACCACCCGGACAGACTTCGTTCTCACTCAAACAGACCATTTGAATGATTTCAAAAAACTGGGGGCATCCAATGCCAAAGGTATTAAAAAAATGAATAATAGAGCCTACGAGTCTTATCTACATTCCTTATTAGCACGTGCCAACTACACTTTGTTGGAGAAATATAATCTGACAGCAACTTTCCGTGCCGATAAGTCTTCACGCTTTGGGGCAAATTTCCTATGGGCTTATTTTCCTTCGGTCGGATTTTCGTGGAATGTGAGCGATGAGGAGTTTGCCAAGTCTTGGGCTCCTGTCGTGAGTTCATTGAAGTTTCGAGCTACTTACGGCATTGCCGGTAATCAAGAAATTGGATTTATAGATTCTTCAGGTGAGTTGAGTGAAGATGCCATTTATGACGGAGGGTCAGCAGTAGAGTACGGAAAATCCGCCAATCCGGACTTGAAATGGGAAACTACTACCGAATACAATGCAGGCATTGATGCAGGTTTTTTGAGCGACCGTTTGAACCTCGTTGCCGATGTCTATTTCAAAAAAACTTCTGATTTGTTGGTGGTGGTGGCACCTCCGGATGGCGTGTTAGGCTCATCTAAAACCGTCAATCTTGGAAACCTGACCAACAAAGGTTTTGAATTGGCATTGAATGCACGGTTAATAGATAAACGGAGATTCACGTGGTCGGTATCTGCTAATATTGCTCGCAATGTCAATACAATCACCAAGTTAGGGGCTACTAATAATCTACTGACAGATGGTGGTATAAAAATATTGAGAGAGGGCGAATCCTTAGGTTCTTTCTACGGACTTGTATATGAAGGTGTAGATAAAACAACCGGAAATATCCGGTTGAAGGACATAGACCAAAATGGGAAAATAACACCGGGTTACGGTACTAATGACAAAGACTGCGCTATCATAGGCAGCATACAGCCGGACTTCACGTATGGATTTTCCACCACTTTTACCTATCGCCGTTGGGATGCGTTTGTGTCACTGCAAGGCTCGCAAGGCAACGAAGTGTATAACAAACTGCGCCGCCATCTTACCGAAGACAACAGGGAACATAATCTCTCATCTGATATATTGAATGCCTGGACTGCAGAAAATCCAACAAGCACGCCACGTATAGGTGCCACAGATACCTACGGTAGCAAAATCAATGCAAATACCCCGTATAGTCGCTACATAGAAGATGGGTCTTTCTTGAAGATACGAAACATCACGATAGGCTATACTTTACCTGTAAAAATAGCGAGCCTGCCTGTTAAGTTTCGTGCTTTTGTGTCGGGACAAAACTTGTTTACCTTTACCAAATATACAGGCTATGACCCCGAAGTAGCGGGAGGAATAGACACCGGCGTTTATCCCACGGCAAGAACATTCTTGGCAGGTGCGGGAATAACGTTTTAATTGAATATCGGCTGGGTTATGTTGGGTTTTCAGCTCGTTGAAATAGCAAATAACACTATTTTCAATATGATAATAGTCTGATTTTTTCTGGATTGTTTCGGAAATACCTCGCAATGACGCGAGACCCGCGAGCAGTACGTCATTGCGAGGTATTTCCGAAGCAATCCAGAAAATCAAAAAGAGCATATTTCTATATAAACTCTAATGAAGAAGTTTAAAATATACCCTATTTATGGTATTTCACAGACAAGAAAATGCCCCTACCTTTGCAGCATAAATTTAATGTAATATTAACCTAAAACAAAAATTAAAAAAATGAAAAAGATTTTCTATCCAGTCGTGCTTTTAGCACTTGCATCTGTTGCATTCTTTTCTTGCAAAGATGATGATGACAATTCCGGAAGCAACACTCCAGAGGTAGAGTTGCCTGATGGAACAACAGAACAAACCAGGGCTTTGGTCAATGCCGCTTACGGACCATTGCAAACCCTTAGTTCTTCTTACTCTTTCTTGGTGGAGTCGGCAACTGAAACCACGGTTTCGTTTGAAGGTGCAGACAACGCAGGAGGTCCTTTGGTGAGCCTTTTTGATGTTCAAAAAGACAACTCGTATGCAAAGAAACTGTACAATAACACGTACAACAGTATTGCTGCAGCAAATACTGCTATTGACAAACTTACCACACTTAACAGTGTTGATTTGACGGAAGATGGTAGAAAGTTGTTGATTTCTCGTGCCAAATTTGTTCGTGGCTACGATTATTTCCAACTCGTACAACTTTACGGTGAAGTTCCATTGATTTTAAGTTCTAATGCTAAAACTATTGCAGAACAAAATACAACCCGCAAATCTATTGAAGAAGTTTACACTCAAATCGTGAGCGACTTGACCGAAGCAATTGCAGGTTTACCGGAATATGATGCCAACAAGTCTAATCCTACCCAATTGGCTGCAAAAACCGTTTTGGCTAAGGTTTACTTGGTTTGGGGACAAAAACCGCTGACACAAGAACAAGTGGCTGCCATTGCAACAGCAAGAGTTGACCCTGCAAAACCGGCTGTAGACAATGATAAATTGAAAAAAGCCATTGATTATGCTGATGAAGTAATCAAAAGTGGAAAATATCAATTGTTGTCTGACTTCAACAAAATTTGGGGCGTACCTAATGAAAACAATGCCGAAGTAATCTTCTCTATTCACCACGAAGGTGACGGTATTGACGCACAAGGCAATCACCAAACACACTGCGGATTTACTTTCCCGTCAGACGAACGCAAAGATTCACATATCCAATATGCTGACATCACACTTGAAAAATTAATTCCTGATGGTGATTCCCGTCAATTGTATTCATATCTTACAGATATAAGTTATGGTGATGGAAACCGTGATACTTTGACTTGGCCTCTTAGCGTTGTTCGCCCGGGTAAATGGATTCACAGAGACCAAGATGGTATCAACTTTGTTACAAGCACTGCTACACAACTTAACGACATTGACCACATCGACTTCCGTTTGGCTGAAGTGTATTTGATTAAAGCAGAAGCACAATGGTATGCAAATGATGGCGACAAAGGTTTGGCTGCATTGAACGAAGTACACGGACGTGCTAACAAAGGTGCTAAAGTTCCTGCAATCAGCGAAGATATAATCCAAAAAGAATGGAGTTATGAATTTGCTTTTGAACAAAAACAATGGTTCAACTTGGTACGTTGGAGAACGTTGATTTCTTCTGTTTTGACAAAAGTGCCTAATTATGAATATTACAAAGATAAATACAATGATGAAATTCAATTTAAAGACATTGTATATAATGGTGTTAAAGCAGACCCAACAAGATTTGAGTTCTATTCAAGAATCTACAAACACTTGCACTCCAAAGTAGATAATATCAACGGACATCAATATCGTTTCCCAATTCCTTTAGATGCTAATAACGCAGACAGAGGAGAGATAATCGGACAAAACCCGGGTTATTAATAACAACTTTGTTTAAACAAACTATGGAAGCACTTTATGTAATAGCACTATTGGCGGTTTCAGCCTTTTATATGAAATACTGTTGCCGCTATCCCTTAAAAACAATAGAGTGATTAAGTAAATAATAATCAGAAAGAAAATTCCCCGAAACGGTATTTACCGTTCTCGGGGATTTTTGATGTTATGATATACTCTATTTATGGTATATGGTGCAGTTTGCGGTAAGCAGTTTGAAATAAACTACTTAACCACAAAGGACACAAAGGTATTGCACAAAGGACACAATTTAATATTTTGTGTTCTTTGTGCAATTTATTTGTGTCCTTTGTGGTAAAATATTTCTTATCATTTTTGTAACAAAAACGCCCGCAAAGCGTAACAATGCCAAGATACTTTTGCATCGTAAAATTTTAAAGCGAAAAAGTTGTATGAAAAAAAGTATTTTGACCTTATTCGGCTGCCTGGCAATGACCGCAGCCATTTCGGCGCAAGATTTGGAACTTACGCCTGTTGAAAAAGTGGAGCAACGCACCACAGCACTTGAAGGCGCAGTGAAGACGCTGCAAAAATTCAAGGTGTCGGGCTACATTCAAACGCAGTATCAGTACGGCGAAAAAGATGCTGACGGCGTGAAAGTGGGCAACGGCATCAACGATTGGGAAAAGAACAACGAAGACGGTTTCAGCCGTATCGGCATCAGGCGCGGGCGCATCAAGTTCCTGTACGAAGACGGCATCGTGCAGGGCGTTTTCCAACCGGACATCACCGACAAGGGCTTTGCCGTGAAAGACGCCTATCTGAACGTGAAAGACCCTTGGATTGGCACAAACTCCATTCAAGCGGGGGTTTTCAACCGTCCCTTCGGACACGAAATCGCCTACTCCTCCTCGCGCCGCGAATCGCCGGAACGCGCACGAATCATTCAATCGCTCTTCCCTGACGAACGCGACTTGGGCGCAATGCTCACCTTGCAGGCTGACAAGAACTCGGCGTGGAACATCTTGAAACTCGAAGCAGGCTTGTTCGGCGGCAACGGTATCCGCGCCGACATCGACAGCAGGCTGGACTTCATCGGACACCTCTCCGTTGCGCAAAACTTTGATAATATCGCTTACGGCGCAGGCGTGTCGGGCTACTTCGGCGGCGTATTTCAGAACAACGACACTGTTTATACGATAAAAAACAAACAGTTTGAAATTGAAAGCACAACCGGTAACAAAGGCAAATTTGCCAAACGGCAATACATCGGTTTCGATGCGCAATTCAGTGCAATAACCGTAGCCGGTTTGACGCAACTCCGCGCTGAATACATTTTTGGCGAGCAGCCCGGTAAAAGTGGCGGTGCCTACGACTTCAAACTCACCGCCCTGCCTCTGCCCACAGATAAAACCTATATGCGCAACATATCCGGCGGATACATTATATTAACGCAAGATTTGGGAAGGCTGCCTTTCTCTGTCGTGGCAAAATACGACTGGTATGACCCCAACACCGATATTTCGGGCGACGACATCAAAGGCGCAGGTGAAATTCTCAAATCGACTATCGGTTTCGGCGCACTCTGGCGCATCAATCCCGCTCTCCGTTTGACGGCTTACTACGACATAGTGAAAAACGAAACGTCTAAAAACCTCGCAGGCTACGACAAAGACCGCAAAGACAATGTATTTACCCTGCGCTTACAGTATAAATTTTAAATAACAAGATGTGCGATAATGCGATATGAAACAGTCGCAAATCTCAAATCGCATATCACAAATCAAAAAAACACAATGAAAAAGATTTTATTATTAGCAGTATTCAGTGCCGCAGTTTTCGGCGCATCTGCACAAAAAATCAAAGGCTCGGACACAATGTTGCCCCTTTCGCAAAAAGAAGCCGAAAGTTTTATGAAAGCCAATCCGTCTAAAACGACCGTAGTAACCGGCGGCGGCAGCGGCGTAGGCATCTCTGCCCTCGTAGACGGCACAACGGACATTGCACAGTCATCGCGCAAAATCAAATTCTCCGAAAAACAGAAATTGCAAGACGGCGGCAAAACGGCAAAAGAAGTCATTGCGGCTTATGACGCGCTGGCAATCATCGTCAATCCCGCCAACAAAGTGAGCAACCTCACCCGCGAGCAACTCGAAGGCATCTTCACCGGCAAAATCACCAACTGGAAAGAAGTCGGCGGCGAAGACCTCAAAATCGTGCCTTACTCGCGCGAAACGTCTTCCGGTACCTACGAGTTCTTCAAAGAAAGCGTGCTGAAAAACAAGAATTATCTGAGCGGCATTATGAGTATGCCCGCCACCGGCGCCATCGTGCAAAGCGTGAGCCAAACCAAAGGCGCGATAGGCTATGTAGGCTTGGCATACCTGAACACAAGCGTAAAAGCCCTCCACGTATCTTACGACAAAGGCAAAACTTATGTAGAGCCGAGCGTTGCCAACGCCAAAAACAAAACTTATCCCATCGTGCGCCCGCTGTTCTACTACTACGAGGCTAAAGCGGAAAAGAAAGTGAAAGCGTTTATCGACTACGTTCTCTCGCCCGAAGGACAAAAGATAGTAGCGGCAATTGGTTTTATTACTTTGAATTAACCGCAAAGAGCACAAAGTTTATTTCACAAAGAGCGCAAAGCATTAATACTTTGCGCTCTTTATGTGTTTCTTTGCGAACTTTGCGGTTGAAATAATTTTTCTATTTGTTCTTTTTTATTTTTCGTTGTTTAAATAAAATCATTACTTTTGCGGAAACAAAAAAAACGATGATGGACGTAAAAAACATTCTTGCCTTTTTGTCGGCAGTGGGGGCAAACAACAACCGCGAATGGTTTGCCGACAACCGCGCTTGGTACGAACAAGCGAAAGCCGATTTTGAAACGATTATCGGCAAACTGATTATTGAAATCGCGCAATTTGACGAGGACATCAAAACCGTACAAGTCAAAGACTGTACTTTTCGTATTTATTGCGACACGCGCTTTCACAAAAACCTCCCCTACAAAACGCACATGGGAGGTTATATCGCCTCGCGCGGCGGTCGTAAAAGTCCGCGCGGCGGCTATTATTTCCACCTCGAACCCGACTTCTGCTTTGCCTCTGCCGGCGTGTGGCAGCCCGAGCCGCCGGTGTTGAAAGCCCTCCGCGAAACGGTGTATGAAAATATTGACGAGTTTAAGGAAATCATCGAAGAAAAAGATTTCAAACAATATTTTCAAAACGATTTCCACGATGCGGATATGCTCAAAACCGCGCCGAAAGGCTTTCCGAAAGATTTTGAAGACCTTTATTATCTGAGATTGAAACATTATATTGTCAATCGCAATTTGCGCGAAAAGTTTTTTGAAAATGAGGATTGGTTTCAGCAGGTAGTCGCCACTTTTCACGTTGCCTATCCGTTCAACAAATTTCTGAATTTTACGATAGACGAAACACTTAATTTCTGATGATGAAAAAACAAATTGCCATACTCGGCTCGACCGGCTCAATAGGCACGCAAGCATTAGAAGTGATTGCCGAAAACCCCGATTTGTTCGAGGCGTACGCACTCACGGCAAACCGCAATGCCGATTTGCTGATAAAGCAGGCGCGTGCCTTTCAGCCCGAGTTCGCAGTCATAGCAGACGAAACACAATATAATAATGTAAAAGAGGCTTTGGCGGATTTGCCGATAAAAGTGTGCGCGGGCGCAAGTGCCATTGCAGACGTTGCCGAGATGCAAACGCCCGACATCATACTCACGGCAATGGTCGGTTATGCGGGGCTGCTGCCAACAATTCGCGCCGTGCGGGCAGGCAAAACCATTGCTTTGGCAAACAAAGAAACGCTGGTCGTGGCAGGCGAATGGATACAAAAATTAGCCATAGAACACCGCGCACCGATTTTGCCGGTCGACTCCGAACATTCGGCAGTTTTTCAGTGCCTCGCAGGCGAAAAAGATAATGAAATAGAAAAAATAATCCTCACGGCATCGGGAGGACCTTTTCGCAGTAAAACGCTCAATGAATTGAAAACCGTAACTCGCCGCGAGGCGTTGCAACACCCGAATTGGGCAATGGGCGCGAAAATCACCATCGACTCCGCCACGATGATGAACAAAGGTTTTGAGGTCATTGAGGCAAAATGGCTGTTCGGACTGTCGGCAGAGCAAATTGATGTGGTGATACACCCGCAGTCCATCATTCATTCAATGGTGCAATTCATTGACGGCTCGGTGAAAGCGCAAATGGGCTTGCCCGATATGAAACTGCCGATACAATACGCATTCGGCTACCCCACCCGCTTGAAAAACAGTTATCCGCGACTTGATTTCACGCAATCGCTCACTTTCGAGCAACCGGATACGCAAAAATTCCGCAACCTCGCCTTTGCTTTCGAGGCAATGCGAAAAGGCGGAAATATGCCCTGTATTTTGAACGCCGCCAACGAGGTAGTAGTAGAGGCATTTTTAAAAGAAAAAATCGGCTTTTTGCAAATGAGCGACATCATCGAACGAGCAATGCACAGCCTGCCGTTTATCCAAAATCCGACTTATGAGGATTATGTGGAAACGGACAGGGAAACAAGAGAATTTATAATTAATAGTTGAGACTGTAAAAGAAACAATACTAATCAATAGTTTAATGTAGAAAACCCCAAGAAATATGTTAAAAAATAGGTTTTTGATATTTTTTAACTCTAAATATTATGCTGTATAACATAAAACCTCGTATCTTTGCACTGTGATTTTTTCATAGTATTAGATTTAAGGTTAACAAAGATTGGTTTCCAAGCGTGGAAACCTTTTCTTTTTTGTACAAAATGTCATTTTTACGAAAAAAAGCAATCCAATTTGAAATTTTATATCTATCTTTGCGCCTTTCAAAAAACAAAGTTTTCAAAATCAATAAAATTAAAAACCAGAATGAAAAAAATTAGTATTGCTGCAATCGCTTTATTGTCGCTTGCTATTGTGGGCTGCTCCACATCGCCCAAACAAAAAAATGCGGCTCTGAAAACCTCTTTGGACTCTGTTAGTTATGCCATTGGCGTGCAAAATGCCGAGCAAATGAAGGAAATGCTGACCATCAGAAGAGGTTTAGACCCCACCAAAATGGACGAATTTGTCGAAGGCTTTATGGACGCGGTATATCCTGCCAAAGAGCCGACCAAAAATTACGCGCTCGGTCAGGAAATTGGTGCAAACTTGCGCGAAACATTGAAAAATTCACCCATTTTGCCTAACGACAGCATTACGCGCATTAACAAAGACGCTTTTGTTGATGGGGTAATTGCCATTTTGAAAGAGCAAAAGAACATCAAAATCAGCCGCGATGAGGCAAAAGTGTTTGTAGAGGCATTTTTCAAAGCAGCCGAAGAAAAGGCTAATGCGCCCAAAATAGAGGCAGAAAAGACGTTTTTGGCGGAGAATGCAAAAAAAGACAGCGTGATAAGCACTGCGAGCGGTTTGCAGTACAAAATTATCAAACAAGGCAAAGGCGCCATTCCGGGCGAAAACACGAAAGTAAAAGTGAATTATGTCGGCAAACTGATTGACGGCACGGTGTTCGACAGTTCTGTGGAACGCGGCGAAGCCTTTGAAACCAATACTTCGGGCGGCATTATTGAGGCGTGGAAAGAGGCGTTGAAACTGATGCCGGTCGGCTCGAAATGGGTTATCTACGCACCTTCCGATTTGGCTTACGGCTCGCACGATATGGGCAAAATTCCGCCCTACTCGCCGCTGATTTTTGAAATCGAATTGGTGGAAATTGTGAAATAAGACAAGACTTTCAGACACAAGACTTTCAGACACAAGACACAAGACTTTCAGACAATATACATTTTATTTACAAATTATAAATTCAATTTTTATGAAGAAGATAGCAATTTTAATCGTATTATCTTTCTGTTTTTCAATAGGTTTTGCGCAAAGCACTGTGTTGAAAACGGAAAAGGACAGTGCTGCCTACGCACTCGGCGTGTATAACGGCAACGCTACGAAACAGCAGTTTACCGACATCAACATTAATTTGTTGGCAAAAGGCATTGTTGATGCCTACAACGGTGAAAACCAATATTTTAAAAACAGCGAAGAAGTGATGAACTTTTTGAACAACTATTTCAACAAAGAACAAGCCAAAGCAGGCGAGGCTAATAAGGCAGAGGGCGAAAAGTTTCTTGCCGAAAATGCCAAAAGAAAGGGCGTGAAAACCACTGCGAGCGGTTTGCAATACGAAGTTATTGTAACCGGCAAGGGCGCAAAACCCACCGATACCGCCAAAGTGAAGGTGCATTATCGCGGTACGCTGATTGACGGCACGGAGTTCGACAGTTCCTACTCGCGCAACGAGCCGGCAGTGTTCGGCGTAACGCAGGTGATTTCGGGCTGGACAGAGGCGTTGAAACTGATGCCGGTCGGCTCGAAGTGGAAAATATATCTGCCTTACAACCTGGCGTATGGCGAGCGTGGCGCGGGCGGCGAAATTAAGCCTTATTCCGCATTGGTTTTTGAAGTAGAATTGTTGGATATTGAGAAATAAACAGGATATAGCGGGTCAAAGCCCGCTATGACAGAAAAGAATAATGTTATGGTAAAAGTTTTGGATAAATTGGATTGCCAGATTCTGGACATCATTACGCAGAATGCGCGTATTCCGTTTAAGGACATTGCCGAAGTGTGCAATGTGTCGCGGGCGGCGATACACCAGCGTGTGCAGCGGCTGTTTGAGGAAAAAGTTCTCACCGGCTCGGGCTACAATGTTGACCCGAAAATACTTGGCTATCAGGTTTGCACCTACGTGGGCGTGAAACTCGAAAAAGCCTCGAGATACAAAGAAGTGATGCCTGAACTCAGCAAAATATCCGAAGTAACGGAATGCCATTTCACCACAGGACCTTATACGCTTTTGCTCAAACTCTATGCCCGCGATATGCAGCACCTGATGACGCTGCTCAACGGCAGAATACAAGAGATAGCCGGTGTTTCGGAAACGGAAACGCTGATGTCGCTCGAAGAGTCTATCAATCGCGGTATTCCGATTGAGGAAACGGCGTTGGCGCAATAATACAATAATATAAATGTAGGGGCGGAAAATTTTCCGCCCTTTTTTCATTGAAATAAATACGGGCGGAAAATTTTCCGCCCCTACGTTTTTTACCCAATTATTGCTTTGATTTCATTTATAAATCCTTTTTCGTTGTTTAATTCTTCCAAAGAAAGGTGCATTCTGTACCGCCAATAGTGTCGCGGGTTGGCGGGAATGTTGATGCGTTCTTCTTCGGGATTGGCGCGGCGCAACATTCCGTTCATCGAGAGCCAGTCCTGCAAGGGAATGATGGCGAGCATTGCGGGCGAATGAACGTGATTGTAGAGGATTTGCCGGCAGAGTTCGGGTGTAAGGTCTTCGGGCGCGGCACCGCCTTTCCATAGCATTTGATTGTAGTAATACTGCGTGTTGTCGCGGTTTTCGCGCCACCAGAGGCGCAGGGGCGACATATCGTGCGTGGCGGTGGTGCAAACCGAGCGGTAGGGTATCGTGTTCAGGTTGATGTAGCGCACGCGGCTGTCTTTGGGCATACGCTGGATTTCGAGGCTGAGGATTTGCAATTCGTTCATTACGGCAGGCACGCAGTCGGGTATCATTCCCAAATCTTCGCCGCAGGCTAACATATTGGTTGAGGATACGAGGGCGGGCAGTTTGCGGAGTGCCTGTTCGCGCCAGAAATTGTTGTGGCGGTAGTAGAAGAAGTTGTTGTAGAGGCGGTTGTAGGCGTCTTTCTGGTCGTACCACAGGTCGCGGTAGGCATCGGTTTGGTGGGCGGCTATGCGCGGGTGGAAACGGTAAGGGTCTTGTTTGTCGCGCAGGAAAAGCACGTCTTCGGTGTAGTTTTTGGGATTAATCATACTGTCGTGGAAATAAAAACCGAAGTCGTTGCGCATTTCGTCTGCCCAGAAAGGCAGGGCGGGCGAGAAACAGCCCATCAAGCCTTCTTTGTATTCCATCGGGATTTCCCATATTCGGAAAAAGCCGAGAATATGGTCTATGCGGTAGGCATCAAAATAGTCCGCCATTTTGCGGAAACGCTGCTGCCACCATTGGTAGCCGTCTTTTGCCATTTCTTCCCAATTGTAGGTGGGGAAACCCCAGTTTTGTCCGGTAGCGGAAAAATCATCGGGGGGCGCACCGGTTTGCGCATCGAGGTTGAAAAGGTGCGGCTCTACCCAGGTTTCCACACTCGCACGGCTTACGCCGATGGGTATGTCGCCTTTCAGCACAACGCCGTTTCGGTGGGCATATTCGCGCACTTCAACCAACTGCTTGTCGAGCAAATATTGTGTGAAAAAGGCTGAATGGACTGCTGTTTTCAACGCCTTGTTTTTGCCGATTTCTTCTTCTAACTTTTCCTTATTATATACGGCAAATTCGCCCCATTCGTTATAATCAGCCGTTTTAAACTTGTCGCGGAAATGGGTGAAGCAGGCGTATGGGAAGAGCCATTTTTCGTTTTTGGCGAAAAAGGTTTTAAATTCTTCGGACTGCAGCGTGCTTTCGCCTGTTTCGTTGAATAAATCGTGCAGGTAACTTTCTTTTAATGCAAGTGTCTGTTCGTAGTCTATTTCGGCAAGCGCATTGAGCGTTTCGGCTTTGGCTTTGTAATCGGCAAGTTTCGCTTTGTCTTTCAGCGGAAACTCGCTTAAACCGAGATACATCGGATTGAGGGCGTAAATGGAAATGGCGTTGTAGGGATAGGAGTCTGTCCAGGTGCGGGTGATGGTGGTGTCGTTTATGGGCAGGATTTGAATGACGGTCATACCGCATTCTGCCGCCCAATCGACCATTAAACTGAGGTCGGAAAACTCGCCGATGCCGAAACTTTTTTTGCTGCGCAGGGAGAAAACGGGTATCGCTACGCCTGCCGCTTTCCAATCTGACCAGCCGAAGTGTATGTACCAGTCGATGGAATCGGGGTCGAGGCGGTGGTTTTCGCCGTCTTCCCAACGGACAACGGTTTTTGACACTGTGTCGTAGATGGCAAATTTGCATTCTACGGATTCTTTTACGGATACTTCCGCCGTCCATTCTACGGGCGAGAGTTGCTGCAAAGGCAGGGCTTTTTCGGGCTGCCAATTGCCAAGCAAAGCGGTTTCGCCTGATAATATGACTACCTGATTCTTTTTCAGAAATGGGGTTTTTACGATTGTTTTCATAATATTGATTTTTTTCTTTGCAAAGTTAGAGTTTCCTTTTTGAAAAACAAAAAAATAAATAAAAAATCTCACAAAAAAAATAGAATTTCCGAGTTTTAAGGATTTGGGGAAGTAAAATGTGGAAGAATTAATGAGGAAATGATGATAAGTTGCGGCGATTAGGGAATTGTTTTTGTATTGATTGACCTTAAGTTTGCGGTGTAAAAAAAATCGAGGTTAAATGTTTACTTTTGTTGTAAGAAAGGAAAGATTTAACCGACCGGCAGCGGTAAACATTTTGATTAACGAGACTCAGAGTCTATCTACGGAATTAGACCCTGTCGGTCAAACTGAGGATACTGAATAGAATGTTAGGTTTAGAGCCTATTTAAGGTTTTAGTACACAACAGTTTTCGGTTAAATCAATCCAAAAATAAGTAACATTTTTAAACCACAAAGGT
>JAISJU010000141.1 GCA_031261165.1 Prevotellaceae bacterium
AAAAGTTTTTCGCCCCTACAACAAAATTCCGTACATTTTTGTTGTACAATTCTTCAATGTAGCGATGCCCATCGTTTCGCGCCGTTTCGATGGCGAAAAACAGCGTTTCTTCGGGAAAAGAAAGGGTACGGCTGTCGGTTAGCAACCAATTTATGTTGGTTTTGCCGTTGCCGTAGAGTTTGCCGTTTGTTATTTTGGTGATTTCTTTGATGTTCATTTTTCGCGATATTTAATTCTTTCTTGTTGCAAAAACGTGGGAAACGAAATTTTATTTTTCAATCTGCATTTTCAGTTGGTTACAATTTGTAGCCAACTCACTTCTTTCTTTTTTAATGCGTTCTTTTGTGTCATCTTGTTGCCGTAGAGTTTTCCGTTTGTTATTTTGGTGATTTCTTTGATGTTCATCAGTGTTTATTTTGATTTTCTGGATTGCTTCGGAAATACCTCGCAATGACGAGAAACTCAAGAGCAGTACGTCATTGCGAGGTACTCCGAAGCAATCCAGAAAAGAATAAAATTCAACAAATTGCTTTATCTATATAAACTCTATTGTTCTGAAAAAAAGGAAAGCACAAAAGTACAAAATAAAAACAAGAATAATTCTTTTTGTATTTGAAATGTTTTTTGTAATTTTGTGGCGTAATAAATTGCTTTCTGATATGTGAGTAGTAAAGTTATTATGCCAACTATAAAAACAGAACAACAATACAAAGCTGCTTATGCCAGAATGGAGGAACTGCTGCGAGTGGTGGACAACGAAACTTTGCCCAATGATAGAAAATTTCTTGAATTGGACTTAATTTCGGATTTAGTTGCTGAATACGAGGAATATTATTTTCCTGTAAAACAGCCGAGAATTGAAACCCAAACATTTGCTCATAAAAAAGAGTTGGCTTTTGCTTAAATTTAAAATGTTTGGATTATGGCAACAATCACATTAGACTATAATACTCGGAATGTGCAGGCTCAAAAAGCGTTGGAATATATTCTTTCTTTGGGGTATTTCGAGGCGCATTCCGTGAGAAGACTGCACAAAAAAAGCCGATTAAAAGTACATTCGGCAGTTAATGCACTCCCATTTACCGAATCGTTTGGAATGTGGGCGGGCAGAGATATTGACATTAAGGAAATCAGGCAAAGAAAACGCGAAAGACGTACAAAACTTTACGATAATGCTACTTTGTGATACGAATATATTTATTGAAATATATCGGCGAAATGCGGTCATTAGTGCCGAACTTATAAAACAAAATGCACCGTAAGGTTGCAGAAATCTCTAACAAACGAACAGGATTTGTTTGTTGAGGCGTATCCTGTCTTTGAAAACAACAACGCCAAGCCAAAACGAAAATCCACTTTTCTAATCTGTGCCGTAATGCAAGACGAATATAATAAAAAGGCACTATTCCCCGAACAATACAAAGAGCAACAGGCACAATATGCCCGCGGACAAATCCAAATTTTGCCCTACATACACGGCAGTTACGCGAAAAAGCAATGATTTCCCCCCAAAAAACGCGCGTAATGTAACACTATTTTTCTTGAAATCAAAATATTTTTTCATTTATACAGAAAAAAAACACCGTAAATGTAAAAACAATTTAGTATTTTTGCCGCCGAATTCTGAAACAAAAAATGACTGTTGAATTAGCAAAAATAAAGAACGAAATCATTCTCTATCAACCGGATAACTCTGTTGAATTGGAGGTTATGGTAGAAAATGAAACTGTGTGGCTTACACAAGCGCAAATGGTTACATTGTTCGATAGGCATATTTCCGTCATTTCGCGACATATCAAAAATGTGTTTGCCGAAGGAGAATTGAACGAAAAAAGCAATTTGCATTTTTTGCAAATTGCAAATGCCGACCGACCTGTTGCGTTTTACAGTTTGAATGTGATTATTTCCGTTGGTTACCGAGTGAAATCGCAACGCGGTACGGAGTTTCGTATTTGGGCAACCAAAATTTTGCACGATTATATCCTGAAAGGACACGCTATAAATCAGCGTTTTGAGCGAATTGAGCAACGAGTTTATGAAACTGAAAAACAAATTGATTTTTTTGTTCGTACAAGTTTGCCGCCGGTTGAAGGTGTGTTTTACAATGGACAGATTTTTGATGCCTACAAGTTTGTTTCCGATTTGATTGAAATGGCGAAAAAAGAAATTATTGTGATAGATAATTACATTGATGTCAGTATTTTGGCATTGCTTACAAAGCGCAAAAAGAATGTAAAAGCAACAATTTTTACAGCCAATTTGAATAAAATACAACCGGATTTAGATAAACACAATGCCCAATATGCCGAGATTTTCATTGAAGAAAAACCGAACATACACGACCGTTTTCTTGTGATTGACAACGATTTATATCACATCGGGGCTTCATTGAAAGATTTAGGCAAGAAACTGTTTGCATTTTCTAAAATGGAAATGACAGCAGGGGAATTATTGAGGAATATTTAATCTAATTCAAAAACAAATATTACCTTTGCACTGTCAATTATAAATAAAAATTTTACAATATAAGAAACAGAAAAAAAATGTGCATAAAGCACTATAAAACAGACATATAAAAATTTAGCATTTACTGATTTTCCGGCTGTACGAAGTTCCACAAATCGACAAGCCATTCTTCAAATTAAGTGAATGCCTGCGCATAGCGTGGGCTTTCCTTAGGAGAATGGCGAATATTACACTCAATCAAAGTAATATTTAAAAGGTCGTGGAACACCTTGTACAGCAGTAAGGGAGGTTTCACGCTATTTTTATGTGCAAAAACGAAATGTTTTTTTATCACTATTTTATCACTTTAAATTTAAATTTTTTATGTATCAATTATTTACAAAAGCAGCGGGTGCAACTATTTGCAGCGCAATGGGGCGAGAAACCATTTCAAAAAACCGCGTCAGTTCCCGAAAGACGACAGGAGTAGGGAGAAAATTTTTCAGAAAGGAGGGATTATTATGAATTGCGATAGATGTAAGTTAGAATATGGACCTTATGCTATACTCCCCTGGGGACCAAGTACAAAGTCTGGAGCCGGTATAGATACAGATTGCCCGTCTGTACAAATGGTGAGTACTGAAGATGCAAATTTTTATGTGTGCCATAAAAGCGGTATGCCGGGTAAACCTACTGGCTGGTATCCGGGAAGAGGTTATTGATACATAACTTTCTTCACTAAATGTGAGGCGTACCGTTTTGGGAAAAAGGAGGCTGTCCACTTTTTGGACAGTCTCAACTCCCAGATTGGCGGAAAATCTTGTAAAAATACAAATAATTAAAATACAATGTAATATGACAAAAAAAATTCTAACAACAATCTTGTGTTTAGCCCTTGCGCTAAACCTCGCCGCACAAACAAGCGGCACTACTGGCGACTGCACTTGGACACTTACCGGTTCAGGAAGCAATCTTACGCTTACTATCAGTGGAACGCAGGCGGCATAATCGCGCCCGAAGGCAACGTAACCCTCAATGCAGGCAGCAACAAAACCTTTGTTATCACGCCCGACAACGGTTATCAAATCCGTTTGGTGATGGTAGATGAAATTCCCAACGCGCAGGCAAAGGCAGACGGTTATTATACTTTCACAAATATTGCTGATAATCACAGTATTGCGGTACTGTTTGAAACAAGTACAAGTGGAATAGATGATGTGGTTGCCGGACAATTGAAAATTTTCCCCAATCCTGTGAAAGACGAGATTTTTATAAAATCCGATTTGCAGATACAGAAAGTAGAAATTTACTCATTAACAGGTGTTTTGCTGCTTTCGGAAAACAACTTTAACGAAAAACTGTCCGTATCGGCTTTGCCTGCAGGCGTTTATTTGCTTAAAGTTTATACGGATAAAGGAATGGCGGTTAGTAAGATTGTGAAAGAATAATCTTGATAAATAGATTTCGACAGTTATTTCAATCCGATTATAAATGAAATTAAATTCTAAAAAATCCCTAACAACGTTTCAAATGTTGTTAGGGATTTTTATTTTACCATTTTCCTGACATCAGGAAAACAATTTTTTTCATACCAACTTATGTATCACCAACCCCGACCGCAGTTTTGGCTCAAACCAAGTAGTTTTCGGTGGCATAATGTTGCCCGTGTCGGCAATGTCAATCAGTTGTTTCATCGAAACAGGATAGAGCGCAAGTGCCACGCGCATTTCGCCGCTATCCACGCGCTTTTTCAGTTCGCCCAAGCCGCGAATACCGCCCACAAAGTCAATGCGTTTGTCGCTGCGGAGGTCTTTGATGTCGAGAATTTCGTCTAAAATCAAGTTGGAAGAAATCGTTACGTCAAGCACGCCGATGGGGTCGCTGTCGTTGTAAGTGCCTGCTTTGGCGGTGAGCGAGTAGAATTTCCCTGATAGATACAGGCTGAAATTGTGCAGTTTTTCGGGTTTGTAAATGTCTGCGCCTTTTTCTTCTACGATAAAGTTTTTCTCTAACGCTTTCAAAAATTCGCTGTCCGTCAAACCGTTCAAATCTTTTACAACGCGGTTGTAGTCAATGATATTCAGTTGGTTGTCGGGAAAACATACGGCGAGAAAATAGTTGTATTCTTCATCACCTTTGTGCTTGGGATTTTGCTTTGCCTTTTCCGCGCCAACGAGGGCGGCGGCGGCAGTGCGGTGGTGTCCGTCTGCAATGTAAAGCGAAGGAATGGCTGCAAAAAGTTCGGTAATTCTTGCAACAGTTTTCTTGTCATTGATTACCCAAAAATGATGCCCAAAACCATCGGGCGCAGTGAAATCGTATTCGGGATGTTGGTTTTTCACAATGTTGGAAACGATTGTATCCAACTCTTTTTCAGCAGGATAAGCAAAAAACACAGGCTCGATGTTGGCATTATTCACACGCACGTGTTTCATACGGTCTTCTTCTTTGTCGCGCCGCGTGAGTTCGTGTTTTTTGATGTTTTCGTTCAGATAATCTTCCACATTTGCGCAAACCACCAAACCGTATTGCGTTTTGCCGTTCATTGTTTGGGCGTAAATGTAGTATTTTTCTTCGCTGTCTTGCACAAGCCAGCCGTTTTTTTGGAATTTCTCAAAATTCTCAATGGCTTTTTGATACACTTTTTCATTGTGTTCGTCAGTGCCGGCGGGAAAATCAATTTCGGGTTTAATGATGTGGTAGAGCGACATTTCGTTGCCTGCCGCTTCTGCGCGAGCCTCTTCGGAGTTTAGCACGTCATAAGGGCGCGATGCCACTTTTTCTACCAAGTTTTTTGGGGGGCGAATGCCTTTGAATGGTTTTATTTTTGCCATAATTTTAGATTTTTGGATATTATATTTTTAAAGCCGCAAACTTACAAAAAATAATTCTTGAACGCAAATTACGCAAATCACACAAATTTACGCAAATAAATTTAAAATGAAAATTTGCGTAAATTTGCGCTATTTGCGTAATTTGCGTTCTGACAATTTTTATAATTACGAAAGTGCCGCAATAGCCGCGCCTGTCAGATTGGGGTCTTCCATTACGGGCAGAATGGTTATCGTAACATTTTCGGGCAATAAAATTTTCAGTTCTTTTTCTACTAAATCTTTGTAACCCGGTGTTTTCCAAAATAAACTGCCGTCTGCTGCCAAAGCAATATTTTTTATTCCGGCATCTTGTTTTACAAGCACTTGTACAAGTCCGTCAATGGAGGAAGCCACTAATTTTGCCGAGCGAGCAGTAATTGCCTGTGCTGCATTTGCCCATTCAGCCGAATAGTTGTTCGGATTTTCGAGTATAGCCGACAAATGTTCACCATTGAAATCATATTCTATTTTCTCGTTCATAAAGACTGTTTTGAAAATTTCGCCGAGATAGCCGCCCGAAATGGCTTTTTCAAAACGTTGTGAGCCTTTGTTGTTCGATACTGCATCTACCAAACCGTCAATAACAGTCAGGTACGGTGGATTAAAGTTACCCGATTCGAGATTGATGGGAACAATCCAATCTACTTCGCTGTTCAGTTTTTTTATCTGGTTAAGGCGCATCAGACTTGCCATATTAGTGCCTGTGCCGACAATCAAACCGATATAACTGTCGAAATCGCTGGCACTCAAACCGCCGAAAAGGCAGGCAACCGTGTCGTTAATTACCTTAATATTGGTAAAGGTCGGTTTGATATTTTTGTGATTGTTGAGATATTGCACGAAAGTCTCGCCGGTAATATTTTTCGGATTGTTCGGCTGTTTTTCTTCGCCCAGCATATCTTTCACATCAATACCCTTTGTCCATCTGAGCAGAATAGCATCGCCATTTAAGCGGGCTGCTGCCGGATATGAAAAACAGTAGCCGATACTGGTAACGGATTCGTCAAGCAGTTGGAGTGTGCCAATCGTATTTGCCATTGCGCCATACAAATCTGCCTGTGTGCCTTGCGTGTCTTTTTCTTTGGCAGAGAGTTTGCATTCTGCTCTTTCCAAAATTTTCGACTTTCCGTCTTTAAATTCCACCACGGCAGCGCGGAAGTTTGTTCCGCCCCAGTCGAGTGCCAGCACTTTACCGTTCGGAATTTCGGATTTCGGCGTAATGTGCGTAGGAATACACAAAATTTCCTGATTGTCTTTTATTAGACCTTCTTCAATTCTTTCTTTGAAAGAACCGGCAATTTTCTTCAACTCTTCGGTTGTTAATGCAAAAATGTTGTTTTTCATCGTATTTTTATGAATTAAGATTAATATTTAACGAGAGGCAAAAGTAAGGGTTTTATTTCAAAAAAACAATATTTTTGGAAAAATATTTTTCCGGTTGTAATTTTCACAAGAAAAACCGCTAACTTTGCAAAAAAATATCTCTTATGTCAGACAGCATTGTAATTATCCCGACTTATAACGAAAAAGAAAACATCGAAAGCATTATTCGATATGTTTTCAAATTGCCGAAAGCGTTTCATATTTTGGTAGTTGATGACGGCTCGCCGGACGGCACAGCGCAGATTATCAAGACTTTGCAAAGCGAGTTTCCCGAAAAACTGCATTTGCTCGAACGCAGCGGAAAACTCGGACTTGGCACTGCCTACATCACAGGTTTCAAGTGGAGTATCGAGCGAAAATACGATTACATCTTCGAGATGGACGCAGATTTTTCGCACAATCCTGACGATTTGCTGAAACTTTACGCCGCTTGCGCCGAAAAAAGTGCGGATTTGGCTATCGGCTCGCGCTACATCAGTGGTGTGAATGTGGTAAATTGGCCTATCGGGCGTGTGCTGATGTCCTATTTTGCCTCAAAATATGTGCAAATTATTTTGGGCGTAAAAATTGCCGACACCACCGCAGGTTTTGTATGCTATCGCCGCGATGTGTTGGAAACCATCGAGTTGGACAATATCCAATTCAAAGGTTATGCTTTCCAAATCGAAATGAAATTTACAACTTACAAATGCGGTTTCAAAATCACGGAAGTGCCTATTATTTTCACAAATCGCATTTTGGGCGTATCCAAAATGAACGGCGGCATTTTCAACGAAGCCGTTTGGGGCATCATCAAGTTGAAATGGCAAAGTTTTTTCAGAAAATATCCACAGAAAAACCAATGAAACAGACACTTATCCATCAAGCAAAAATTATCAACGAAGGTAAAAGTTTCACCGGCTCGGTGCTGATAAAGGATAATTTGATTGAAAAAATATTCAAGGAAGAAGTACCCGAAAAAATCATTTTGGAAAGCCAAGTTATTGATGCACAAGGCAAATGGCTTATACCGGGTGTGATTGATGAACACGTACATTTCCGCGAGCCCGGATTGACGGACAAAGCCGATATTTACACGGAATCGCGGGCTGCTGCTGCGGGCGGCGTAACATCGTTTATGGATATGCCGAACACCGTTCCGCAAACCACCACGCTCGAACTTGTGGAAGAAAAATGCCGCATCGCCGCCGAAAAATCGCTAATCAATTACTCATTTTATCTCGGCGCAACAAACACAAATATAGACGAAATAAAAAACGCCAATCCAAAGAAAATCTGCGGTTTAAAGTTGTTTATGGGCGCATCAACAGGCAATATGCTGGTAGATGAAAGGGCAAAATTGGAAGAAATTTTCAAAACTTCACCCCTGCTCATTGCTGCGCATTGCGAAGTTTCGAGCATCATTTCCGCCAAC
This sequence comes from Prevotellaceae bacterium, assembly GCA_031261165.1. Taxonomy (GTDB): domain Bacteria; phylum Bacteroidota; class Bacteroidia; order Bacteroidales; family Paludibacteraceae; genus JAISJU01. The sequence continues at coordinate 8,116 of JAISJU010000141.1, forward strand.
GCCGAAAAAATCAAGCAACAGTTTGATGAACAGCCCATTCCGATAAAATATCACGCCGAAATCCGCTCGGAAGATGCGTGCTATCAATCCACGAGTTTGGCGGTGGAATTGGCGAAAAAACATAATGCCCGTTTGCACGTTTTGCACGTCAGCACTGCCAAAGAATTGGCTCTATTTAATAATGTATCGCTGCGCGACAAAAAAATCACCGCCGAAACTTGTCCGCAATATCTTTTGTTCGACAGCGAAGATTACGAAACTTTGGGCGCGAAAATCAAGTGCAACCCCGCCATCAAAGCGAAAACCAACAAAGAGGCATTGCTTAAATCGCTTGCCGACAATACGATAGACTGTATCGCCACCGACCACGCGCCGCACCTTTTGGCAGACAAAACGGGCGATGCGCTCACCGCCGTTTCGGGCATTCCGCTTATACAATATTCGCTCGCGGCAATGCTCGAATTAGTGAAAAAAGGCTACCTCACCCGCGAAAAATTAGTGGAAAAGATGTGCCACAATCCCGCCATATTATATAATGTAAGCAAGCGCGGTTTTATCCGCAAAGGTTATTTTGCCGATTTAGTGCTGATTAATCCGAACAAAATTTGGACTGTCGGAAAAGACAATATTTTGTCAAAATGCGGTTGGTCGCTGTTTGAGGGTAGGCAGTTTAATGCGCAGGTTACGCATACTTTTGTCAATGGGGTGCTGGTTTTTGACAATGGGAAATTGAATGAGGATACAAGAGGCGAAAGATTGACGTTTGAACGAAATTGATTTTTTTCTTTGTTGAATTGATAAATCATAAAAAAATCGTGTAAAAACAATCTTTTTTCTAATATTTTTTTGTTGATAAAAAATAAATTCGTAATTTTGCGCTGTTATTTTTACAGAAAAATGGAAAAACAATTTTCAATAGTAGCCGTCACAGTGCTTTTGGTCATCAAAGATTAAGAGTGAGATGGTTATGTGTTAATACGAAAAAATTAAAAGTAATACGACCTTTCTCACTCGCAATGGGAAAGGTTTTTTGTTAAAATAAAATCAAATATTCAAATGAAAAATCCCCTCAGAAGTTACACCTCCACGCAAGGTCGCCGAATGGCGGGCGCACGCGCTCTGTGGCGTGCCAACGGTATGAAAGATGAGCAAATCGGAAAGCCGATTATTGCCATTGTCAATTCATTTACGCAGTTCGTTCCCGGACACACGCATTTGCACGAAATCGGGCAACTCGTAAAACAGGAAATCGAAAAACTCGGTTGTTTTGCTGCCGAATTTAACACCATTGCCATTGATGACGGTATCGCGATGGGACACGATGGAATGCTCTATTCGCTGCCCTCGCGCGACATTATCGCCGACAGCGTAGAATATATGGTAAACGCCCACAAAGCCGATGCGATGGTATGCATCTCGAATTGCGACAAAATCACGCCCGGTATGCTGATGGCGGCGATGCGGCTGAATATCCCCGCCGTTTTCGTGTCGGGCGGTCCAATGGAGGCAGGAAGCCTCCCCCCAACCCCCTCCACAAGAGGGGGAGAAGTGGTGAAGTTGGATTTGATTGATGCAATGATACAATCGGCAGACGAAAGCGTGAGCGACGAGCAGGTTTCAAAGATAGAATTTGCGGCTTGCCCCACTTGCGGCTCGTGCAGCGGAATGTTTACCGCCAATTCGATGAACTGTCTCAACGAGGCTATCGGCTTGGCTTTGCCCGGCAACGGCACGATTGTAGCCACGCACGAAAATCGCATTAACCTTTTTAAAGATGCCGCCAAACTGATTGTGGAAAATACCTATAAATACTACCGCGATGGCGACGAAAGCGTGTTGCCGCTGAACATCGCTACTCGCCCCGCCTTTCTCAACGCTATGACGCTTGACATTGCGATGGGCGGCTCTACGAATACCGTTTTGCACCTTTTGGCAGTTGCCAATGAGGCAGGCGTGGATTTCACGATGGACGATATTGATGCGCTTTCGCGTAAAACGCCGTGTTTGAGCAAAGTGGCACCCAATACGCAAAAATATCATATTCAAGATGTAAATCGCGCGGGCGGAATTTTAGGAATTTTGGCGGAATTGGACAAAGGCGGATTGATTGACAATTCGGTTTTGCGGGTTGATGGTTTGACATTGAAAGAGGCGATGCAGAAATTTTCAATTTTCAATTCACAATTTTCAATTTATTTATCCGCCCCTGCCAACAAATTTAATTTGGTAATGGGCAGTCAATCGGAATATTACGAAACATTTGACACCGACCGCGCCAACGGCTGTATCCGCGACATCGCCCACGCCTACACCAAAGACGGCGGCTTGGGCATTCTCAAAGGCAACATTGCCCTCGATGGCTGTGTGATAAAAACGGCGGGCGTTGACGAAAGTATATGGCATTTCAAAGGTACGGCAAAGGTTTTCACTTCGCAGGATGCGGCTTGTGACGGCATTCTCGGCGGACGGGTGCAAAGCGGCGATGTGGTGGTTATCACCCACGAGGGACCCAAAGGCGGACCGGGAATGCAGGAAATGCTGTACCCGACTTCGTACATCAAATCGCGGCACCTCGGCAAAGAGTGCGCCCTGATAACAGACGGACGATTTTCGGGCGGTACATCGGGCTTGAGCATCGGACACATCTCGCCCGAAGCCGCATCGGGTGGTGCCATCGGCTTGGTACGTGATGGCGATGTTATCGAAATCGACATTCCAAATCGTTCCATAAATGTTTTAGTGTCCGATGAAGAATTGGCGCAACGCCGCGCCGAAGAAGAAGCCCGCGGCAAAGAGGCTTGGACGGCAAAAGACCGTAATCGGGTTGTTTCCAAATCATTGCGGGCTTATGCGAGTTTGGTAAGTTCGGCGGATAAGGGGGCGGTGAGGGTTATTTAGTCTGAACTGTGATTTTAGAGTGATTTATTTAATTTATGTGATTAAAAATTAGTATTTTATGAAAAGAATAATTCTATTTTCAAGTGTAATGTTTTTAATTTCTTGTAATCCAACACAAGAAAAAATTGCTCAAAAAATAATAAAAACGTATTGTATTGAGCAATCAAATATAAATGGTTATAACCCAATAATTTTCAGTTCGCTTGATTCTGCTTTTACTTCTTTTGAAAACACATTAGAATATAAAAGATATTCTAATTTGAAAGGAATTTCCGACTTTATTGAACATAGTGATGGACAATATGATGATTTAAAGCAAGAACAATGGTATCAAGATTCAATACTGTATTATGAAAATTTATGCGATTCATTAAAATCAATATTTGTTCCCGATTTTATAGGTTGGAAAATGGGACATATTTATAAGTCTAAAAATGACAAAGGTGATGAACTTGTGAATTATTTTGTTTTTTATTTTGATAAAGATTTAATGAAAGTAAGTAATACAAAACAGATTTATCAAAAATTACCAATGCAATCATATGAACAAGACCCTGTTTTTCATGGAATAAAATAAATTCTCAATGCCCTACAACCCCGACATACATCATCGCCGCAGCATTCGCCTGAGAAATTATGATTATTCGCAGGCAGGGTTGTATTTTGTAACGATATGTGTGCAAAACCACGAATGTATATTTGGGGCAATTACGGACGGCGAAATGATTTTGAATGAATACGGCAAAACGGCAAATGATTGCTGGTTGGACATTCAGCAACATTATCCGAATGTTGCGTTGCACGAATTTGTGGTAATGCCGAATCATATACACGGAATAATTGAGATTATTACAAATGATGACGGTACCGGCGTAGGGGCGAATAATCATTCGCCCAATGACAATGAATTGCCAAATGATGAATGGGCGAATGATAAAAGGGCGAATAATTATTCGCCCCTACGGCGGCAACCGTGCGGAACATCACGAACAATCGGTGCCATCATTCGCGGTTTCAAAATCGGCGTTACAAAACAAATCGGTTATTCCGTTTGGCAACGCAATTATTTTGAACACATTATCCAAAATGAAAAACGGCATTGGATTATTGTTGATTACATTAATAATAATCCGGCACGATGGGAAACGGATATGTTTTATAAGGTATAGAAAATTTGATACGCAAAAAAATAAAACCGACATAAAATTAAATTATACAAAAATGAAAGTTATGAAAATTATTTTAATCACCATTGCAATCCTAATTGTTTTGATTGTAACGCTTTACGCTTATTATGGCGGATTTAGAAAAATCAATTTCAGGGTTGAGGAACAAGGCGGTGAAACATTGGTTTATGAAAATGTTGTTGGCGATTACCAACAAGCCGC
>JAISJU010000118.1 GCA_031261165.1 Prevotellaceae bacterium
CGTGCAACGTCCTTTCTTTATGGCGAAAAGAGGGCGTTGCACGCAACGCCCCTACGGTCAATAAAAATAAAAACATTCTCCCAAAAATACCCTAACAAGGGTATTTCCCATATCAGAGAAACCCTGTTCCTTTGCATCGTATTTCTCAAATACCAAAAACAATGACGGCAAATCATTTTTCACATACCAATCTTTCAATGTTTTCGTGTTCTATGCGAATGCGAATGCGCTGTTGCGCCTGATTTTCCCAAACAACCTTTTATTCTGTTTACCATTGCATTTTTTTAATGAAGTGCATCTCTCTATGTATGTTTAGTATTAGGAAAAATAGTGTTTAACAACAAAAAAATCAATCAACCAAATGAAAAAAAGAAAAGAATACCGGAAAGCAGGCTTTCTGAAAAGCGCGATAATGCGCCACTGATAACTAATAATAATGCCAATAACGAGTTGAAGTATGTATTTTTTGCCCGATAGGGCATTCATATCAATAGAATAACAATGATTTCTATTTATCTGAAATGTCCGTAGGACATTCACAATATCTATTTTTATGTATCCCCTACGGGGAAAAAGACCAAACAAGCATTTTTTTCTATTGATATGTAAGCCCTAACGGGCTAATTCAATCCGTGATTCGCATTAATAACTTATAACTAAAAAACTAATAACTAAAAACCATATCCCCACAACCGACGGCAAAAAGGCGAAAGGGGATACACAAAAACATTCACTAAAAAAAAACATTTAAAGCAATGATTACATTTACAACTACAAAAAAGAAAAGTTATTTCCTTTCAGTTTTCTTCTTGTTGATTTCTGCAGCGACTTTTGCAGAACACAAAATAGAAGGGCGTATCCTCGATACGCAAACCGATGAGCCGCTCGCAGGGGCTATCATCACCCTGCCGGACGGCAAAACAGGCACCGGCGCAGATGACAACGGCAAGTTCAGCATCAAAGTAGATGCCCTGCCCATTACGCTGACGGTGGCTTATGCGGGCTACAAAAACACGGAACTTGAAATTTACGAATACAGCGAGCCGCTCACCGTCTTCCTGCAAGAAGACCGCAATTTGCTCAACACCGTAGTGGTAGTGGGCTACGGCACGCAAAAGCGCAAAGAACTCACCGGCTCGGTGGTAACGGTGAACAAAGAGGCGTTGAAACAGCCCACTGTGTCCATCGACAACGCTTTGAGCGGGCAGGTGGCAGGCTTAAACGTCAGTGCCAACTCCGGTGCGCCGGGCGCAACCTCCAAAGTGCGCATTCGCGGCGGAAACTCCATCACCGGCGGCAACGAGCCGCTCTATGTGATAGACGGCGTTATCGTATATAACGACAACGCAGCCACCCGCACCGGCGGCGGCAAGTTTGACGGCGGACTGAATCCCCTCTCGAGCATCAACCCCGCTGACGTGGAAAGCGTGGAAGTGCTCAAAGACGTTTCCGCAACGGCTATCTACGGCTCGCGCGGCGCAAACGGCGTTATCCTCATCACCACCAAAAAGGGGCAAAAAGGAAAGAGCGTCATCAACTATACCAACTCCTTCGGTTGGTCGCAGGCTGCCAGGAAACTCGACCTGCTGACCGGCAAAGAGTGGGCAGACCTCTACGAAGAGGCTACCGGCAAAGACTGGCGCATCGCTGCCTACGGCACAACAGACGGCATCGACCGCAACCGCAACTTCGACTGGCAAGACGAGGCGTTGAACACCGGCTTTACGCACACGCACCAACTCTCGATAAGCGGCGGAGATGAGAAAACGCGCTACTTGATTTCGGGCAACTATACCGACCAAGAAGGGATTGTGCGCAACACGGGCTTGGAACGTTTCGGCGGGCGCGTAAACCTTGACCGCGATTTTAACAAGAAACTGAACGTGGGTACAAACGTCAGTGTAAACCAGACGAAGACGAGCGGCTTTGCCAACTATGCCTCGAAGAACTCCGGCGGTCGCGTGTCCGGCAGTTTCGACTACGCGCTGCGTCAGGCGCCGGTCTTCCCCATTTACAACGCAGACGGCTCGTATAACTACAACTTCCCGCTGGCAGATGCGGACTTCACGCTCAACGGGCAGGCGGTCAATCCCATTTCGGACTTGGACAACACCACCGCAGAAACGCGCAACACCTCTGTGCTTGCCAACTTCTACGCACGATACGCCATTTTGCCTTATTTGAGTGCTAAAATCAACTCCGGCTTTAACCTCAACCAAACCGAGCAAAGTTTCTACGCGCCCTCTACATCGGGTATCGGCTTATTGACCAACGGCTACGGCTCTATCGGCAACAAATATTACAACACTTGGCAAAACGAGTTTACGTTGAACTTCAACAAACGTTTCAACGACATACATTTATTAGATGTCTTGGCGGGCTACACCAATCAACAGACTGTTTCCAAATATTCTGCCTCGTCTTCTACCAATTACTTGAACGAGTCATTGGGTTATAATGACCTCGCAGGCGGCTCCAATCTGATTTCTCCCATATCAGGCATAGTGGAAGGCGCATTGCACTCGTGGCTCGGCAGGGTCAATTACTCCTTGCTCGACAGATATAACGTAACGGCATCTTTCCGCGCTGACGGCTCTTCGCGCTTTGCCAAAGGACAAAAATGGGGTTACTTCCCTTCCTTGGGCGTATCTTGGAATATTGAAAAAGAAAACTTCTTTAATCAATCAAGCGAGATTAATAACTTGAAACTCCGTGCCAGCATCGGCGTTGTGGGCAATCAGGAAATAGGCGACTACCGCTTTGCGGATTCTTACAAGCCTGTCCTTTACTCACTCGGCGGAAACTTGGCAGCCGGCTACATTCGCGGCAACCTCGCCAATCCCGACCTGAAATGGGAAACCACCACGCAGGGCAACATCGGCGTTGATTTGGGCGTATGGCAAGACCGCTTGACGGTAAGCGTTGATGTATATAGCAAGAAAACAAACGACCTTTTGGTGGATATTCCGGTGGAACAAACCACAGGCTTTACTTCTAAACTTGCCAACGTGGGCAGCGTAACAAACAAAGGTGTGGAACTCGAACTCGGCGGCGTGATTATTGACAAAAGAAGATTCCGCTGGACAGTGAATGCCAACATTGCACACAACAAGAACGAGGTTACAGACTTGGGCGGACAAAAACAATTCTTCCCTTATGTGGATAGCAAAGAGTTGCAAACCCTCGTACAGGTAAGCAGCGGTCAGGTAGTTCTCGTGAAAGTGGGCGAACCTTTGGGCTCTATCTACGGCTTGGAATTTGACGGCATCGTACAAAATGCAACAGAGGCTGCGGGTACGCCTAAACCGAGTTGGGCAACAGGCGTAAATGCAGGCGATGTGAAGTACAAAGACCAAAACGGCGATGGCGTGATTGACGACAGCGACCGCAAAGTGTTGGGCAGCGTGCAGCCGAAATTCACTTACGGCTTGTCGAGCGCACTGACTTACAAAAACCTCGATTTCTCCTTTGCCTTTGCAGGCTCGTATGGCAACAGCCTCTACAACGGCTTGCGCCAAAACCTCGAAACATTTACCGGCAAAGGTTACAACCTGAGCAGCGACCTCACCGACCGTTGGACAGAGAGCAATCCGTCAAACGAAATCGGCAAAGTAGCCCCCGCTGCTTCATTGCGTTTGGACAGCCGTTATGTAGAAGATGCTTCGTACTTGAAACTGAAAAACATCACGGTCGGTTACACCCTGCCGGTACGTTTGCAGTTTGTTCCATCGGCGCGTTTGAGAATTTACGCATCGGCGCAAAACGTATTTACCATTACTAAATACAAAGGCTACGACCCCGAATCTTCACGCTACGGCGGCGACGAAAGCAGCAGCCTCTTTCAAGGTATAGACTTCGGTGCATATCCTTCGGCAAGAACGTTTCTGTTTGGGGTTAATTTGACATTATAATACGTAGGGGCAGGGTGCGCCCTGCCCCCTACATTAGAATAACATAACATAATATGGAGGGCAGGGCACGCCCTGCCCCTACAAAAAACAAACAAATAAAAAATAGATTATATGAAAAAGATAGCATTTATACTGATAGGTTTAGCCATATCCTTCGCCGCTTGCGAAGACGGACTTGACCTCACGCCCAAAGGACAAATAACGGGCGACAATTTCTTCAAAACGGACAACGATGCCATCGTGGCTGTCAATGCCGTGTACGTTCCCAACTCGCTGTTGAGTACCTACATCAACTATTTGGCGGAAGGCACGGGCGAAGGAACTCAAAGCGGCGAGGCACAACGCGGAGACGGCGGCGCCACACTGCCCATCTTCAAATACGCTGCCGGCAATGCCATTGTAGCAGGCGTTTGGCAATACCTCTGGCAGGGCATCACGGCAGCCAACAATGTGATAGACAATGCTGAGAAAAACGGCACATCGCCCGTGAAGGCGCGCGCGGTGAACGAGGCAAAATTCCTCCGTGCGCTCTATTATTTCTATGCCGTACAGTTCTGGGGCGACCTGCCGCTGGTACTGCATACCACCGATGGCGAGAACGTTACCCGCCAACCGATAGACAAAATCTATGCACAAATAGAACAGGACTTGAAAGATGCCTCCGCATTGCCCAAAAAGAGCGAATACGCAGGCTCGGACTTGGGACGTGCCACGCAGGGCGCAGCGCAGGGATTGCTCGCAAAGGTGTATCTCACTTGGGCGCAAACCGGCACAGATGTCAATAAGGCAGACCTGTTCGACAAATCGGTAAAGGCAGCCGATGCTGTTATTTCTTCCAATGAATACGAACTTGAAGCAACCTTCACCGACAACTGGCAATGGGTAGAAGGCTTGAAGAACGGTAAGGAAATCATCTTTACGGCTCATCACGCCGTGTCGCAATACGCCGATGGCGATGGCGGCAACCATATGACGCACTGCGCCTTTGCCGAAGGCTTTGCCAACCCCAATGCCACAAACCACCTTGCACCCGCAGGCTGGTGGGCGTACTACAAGTTTGACCCCGCCGACACGCGCCGCGAAGGCTCATACACCATCAGTCTGAAAAACCCGAAGGAAACCAACCCCGAAAAGCCGGGTTATAACTTGGTGGATTACCGTATTCCCCTTTTCCGTAAGGCTATCCGCATAGACGACCCCGTGCGTGGTGCGCAGGAACGTAACCTCGACCGAATCATACTTCGCTATGCCGACATCTTGCTCATCAAAGCAGAAGCACAGAACGAACTCGGACAAACGGGCGATGCTTACACTACATTAAATATTGTACGAGAACGCGCCTTTGGCGATGACACGCACAACCTCGCCGGCGATGCCGACAAGTTCCGCACGGACATACAAGACGAGCGTTTTTTCGAGTTTGTGTATGAGCAACAGCGTTGGTTTGACCTCGTGCGCTGGCGTGTGTTGATACAGAAGAACAAAGATGTTGATGTAGAAGTAAGCGGCGTGTTGGAAATAGAGGCAGACGGCACTCGCAAATCAGTAGGCGATACCGAGAAAGCAAAGTCCGCCGTCAGCAAAAAGAACTACCGTTTCCCCATTCCCCAAACCGAGCGGGACAAAAACCCGACCGGCTTGTGGCAGAACTATGGATACGAAGGCAGCACGGCAGCGGAGTATGATGCGTCATATCAATAAAAAAGGTGCGTAGCACCGCCGATATTTGTAGCAATGAATGGATTTTTTCAACCAAAGGTGCGTAGCACCGCAATATTACGGTGCGCTGCACCTTTGGTATCATTGCTAAATCGAAATCTACAAATATTACGGTGCGCTGCACCGATACTTTATAAACTTGATAACTTTAAAAACTTTATAAACTAAAAAAATGAGTACAGAACAAAAGGGTTTCGCAACCCAACAAATTCACGCGGGTTACAACCCCAAAGACCACAACGATTCAATCCAAGTGCCAATCTACCAGACAACGGCGTTTGACCTCCGCACGCCGGAACGTGCAGACAAGATTACCTCTTTTCAAGAAGTAGCATTCCTTTACACCCGTGTGGGCAACCCCACCAATGGCGTTCTCGAGCAGCGCATAGCCGCCCTTGATGGTGCCGTTGCAGCCGTATCGCTGGCATCGGGACAAGCAGCCGTATCCTACGCCATCTTAAACGCCGGTGAAGGCGGGCGCGTGATTGCCGCTAAACAAATTTACGGCGGTACTTACGAAGGCTACCAAAGTCTTTTCCCCTACCTCGGCGTGCAAATCGACCTCGTCAATGACGTAAACAACCTCGACGAGTACCGCGCCCTCATCAAACCGGATACGCGGGCTATCTACATCGAAACCGTGAGCAACCCCATCACCGCCATTGCCGACATCGAAAAGATAGCCGCATTGGCACACGAGAACGGGCTGCCTCTCATCGTAGATAATACCCTCGCTACGCCCTACCTCTTCAACCCGATTAAACACGGCGCGGACATCGTAGTATATTCCGCCACCAAAGCATTGAGCGGACACGGCGCAATCATCGGCGGCTTGATACTCGAAAGCGGCAAATTCAACTACGGCGCCGGCAAGCACCCGCAGTTTCAACGCATATCGCACACGCTCGGAAACCGCAGCGTAGCAGAGGCATTCCCCGCCTTCCCATTCACGGCGCGTATCCGCACCCTGTATTTGGCACAACTCGGCGCATCGCTCTCGCCTTTCAACGCCTACCAGATATTGCAGGGCGTAGAAACCCTCAACCTCCGCGTGCAACGCCAAAGCGACTCGGCATTGAAGATAGCCCAATGGCTCGAACAGCACCCAAAAGTGCGCAAAGTAAATTATGCCAAACTCGCGAGCAGTCCCTTCAAAGCATTGGCAGATAAATACCTGCCCAAAGGCATTGGCGGCTTGCTCTCTTTTGAGTTCAACGGCACGCAGGAAGAAATTTACAAGTTCATCAATGCAAAAGAAATCTTTTCTTATCACGCCAATCTGGGCGATGCCCGCTCGCTCATCATCAATTCGCCCAAAAACACGCACCGCGAATTGCCCGAAAGCGAACAACTCATTGCCGGCATCACGCCCGAAACCATACGCCTCTCCATCGGTTTGGAAGATGCCGATGATTTGATTAATGATTTAAAACAGGCATTTGAAAAAGCACTTCTCTGATTTTTTCCTTCGTGTATCTTCGTGCCTTCTTCGTGTTTCTTCGTGTAATTTATTAATTGTTACACGAAGAAGCACGAAGAAGACACGAAGGAACACGAAGAATAAAACACATAAAAAACAATGAAACAATCAATCAAAACAACAATTATTGCAGCAGTGGCACTCCTTGCCGTTGCCTGCGGGGGTAATCACAGCCAAACCCAAAACGCAAGCGAAAAATACCCTTACGGCGATGTAGAAATACAAGCATTGCCCGGCGGTGCTTGCGGTGCGCCCTCATACATAGCCTACGAAAAAGGCTTTTTCGAGCGCGAAGGCTTAAACGTAACCCTCGTGAGCGGCGACTTTGAAACGCAGAAAATCGGTTTGGCGAGCGGCAAATTCGCGGTGGCAAACGGCGATTTCCAGTTTTTTCCCTCCGCACATCAGGGTTTGGACATCAAAATCATTGCCGGACTGCATCAGGGCTGCATTCAGATACTTGTGCCTCCCGGCTCGCCCATCAAGACGGTTGAGCAGTTGGCAGGCAAGCGCATTGGTGTTGATGAAATCGGCTCATCGGCAATGGCGGTGGCAAGCATTCTGGTTGCCAACCACGGCATCGACCCCAAAGAGGGCGTAACGTGGCTGCCCTTCCCCCGCGACCAACTGCCTACGGTAGCCGAAAAAGGCTTGATAGATGCCGTTGCCCTCTGGGACCCTTTCGGACCCATTGCCGTACAACGCGGCTACACTTCCCTCTGCGACATCAGCACAGACCCATTGTTTGCGGGTAAATATTGCTGTTTCCTCTTCGCATCGGGCAAGCAACTGCGCGAAAACCCCGAAAGGATAAAGGCTATTCTGCGTGCCTATCATAAGGCGAGCGAGTGGATTGCCGCCAACCCCGAAGAAACGGCGCGTATCGTAACGGAGAAAGGCTACGTTCCAACCGGCGATACGGTATTTGTTGCCGAACTCATTCGCGGCTACAAGTACCACGCCAAGCACGATGCCTCCACCAAGCAGCAAGCCAAAGGCGATGCCACCTACTTTGTTGATGAACTGAAAAAGGCAGCCTTCCTGCCCAAAGATTTGGATACACACAAGTTTGTGGATAATCTGTATGTTGATGTCTTGGGCGATGAAGAACTCGGCTCTGCGCATAATGCAGCAGATACAACAGTACAGAAAATGCACTAATTTGAAAATAAATAACTTATAAATCCTCCCCCTAACCCCCTCCCTGAGGGGGAAACCTAACGGCAGCGGGATACAAACAATCCGACCGTTAGGTTTTCCCCCGCCGGCGGGGGTTAGGGGGTGGAAAAAAAACAATTATGTCAAAAAACAATCAATACTGGAAGCCGCAGTCCGTAGCGTGGTTTTTCGCTGCGCTCGGTTCGCTCTTCACCGCCCTCGTGGTGGGGCGATATGTGCCGAATGTGCAGCCGGTCAATAGCGATTACTATTTGGCAACGCTCGGCATTGTCATTTTCGGTTTATTGGCTTTGTGGGTGCTGTCCGTGTTCGTCAAATGGAACTTGCGGGAACGGCTCTACCACAGTTCGCAACTGATATTTGCCATCGGCATTTTGCTCACCGTGTGGGACTTGCTCAGCACCAAAAGCGGTACGCTGCAACTGCCCTTTTTCCCGGGTCCGCCGCAAATCATTGAGGTCATTGTGAATGAACGCGGCACTTTGCTGGTGAGCAGTCTGTATTCATTGCGCCTTTTCTTTGTAGGATTGATAAGCGGCATCGCGCTCGGCATCGTAACCGGCGTGTTGATAGGGTGGAGTAGGCAGTGGAATTACTGGCTCTTTCCGATTATCAAACTCACCGGCGTCATTCCCTCTGTGGCGTGGATACCGATAGCGATAGTGATTTTCCCCACAAGTTTTGTGGCGGGCGTGTTTCTGATAACGATTGCCTCGTGGTTTTCCATCGCCTTTATGGTGGCGCAGGGCATCTTGGCAACGCCGAAGGCATATTACGAAGTAGCCCGCACGCTCGGCGCAAGCAACCGCTACCTGCTTTTCCACGTAGCAATACCGAATACCGTACCAAACATTTTTACCGGCATTGCCACCGCCACCGGACTGTCCTTCCTCACGCTCGTTGTGTCCGAAATGGTCGGTGCAAAAGCAGGCTTGGGCTGGTACATCAACTGGGCGCGGGCGTGGGCGGCTTACGACAAAGTGTATGCCTCCATCGTCATTATGGGCATTGCTTTCAGCGTCATATTGGCTGTGATTACTCTGTTTAAGAACTACTTTCTGCGTTGGCAAAGGGGAATAGTGAAATGAGTTTTACTTTTTTACCGCAAAGGGCGCAAAGGTTTACGCAAAGAACGCAAAAATGGTTTTTCTTTGCGCCCTTTGCGTAAAACCTTTGCGCTTAGAATTAAAAAAAATATGACTAATATGAGCAACACATTAATAGAAATAAGAAACGTCAGTCGTATTTATTACGACACCAACGGCAAGCCGACCGAGGTGTTGCAAAACACCTCATTGGATATTCGCCGTGGCGAGTTTATCTCCTTTATCGGTGCGAGCGGCTGCGGCAAAACCACGCTGCTGCGCCTCATTGCGGGGCTTGACCAACCTCAGGGCGGCACGCTTTCCATCGAAGGGCAGCGGATAACCGAGCCGACTTTTGAGCGCGGATACGTCTTTCAGCAGGCTGCACTCTTCCCTTGGAAAACGGTAGAAGAAAATATTGCATTCGGCTTGAAAGCCCGAAAACTGTATAAGGCAAACAAAAGCCGCGTGCAGGAATACATCAATCTTGTGGGCTTAACGGGTTTTGAACGCGCCTATCCACACGAGATTTCGGGCGGAATGGTGCAACGCGCCGCCATTGCCCGCGCCCTGATAAATGAGCCGAAAGTCTTGTTGCTCGATGAGCCGCTCGGTGCGCTCGATGCCTTTACGCGGGTAGATTTGCAGGACACCCTGCGCCGGATATGGCAACAAACCGGCATCACCATCGCCCTCGTAACCCACGATGTAGATGAAGCGATTTACCTGAGCGACCGCATCGCCATAATGACCGCCCGCCCCGGTCGCATCAGCGAAATAATTGATGTCAATATCACCGGCGAACGCGACAGAAATGACGACCAATTTATCTTAATCCGAAAAAAAGCATTAGAAAAACTGCATCTGGCAGGCGAGGTGTTTCGCGACATTCGCGGACTTGGCGAGGCGATATAAAATGAATAATTGAATAATGCGAATCACGGGTTGAATGTTCCCGAAGCAATCCGGATTTCTTTTTCAAAAAAACAATTATCTATACTTATTAAACAATGCCTGCAATTTTTATTCAAACAAAATTTTTTTTACTTTTTTCTTGCAAATAATAAAAACTATTTTTTACCTTTGTCCCCAATTCCTCGTTGTGCGTAGGCTCTGCCTACGTTCAAGTTAAAAGCAAGTTTCTAACTTGCACAAGCCAAAAGGCTTGTTTTTAGCCAGAACGTAGGCAGAGCCTACGCTCAACGGGGTTATTTGTTTTCGGTGGAATTAATTAGTGATTTTTGGTGGAGGTAATAATTATGAAAATAGAAACAATAATAATAACAGTATTATTGATATTTGCATCAATAATAACAATAAGTTGTGACCCAATGTACTTTAAGGATGGTCGCCACTCAACCATTATTTTAAAAAATAATAGTGAAAAAGATGTGTATGTATATAGATATGGAAATTATCCTGATACCACAATAAATGAATCATACCCAACTTCGTATAAATTTAGAATAGTAAATGCAGGAACTTCCAACCAAGTAAGGCCTTGTCCATTAGGTGATTGGTGGGAAAAAGTATTTGATTTAGATAATTTGCAATGTATATCAATTTTTATTTTAAATGCTACTTTTATAGAACCGCATATGAATGATGAAAATTTTACGGTAAATGAAACGATGGCATTGCAGCGTTATGATTTAACATTGGAAGATTTGAACGGTTTAGATTGGACAATTTCATATCCACCAGACGAGCGAATGAAAGATATGAAAATGTATCCGCCGTATGGTAATTAAATGTTTAATTATTGAAAAATCAGAATTATGAGAAATATAATTTTATTTATACTGACAATCAGCAGTATATCCATATTGAGTTCTTGCAAAGTATGCAAAACTTGTCAATGTTGGAAAAATGGCAATGTTACAGAACAAAGCAATTGTTCTTATGGCTTTCCGCCTTCTACAAGCACACTTGATGCTTGGGACGAATATCTTGTAGAAATAGCGGGATATGATTCTGTAAAGTGCGTTAAAGAATAGGTTATACCCCTCAAGTTAAAAGCAAGTTTCTAAACTTGCACAAGCCAAAAGGCTTGTTTTTAGCCAGAACGTAGGCAGAGCCTACGCTCAACGGGGACGATATAAAATGAATAATTGAATAAATGAAAAATCCAGCGTTAGCCTTTCATTTATTCAATTATTCATTTATTCAGTTATTAAAATATACCCCATTAAGGGTATTTTCGGTAACAAAAAGGCAGCGTACTTTTGTGCCGTAATATTACACAGAAAAAAACAAAAACAAGGGGAACTTCCAAATTTCATTTTTTTAAAAGTTTTTGGTCCCTGATAAAAAAACCGGAAGTTCCCTTTGTTTTTTCAAAAAAAGTGTCCCCACAACCGACGGCAAAGAGGCGAGAGGACACCCACTTTAAACATTCACTATAAATTATTTAAAGCGATGGCAAAATTACTACATTTAATTAAAACAGCAAAGAAAAAGAATTGTTTTTTTTCATTTTTCTTCTTTCTGCTTGTAAGCACTGCTGCTAATGCGCAGCAAACCAAAATAGAAGGTCAAGTGCTGGACAGTCGCACCAACGAGCCTGTGGCAGGCGCAAGCGTGGTGCTGGTAGCCGATAAGGTCGGAACAATTACCGATATTGACGGCAAATTCTCTCTCAACGCCAAAACCATTCCCGCTACACTCGCGGTCAATCTGACAGGCTACAAAACCGAAGAAATAGACATCTACGAGTACACCGAGCCGATAGCCGTGTTCGTAAGCGAAGATTTTAACAAACTGAACGAGGTAGTCGTAGTAGGCTACGGTACGCAGAAACGCAAGGAATTGACCGGCTCGGTAGCCTCCATTCCGCAAGAGGCGTTGAAACAGCCGGTGGTGTCGTTTGACCAGGTGCTGGCAGGCGCGGTGCCGGGCGTTAATGTGAGCCAAAACTCGGGACAACCCGGCTCCTCTTCCACTATCCGCATTCGCGGCGGCAACTCCATCAACGGCGGCAACGAGCCGCTTTATGTCATTGACGGTTTCATTGTATATAATGAAAACAACAATGCCAAAGGGCGCGACATCAAATCCAAACTTGCCGGCGGCGATGCGGGGCTGAACTTGCTCTCGACCATCAACCCTGCCGATATTGAAAGCATAGATATATTGAAAGATGCCTCTGCTACGGCTATCTACGGTACGCGCGGGGCAAACGGCGTTATCATCATCACCACCAAAAAAGGGGGTAGGGGGACAAACCACGTTTCGTATCAGGGAACGGTGGGCTGGTCGCAGATTGCAAAAAAGCCCAATTTGCTTAATGGTGAGCAGTGGTGGAGTCTGTACCGCGATTTGACCGAGTCCAACTCTGCCAATGCAGCCGAAATAGAAAATCCGAACTCTATTTACAACAATCCGCAGGCGCACGGCATAGACCCCACGAAAACCTACGACTGGGCAGGCGAAATACTGCGCAAAGGATTGACACACGACCATCAGGTAACCATCAACGGCGGCGATGCCAAGGGTCGTTATGCCGTATCGGGCAATTACACTTCGCAGGACGGTATCATCAAAAGCACGGACTACGAGCGTTATGCTTTCCGTGTGAATTTGGACAGAGATGTGTTTAAAAACTTCCGTATCGGCGTCAATGCCATCGGCAGCCACAGCACGCAAAACACGCTCGGCAATTTGCTGAACGACAATGTGGTGAACGACTGGGTGTCCATCTTGCGCACACCGCCCGTCTTTCCTGTTTATAATGCAGACGGCAGTTATCATTACAGAAAAGATTTGACTTTGTATGCCGAGGGCGAAAATGCGATAGCCGACTTGCTCAATACCACAAGCGAAACGAAGGTTAATCGCGTGCTGGGCAATTTCTTTGCCGAATACAAAATTTTGCCCGAATTGGTTGCCAAAGTAAATTTGGGTGCCGACCTGCTCGGTAGCACAAACAATTATTATGTACCCGCCTCTGCCATTTCGGGCAAGCAAACACAGGGTTTGGTATCGAAAGGACAAAGCACGGTTAATTCGTGGCAGTCGGAATTTACATTGAATTACAACAAAACTTTCAACGATATTCATCAGTTGGACGCATTGCTCGGCTACACCATTCAGCGCAGCGATGCCGAAATAGCCACAGCCATTGCCAGCAATCCAAACGATATTACCAAATACCACAGTTTGCAGAGCGGTACGGCGCAAATCCCTTATTCTTACGCGCAAACCGATGTGCTGCTTTCGTATCTCGGTCGTGTGAATTATACTTTGCTCGGCAAATATAACTTGACGGCAACCTTGCGTGCAGACGGCTCTTCGCGTTTCAGCGAAAACAACCGTTGGGCATATTTCCCCGCTGCGGGCTTGTCGTGGAATGCCAACGAAGAGGCATTCTTGAAAGATGTGAAAACCATAAGCAACCTGAAACTGCGTGTGAGCGCAGGGCTTGCGGGCAGTCAGGAAATTCCCCCTTATTTGTACGAACAGCCTTATATCCCCGAAACTTATTCGTTTGACGGCACGCTTGTCAATGGCTATGTGCCGACTGTTACACGCGCCAATCCCGATTTGAGATGGGAAAAAACAGCGCAATACAACGCGGGTATTGACTTGGGCTTGTGGGAAGACCGCTTGACGGCTACTTTCGATGCTTATTACAAGAAAACAAGCGACTTGTTGCTGCTCTTGCCCGTGTCGCCCACTACCGGCTATGAAGACACTTATGCCAATTCCGGCTCGGTGGAAAATAAAGGTATCGAACTCGGTTTGACAGGGCATATCGTTAAAACAAAGAATTTCAACTACGTTAGCAGCCTGAACTTCTCTCGCAACAAAAACGAGATACTTGATTTGGGCGGGTATCCCGAAATCATTCCGCAATATCCGCCGGCGGGCGCACTTAGCACCGTGTATCCCACCATCGTAAGACCCGGGCAACCGCTCGGAACATTCTACGGCTATCAGTTTGACGGCATCATTCAAAACGGCGATGACCTCTCGCAGGTACCGACTGCCGGTTGGATAAAAGGCTATACGCCTGCGCCCGGTGTGCCGAAGTTTGTTGACCAAAACCACGATGGCGTGGTTGATGAAAACGACAAAGTGGTGCTTGGCAACACGCAACCCAAATTCACGCTCGGTTTCAATAACTCATTCTCATACAAACGTTGGGATTTGTCGTTCTACCTCTCGGCAAGTTACGGCAACAAACTCTACAACGCCCTGCGCAACCGCTTGGAACTGCCGAGCCGCTACTTCAATGTGTCGGGCGACTTAGCCGACCGCTGGACAGCCACAAACCCGAACAACGAAGTACCCGCAGCAACGGAAGTTACCACGCTGACAATGGACAGCCGCTACATCGAAGACGCATCATTCCTGCGCCTGAAAAACCTGACCATCGGCTACACTATTCCGTTCCGCATACAGGGATTGAAACAGAAATCTTCGCTGCGTATCTTTGCTACGGCGCAAAACCTCTTTACCATTACCAAATATACCGGTTTTGACCCCGAAGCATCGCGTGTGGGAAATACGAGTTACGAACAAAGCAGCCTTTATCAGGGCGTGGATTACGGTGCATATCCATCAATCAAAACATTCTTGTTCGGTATCAATGTAAATTTATAAAATTATAGGAGGAAAAATAAAATGAAAAAGATATTTATCAGCATATTGGCAGGCATTGCGTTATTAACCCTGTCCTGCACAGACGAGTTGGAACAGCACAACAAAGGACAATTGACGGACGGCAACTTCTTCAAGACGGAGGCTGATGCTACGGCGGCTGTTGATGGCATCTACGCGATACTTGTGCATTCGGACAAAAATATGCCGCTCTACGGCGGTCAAATCCTGTATCTGAACGACCTCGCCGCCGACTATATGACCGTAGGCTCAAACAACAGCCCCGAAACGAGCGCGATTGCCTACGTTACCTACGGTGCCTCGAACTTCGAGATACAATGTACTTGGGAACAACTGTACAAAGGCATTGCCCGTGCAAACACGGCGATAGAGAATATTCCAAACGTAACCGCCTCCGATGAGGTAAAGCAACGCTTGATTAACGAGGCGAAGTTTTTGCGTGCATTGTTCTATTTCAATGCCGTGCAGTTCTTCGGCGAAATTCCGCTGATTAAAACAACGGCTGATGCTTATAAACCGCTTACGCGCAATGCAGTGAATGATGTGTATGATTTCATTATTGAAGATTTGGAAGATGCGCAGGCATTGCCCCTTTCGTTCACGGGCAGCAACACCGGCAGGGCTACCACCGGCGCGGCAAAGGCTCTTTTGGCAAGGGTATATCTCGTGCGTTCAAGTTTGCCCAGAGGCACCAACACTTGGGAAGTGAGCGGCACGGCAACCGAAGATTTGAACAATGCCGTAAAATATGCCTACGAGGTTATCAACGGCAATCAATACGAACTGTTCAGCAATTTCTACGATGCTTTTGACCCTGCCAAGAAGAACGGCAAAGAACATATTTTCTCGGCGCAATATACCTACGGACAGCAGGGCGGAACTGCGGGCAACGCATCGGCGCACTGTACTTGGAGTACCGGATTTAATCATTCCTTGCCGGTGTTGATTACTTCCAATGTGGATAAATTCTACAATACTTATGCCGCAGGCGACCAACGCCGCAAAGGCAGTTACGCCAAACAATTAAATTATCCTGCAAAAAGCAAAATAGACCCAAGCAAAGATTCTATTTTTATATTTGATGTGCCGCGTTTCCGCAAATTTATTGATACAACCGTTGTGTTGAATTGGATGGCATCGGCTATCAATACGGACATTATCCGTCTGGCAGATGTATATTTTACTTTGGCAGAGGCATTGAACGAATTGTCCGGTCCCGACAATGCCTACAACGGCATTACTGCTTATGACGCATTGAACGAAATTCGCCGCCGCGCTTTCCGCGAAGGCAAGTACAGCGCAGACGGTACGGCACCGGCGGCTCACGATTTGAGCGGACTTGACCAAGCCTCTTTCCGCGAAACGCTGCAACAGGAACGCTACTTTGAGTTCGTTACCGAGCAAACGCGCTGGTTTGACCTTGTGCGCTGGAAAAAACTCGTGCAGTCCTATCAGGGCATTGTGGGCAAAGAGCAAGCCTCGCACCGCAACTACCGTTTCCCCATACCGCAGGCAGAGCGCAACCTCAACCCCGAAGGATTATGGCAAAACTATGGATATGACGGCGCAAAGGGCGACAAACCGTATTATTACGATTATAATTAAGAAATACCATAATGTTTTTACTCTCCTGTCGGCTATTGGTTTAGCCGATGGGAACAATTTTACTGAATATCGTATTTATAGACGACAATAATTCATTTAAGGAAGACAATAACAAACTAATTATGAAACGAATACTTACAGCACTTTTTTTGAGCGCATTGCTGCTCTCTTGCGGCAATAAAACCGCGCAGCACGACCCCGATGCGGATAAAACCATCGTCATCGGCACTACGCAGAAACCAACTTATCCCGATATGATTAACGCAGTTATCAAGCCGGAGTTGGAGAAAAAAGGCTACACCGTGAAATTGATAGAACTTGACGACCAAAAGGTTTTTAACGAAACGCTCATCAATGGCGATGTTGATGTAAACATCGGACAGCACGGCTCGGCACTCGATTTTGAGAAAGCGAATAATCCCGGTTGGCATATTTCGGCTCTGACGAGTGTGCCAAGTGCGCATATCGGTCTTTTTTCGGATAAATATCCGGTAAAAACCATTGACGAACTGAAATCGAAATTGCAAAAGGGCGACATTATCGCTATCCCCGATGATGTGAGCAACGGTGCGCGTGCGCTTATTTTTCTCGAAAACCTGGGCATTATAAAACTGCGCACGGACAAAGACAAATTTTCGGTATCGGAAAAAGACATTGCCGAAAATCCCTACGGCGTGGAAGTAAAAGCGATAAAAGCCGAACAAATTCCGCGCATTCTCGATGGCATTGCCGCAGGTGTAATTTATGGCGATGATGCCGATTTACTGGGCATTTTGGACAGAGCCATTATCCGCGAAGTAAACGAAGACGACCAATATTTTATCATTTTTGTGGCGCAAGATGCGAACTTGGAAAAACAATGGGCAAAAGACCTCGTGGAAGTTGTTCATTCCGAAACATTTAAAAATACGATAGAAAATACCGAATATCGTTTTCATAAGTATAACCGCCCCTCGTGGTATCGCGAGAAATGGGGCATTGCGCTCGAATGGGGAAAATAATCTGTAAATGATACTGCGAACAATCCGACCAAGCGAAAACGCCATTGTCAAACAATTAATTGAAGACGGAATAAAAGAACATTTCGGCGATGAGTTTGACGAAAACTATCATCTTGATTTGAATACTTTGTGTACAGATTACAACAAAGAGGGTTGTCGATTTCTTGTATTGTTAATAGACGAAAGCATTGCGGCAACCGGCGGTTTGCAAAAAGTGGACAGCACTACGGCTGAGATAAAACGAGTTTCGGTAAAAAAAGAATTTCGCAATCGGCATTTGGGCAGCGCGATTATAAAATCGCTGGAAGAATATGCCGTATTGTACAATTATCGGAAAATCATATTGGAAACAAAGGCAGATTGGGTTGAAGCAAAGAAATTTTATGCACACAACGGATATATCGAAAAATACACCTCCGAAAATGGGTGGACATATTTTGAAAAAATAATTGAATAATTGAATTTTTTGAACAAATGAAAAATTATCTAACATTATTACTTGCCGCATTGCTATTATCCGCCTGCGGCTCGAAACAAAAGCCTGCGGCAAACGATGACGACAAGAAAACCATCGTCATCAGCACTTCGCAAAAGCCAACGTATTACGATATGATACGTTATGCCATTCAACCCGTGTTGGAAAAAAAGGGCTATACAATAAAAATCTTGCAGGTCAGCGAATCGCAACTTACCTTTAAAGCCTTGCTGGGCGGCGAGGTAGATGCGCACGTGGGCGGACACAAAGCGGCGTTCAATTATTTTGAGAAATATGCCGGCATCAAACTTGCCACCCTCATTTCCGTGCCGAGCGCACACGAAGGGCTGTTCTCTTCTACCCTGCACGGCGACCTCGAAAGCATCAAAAAACAGTTGAAACCCGGCGACATTGTCATTGTGCCGGACGACCCAACGAATATGCCCCGCTCGCTGGTCTTCCTCGAAAATGTCGGACTGCTGACGCTCAAAGCAGGGGCAAACAAAGAGGAAGTTACCGAAAAAGACATTGCCGAAAACCCCTATAAACTCGAAATTAAATCATTGAACGCGGCACAAATTCCCCGCAATATAGACAATGTCGCTTTGGCAGTCGCTTTCGGCGATGATGCCGATTTGCTCGGCATACTTGATTCGGCTATCGTGCGCGAAATCCACCCCGAAGATATTTATATGAATATGTTTGTTACCGCGCCCGAAAACGAGAACAAACCTTGGATAAAGGACTTGGTGGCAGCCATCGAGTCGGAAGAATTTAAAAATGTGATAGAAGACCCCAAATATCGTTTTCACAGGTATTGGCGACCGCAGTGGTACGTGCAGAAATGGGGGATACAGAATATACAGGAATAAGAAATGTCGGAAATCATCATCAGTTTTAAAAATATCGGTGTAACTTTTCCTTACAAAGGGAAAGAAATCGTTGCCGTCAATAATGCCACTTTCGACATCAGAAAAGGCGAGGTCTTTGGCATCGTAGGCACCAGCGGCGCAGGGAAAAGTACTCTCCTGCGTACCATCAACCTGTTGCAAAAACCTACGCAGGGCGAAGTTTTTGTTCACGGACGGAATATTACCGCTTACAAAGGCGAAGAACTGCGGCGATTGCGCACCGGCATCGGTATGATTTTTCAGCAATTCAACCTCATCAACACCAAAACGGTGTATGACAACATCGCCTTTGTGATGAAATCCACAGGCAAAACGAAGGAAGAAATTGCCAAGCGTGTGCCGGAAGTGTTGCAACTCGTAGGCTTGCAACACCGCTCGCAGTCCTACCCCGCCAAACTCAGCGGCGGCGAGAAACAGCGGGTCGGCATTGCCCGCGCTTTGGCAAACAACCCCGACATACTGCTCTGCGATGAGCCGACTTCCGCGCTCGATTTGGAAAACACGAACGCCATTCTCAAACTGCTGAAAGAAATCAATATTCGCTTGGGCATTACTACGGTCATCATTTCGCACGAGATGCACGTCATCAAAAAGATATGCAACCGCGTAGCCGTAATGAGTCAGGGCGAGGTGGTGGAACTCGACGATGTATTTGCCGTTTTCAGCCGCCCGCAAAACGCCTACACCAAACAACTTGTGAGCCATACGCTTGATTTGGAATTGCCCCTGCGACCGGCTTGCAAAGAAAGCGTTACGCTGAAACTGCTCTACAGCGGCGATACTGCCAACGAGTCCGTCATTTCGGACACCATTATCCGTTTCGGCGTAAAAATAAACATCTTGCTCGGCAAAATCGAGTACATAACCGACAAGCCCTTTGGTGCGTTGATTGTGCAGATAAGCGGGGATACGGCGCAAATCGCATTAGCCGAAAAATACCTCCGCGAGAATGTATATAGAGTGGAAAATGTAATTGATTATAACATTTGATTGACGATTTTAGATTGGGCTGACGCAAAATCTCGCAAATCACAAATCGCAAATCACAAAATCGTAAAATAAATGAACAGTTTATCTTTTTCCGAATTATTCGGCTACCTGCAAACCGCCTTTATGGAAACCTTTATAATGGTAGGCATTTCGCTTGTCGTATCCGTCATATTGGGCGGGGCTTTCGGTATGCTTTTGTTCAGCACGCGCGAGGGGCTTTTCTGGGAAAACCGCTGGGTAAACCAAATCAGCGGCGTTCTTATCAATATCATTCGTTCCGTTCCATTTATTATTCTGCTGGTGCTGCTTTTGCCGGTAACCAAGTTACTTATCGGCACTTCTATCGGACCTTTGGCGGCTTGCGTGTCAATGTCTGTTGCCTCGTTTTCTTTCTTTGCCCGCATCGTGGAAAGTTCGCTCAACGAGGTGGACAAAGGCGTTATCGAGGCATCGCGGGCATTTGGTGTCGGCAATTTCAATATCATAAAAGGCGTGCTTTTGCCCGAAGCCCTGCCGGGCATTTATCGCGGCATTACCATTCTTGCCATCGCGCTGGTGGGCAATTCCGCCAACGCAGGTATGGTGGGCGGCGGCGGCATCGGCGACCTGGCTATCCGTTTCGGTTTTTACCGCTATCAAACCGATGTAATGTTTATTACGGTTATCATTCTTATTGTGTTGGTGCAGGCTATCCAAATGCTTGGGGACATCATAGCCAAACGAGCGGAAAGGAAATAAATGAACAGGGAAATTCTGCATATTGCCATACCGTCAATCATTTCCAACATCACCGTACCGTTGTTGGGTTTGATTAGTACCGGCATTGTGGGACATCTGGGCGAAACGGCTTATCTGGCGGCTATCGCGTTGGGAACAATGTTTTTCAACGTTGTGTATTGGGTTTTCGCTTTCTTGCGTATGGGCGCAAGCGGGCTTACGGCGCAGGCTTACGGCAAAAAAGACAGTCGCGAGATTGCCGCGGTGCTGGCGCAGTCCGTTGCGGTGGCTTTGTTGATTGCCATTGCGCTGATTGCCACCTGTTATCCCATTGAACGACTGATTTTTTCGCTGCTCAATACCACGCTCGAAACAGAACATTATGCCTCTGCATATATTCGCATACTCATTTGGGGCGCACCCGCACAACTGCTGTTGTATTCGATACACGGCTGGTTTATCGGAATGCAAAACTCGCGCTATCAGGTTTATGTCGTAGTGGCAATGAATGTGGTGTGCATTGCATTGAGTTTTCTGTTTGTGTATAAATTTGGAATGACGATTGACGGTGTGGCTTATGCAGGCGTGGTTTCGCTCTATTTTGGATTGGCGGTGGCGTTGCTGCTGTGGGCATACAAATATCGTGGTTTTTACTCCTTTATCCATTGGCGCAAGAACCTGCGACTGTCCGAGATGCACCGTTTTTTTACCATCAACCGAGATGTTTTTCTGCGAATGGTCTGCCTCGTGGCGGTAACGTTCTATTTCGTATATGCCGGTGCCAAGCAGGGCGACATTATTTTGGCGGTCAATACACTGATGATGCAACTGTATTATCTGTATTCTTTTTTCATTGACGGTTTCGCTTTGGCAGGCGAGGCGTTGGTGGGCAAATATGCCGGTGCGGGCGATGAACTGAGTATGCGGGAAACGGTCAAACGCCTTTTCCTGTGGGGAACGGCGATGGCAGTGATTTTCACCGCGTTCTACGGCATCGGCGGCAAACATCTGTTGAATGTTCTGACCGATGACAGCAGCGTAACAGCCGCCGCCGCGCCCTATTTCTATTGGGCGTTGATAATGCCGCTGGCAAGTTACGCAGCCTTTATCTGGGACGGCATAATGATTGGCGCGGTTGCTACGCGCTATATGCTCATAGCCATTGCAGTCGCATCTGCCGTATTTTTCGGCGTATATTACAGTTTTGGGGCGGACGGCAATCACGTTCTTTGGTTGGCATTTGTTCTTTATCTCATTACGCGGGGCGGGGTACAAACGCTTTTTGCGAAAAGAACTTTGAGGATTTATTCTTAGAAACTGTTTTGAATTTATTTCATCACCCAAAAAGTGAGAATTTTATGTATTTACTTTTTTGTGTCTTCGTGTTGAGTATAAAAAAGCCGCCGTAGGGGCGAAAATTTTTTCGCCCCTATAAACACGAAGACACAAAGACACGAAGAAAATAAATTTCAAAACAATTTCTTAATCATTTAGGAAAATATACCCCATTTATGGTATTTACAAATAAACTAACATATTATACCTTTGCAACTTAATTAGTAAAATTATGGCAATAGACATCACAAGTAAAGTTATCGGCTCGCGGGAGTCGCGTATCGGCTCTATAACCGGATACAGCGGCACCTTGAGCGATATTAAGGAACAGTTGGCGTGCAGCGGCTGTCCGGGAGAGAAGAAACGTTGTTTCACGCAGGCATCTGCTTGTGCATCGGGCTGTGCATTGGCGCAGATGTCGGAAATCAACGATGTGGCTATCGTGCATCACGCGCCGTCAGGCTGCGCCACCATCGCGGGCATAAAACCTGCCTTTGACCTGCTGGCAAACGCTATCGGGCGCAGCCGCGACAACTTCGGATACGTCTGCACCGATATGACGGAGGCAGACACCGTCTTCGGCTCAACGGACAACCTGCGCGAGGTAATCAAAGAAACTTACCGCCGCTATCACCCAAAAGTTATTTTCATCGGCGCGTCTTGCGTGAGCGGCGTTATCGGCGAAGACCTCGAAGGCGTTATCGAAGACCTGAAAGAGGAACTGCCTATACCGGTCGGGGCGATACACTGCGAGGGCTTTAAGTCCAAAATATGGGCTTCGGGTTTCGATGCAACATATCACGCAGTATTAAAATATATTGTAAAGCCGCCCCAAAAGAAAACGAACAAGGTGAATATAATGGGCTTTACGGCAGGTATGGCGTGGAACACCCGCGCGGATATCGTGCGTCTGCTCAACGTATTGGGCTTGGAGCCGACTTTCCTCTTGGCTGCCTCTAATGTGGAAGAACTCGAACACCTCTCGGAGGCAACGGCAAGCATCACCACTTGCAGCACGCTCTCGTCATACTTGGGCGTAGGCTTGGAAACGGCTTACGGCGTGCCTTTCGTGCGCTCGCTGCAACCGCACGGCATCACCGGTTTTGAAGACCTCGCTCGGCAACTCGCCAAAGTGGTGGGCAAAGAGGCGGAAATAGAAAAATACATCGAAGAAGAACGCGCCATTTACCTGCCGCAAATAGAAAAAATCGCCGCCCAACTGAAAGGCAAACGCGCTATGGTGGCAATGGGTCCCAACTTGGGCGCGAACATTACCCGCGTGTTGCAAGAGTTTGGTATGGTGGTGGAACACCTCACGGCTTGGCACTTCGACAAACAATATGATGACGGCGCACGCCCGAAAGCATTGCAGTACCTGATAGAAAATTCCCCGAATGAAATCAATTATTCGGTCAATCACCTGCAAAACTTTGAGTTTATGAATATTCTCAACCGTGTGAAACCCGATATTTTCGTGTCCCGCCACCCGGATTCCGCAATATGGTCAATGAAAATCGGCGTACCCGGCTACTGCGTGTACGACGAATACAACGTCTTCGGATACAAAGGCACCTTGCGTTTCGGCAAGACATTGCTCGACTTGATAACCAACCGCAGTTTTACCGAAAATCTGGCTAAACACGTGCGCCTGCCTTATACCGACTGGTGGCTGAAACAGCAGCCTGATGCCTTCCTCGAAAAAGATAATAAGGCGGCGTGAAAGAAAAATAACAAATCAAACATAATGGCAAAAATATTAGACGAACCAAGATATGCTTGCGCTCTGGGCGGCGCACA
Source organism: Prevotellaceae bacterium (assembly GCA_031261165.1). Taxonomy (GTDB): domain Bacteria; phylum Bacteroidota; class Bacteroidia; order Bacteroidales; family Paludibacteraceae; genus JAISJU01. The sequence continues at coordinate 23,828 of JAISJU010000118.1, forward strand.
AAGTGTACAGGCTATACACCGCGCTGTACCTGTATTTCACAGCGGTCCCGGCTGTGCGGGGCGCGTGTCGGGCAATTCCGGCACAGGCTATTTGGCAACCAACACCTTCCCCTGCTCGAATATCGGCGAAACGGAAGTAGTATTCGGCGGCGAGGACAGACTGCACGAGGTAATCGAAAACTCCCTCAAAGTGATTGACGGCGATTTGTTCGTAGTCCTGTCCGGTTGTACTACCGAAATCGTGGGCGATGACCTCGCACAGGTGGTCGGCGAGTTTGCAGATGCCGAAAAACCGGTTATCTATGTCAATACACCCGGTTTCAAAGGCACCAACTACGAAGGACACGAGTGGGTTGTTGATGCAATCATCAAACAATATCTGACCACGCTGCCCAAGGGCGACAAGATAAAAGGCTTGGTCAATATTTGGAGTTCCGTACCCTCGCACGACCCCTATTGGATTGGCGACTTGCGCGAACTGGAAAACCTTGTGCGCGAAATCGGGCTGACGCCCAACATCGTTTTCGGCGAGCATCGCGGCATTGAGAACTTGAACAAAGTGCCGTATGCGGAATTTAATTTGCTCGTTTCCCCCTGGGTGGGCTTGCAAAACGTAAAATTGCTCGAAGAAAAGTTCGGCACGCCTTACCTGCATTATCCCACGTTGCCGAGCGGTGCGCACGAAACATCGGCGTTCCTCCGCGCTGTGGCACAGTTTGCAGGATTGGATTCGGAGCCGGTAGAGAAAATCATTGCCAAGCACGAAGAAGAATATTATTATCACTTGGAACGCAACGTGAGCGTCTTCTTTGAAAACCGCACGGCATCAAAGATGTTTTCCACTGTTTCTACGGCGCACCGCGCTTTGTCCGTTGCCAAGTTCTTGGTCAATGACTTCGGCTTGATGCCCAACCGGCAATACCTCACCGAAAATGTGCCCGAAGAACACAAAGAGCGCATTGCTCAATATTTTAAAGACTTCAGTTACGGCATTGAGGCAGAAGTGGTTTTCTCTACAGACGGCTACGAAATCCATAACGACATCAAAGAACAATATTATGCGGGTCCTCCCCTCATTGCGGGCAGTATTTTCGAGAAAAAAGTTACCAAAGAACTTGACGGCAACTTTATCTGCGTCTCCTCGCCCTTCCAACAAAAGGTTGTGCTGCACAGTTCTTATGTCGGTTATCACGGCGGATTGAAATTCCTCGAAGATTTGTTTACAGGCGTTTATCAAACGTATAATTAATTCAAGTTGCTATTTATAAAAGTTCAAAGTATATACAAAAATAAACATAATCACTTTAATCAAAAACCCTTTATCAGTTACGGCATGAATGCTCATAGGAAAACATTTTTTA
>JAISJU010000199.1 GCA_031261165.1 Prevotellaceae bacterium
TATTAGAAAATATATCCCTATTCTTTTTTAATAAAAAAAATGTGCCTTTGAGCGGAAACATATATCCGTTCAAAGGTATTTCTTATTACGATTTGAGAAAAACGTAATAACGTTTTTGGGAAAACGTCTAAACGATTTTGGGAAAACGTCTAAACGATTTCAACCCCTCGTCTTAACCGTTGATTAAACTGATTTTTCTGATTAATATGATTTTCAGAAAAAATCAATAAAATCAGTTTAATCAACGGTTAAGACAAAATCAAAAAAACAAACAAAATTAATAATCAAACAAAAAATCAAATTACTATGAAAAAAACAAGCAGTATTTTATTCGCTTTGACTTTGGGAATTGGGGCGGTATGGGGACAAGACAACATTGACTTATTAGACCGTATAGATGTAAATTTTACAGACATTAGTTCGAGGAAAATATCGGGAGGGGATTATATTCTTTCTATACAGGCATTTGATGCAAGTAATAACACATTAAATGTACCATTGAATGTCGAAGCAGTAGAAATGGATACTGAACGCCCCGGATTTAGTAAATCTACTGACATCGCTACGACTTATCAAGATGAAAATGGTATCTGGCATCTTAGTGTAAATGAAGGTAAGCAAGGCTCTATGATAGTCTATGTTTATCAACCAACGTATTGGTGGTATGACTTTTGGATGCCCATTACTATTGAACAACCCGTTGACAGCGTCAGCATCACTCCCAATCCATCTACATTAACGATAGCGAAAGGCGATGAAGTAACCTTTACTGTTACTACTTATCCTGCTACGGCGAGTTATCCGAAAATGCGGTTAGATGGTCTCGGACCCGAAGGATTTTTAGAACTTGTGGGAGAGCCATCTTATAGTGGGTCTAATGATGGAACTATGACCTTTACGGTTAAGGCACTTGAAACACGCTTTTCTTCCGGATTTTCTATCAGAGGCGACCAGAACTTCTTTATCAAAAGTTGCTATTTTCCCATCGTAGAAGAAGGCATTATCACCGGCGTTGTTCCGGTCAGTGAGCGCAGTCGAACTGTTGCCTGTTACAACCTGCTCGGCAAGAAACTCCCCAAAACACCCGACAGCGGCATTTACATTATTGTGTATGATAACGGAAAGGTGGAAAAGGTGGTGAAATAATGATTTTGATTTATAGATATTCCATTTCTCGAAGAAATGGAATATCTTTTTAACCTTTTAACCGTGATTTATAGATTTATAGATATTCCATTTCTTCAAGAAATGGAATATCTTTTTTCTTTTTTAAAAGCAGAAATTTATTTTTGATAATTCGCCAATCCCATACGCAAAAATTCGAGAAACTTGCCGACATCTTCGCTGTAAGAGTGGGGTGGGGCGAGCAGATTGCCGCTGTTGTCGAGCAAAACGTAATAAGGCTGCGCATTGGCGCGGAACTTGCGGCGTTGCAGATAACTCCACTTGTCGCCGATGGTTTTCAATGTGATGGTTTTTCCGTTTTCCGTTACTTCGTATGGCGCGTTTAATGCCTTTTTGTCATCTACATAGAGGCTGATGACCACATATTTGGACATCAATGTTTCTACTTCTTTGACCGTGAAAACGGCAGCCTCCATTTTGCGGCAATTCACGCAGCCGTAGCCTGTGAAATCAATAAAGGCGGGCATTTTGTGTTCGGCGGCGTATCGCATTCCCTCGTCATAATCGTGGAAAACCTGCTCATTTTTTACCGGCGGCAAAAACGCGCTGACTGTTTTGAGCGGTTTGCCGAAAAATCCGCTTGCCATATAGCCTGCAAAAAGGAAAGCGGCAAGGGCTAATGAAATTCTAATCCAGTTTAATTTGCGCTTTTTCGTATCGTGCGGAAAGCGGATAATGCCGAGCATATACAGCGCAAAAGCAATGGGGATAATGACCCAAAGGGCGATAAAGAGCGGTCGCGGCAATATTCCCCAGCCGTAACTCATATCGGCAACGGAGAGGAATTTGAGGGCAAAAGCGAGTTCAAAAAACGCGAGCGACACTTTTACTTCGTTGAGCCAGCCGCCCGAGCGGGGCAGCGAGTTGAGCATCGCGGGGAAAAAGGCAAAAAAGCCAAACGGAATGGCGAGCGAAAGAGCAAAGCCTGTCATTCCGACAGCGGGCGCAAGCAGCGAGCCGGTGCTGCCCACTTCCACGAGCAGCAGCCCGATAATCAGCCCCGTGCAAGAGAAAGACACGAGCGCGAGCGTGAATGCCATAAAGAGTATGCTGACGAAACCGGCGGTCGACTCCGCGCGTTTGTCCATACAGTTTGCCCACGAGGCGGGCAGCGTGATTTCAAACGCGCCGAAAAACGACAGGGCAAAGATAATCAGCAACAGGAACAGAAAAATGTTGAAAATGGCGTTTGTGGAGAGGTCGTTCAACGCGCTTGCCCCGAAAACGGCGGTGATAATCAAGCCCAAACCGACATATATAATAATAATGGCGAGGGCATACAGCACGGCATCGCGCCTGCCGCGCCGTTTGTCGTTGTTTCTTTTGAGGAAGAAACTGACGGTCATCGGAATGATAGGCCACACGCAGGGCGTGAGCAATGCCAGCAGTCCGCCGAGCAAGCCCATTGCGAAAATCCACCAAAGAGAGGTGTCCGCTGTGTCCGTGCTGTTGAAATCGCCTGAGATGGGCTGCCAAAGGTCTATTTCTTGATTTGCGATTTGCGATTTGCGATTTGCGATTTCCGGTACCGTGTCTTGTGCCTGCTGTCTTGTGTCTTGTGTCTTGGCTCTTGTGTCTTGTGTCTTATCCACGAATGGCGGGTTTTTACTCACTTCGCTTTTTTGTGCGAACTCAAACGGCTCTTTTTTTGGCGCAATGCACATCTCATCGTTGCACGCCATAAACTCAACGTAGCCGCTGATGCGGTAGTTGTTCGGGTCTTTGAGTTTTATTTTCTGCGTGAAATCGACCGCGTTCTCAAAATACGAGAGGGTCATCAGGAAGTTGTTGTCGTATTTTTCGATGGGCGTTTTCGAGGCGGATATGCTGCCCGCGAGTTCGGCGTTTTCGAGGGTTTCAAACACTATCTTTGTGGCAACGGGTCCGTCTTCGGGGATTTCTGTGCCGTATAAGTGCCAGCCTGCGTCAATGTCCGCGTGGAATGTGAGTTCTGTTGGGCTTTTTTGATTGAAAGTCCAATGAATCGGCTCTATGATTTGTGCCGATATGCCTGAAAAGGTTAGGAAAAGGGCGTATGTTAGGAGGTGTTTTTTCATAATTCTGTAATTAAGTAATCGTAATGTATTTTTCTTTGCGCCTTTGTGTCCTTTGCGCCTTTGCGTTTAGTATTTTTTTCGCCGCTTGCGGCTCATTTTATACTGAACGCGAAGGCGCAAAGGCGCAAAGGCGCGAAGTTTTGACATACTTATATCAATATTTTTATTCATTAGAGTTTATATAGATTAAGCAGTTTGTTGAATTTTATTTCTTTCTGGATTGCTTCGGACATTTCGACTGCGCTCAATGCACCGCCTCGCAATGACGGTACTAACATTGTTCGGTTACGCTTAACAGCCTCTTGCTGCCCGTCATTGCGAGGTACTCCGAAGCAATCCAGAAAATCAAAAATGTCTTATTATAAACACTACTTATTTTCCAACAACTTCTCTGTTTTATACGCTTTTTCTGTTTGAACGTTAATTGTTACAACCTGATTGTTTTGCGGATAATGGAAAGACCAATGCGTTGTGTTCAAATTTGTTTTCTCATATAACTTTTGTCCCATCAAATTAAACACAGTGATATTTTTAACCGGGTCTTCTTTTGTACTTGCCACACTGATTGTTTGGTTGTTTTTAGTAATTACAATTCCGTTATTAGCACTTGCGTTGTCTGTTTTTGTTATAACATCGCTGTTCGCTTTGGCAAATAACTGAAAACGCCCCGTCAGATTACCGGAAGAAGTAATATCTTCCTTTGTACATTCAAAATCATATTCGGATACGGATAAATTGTGTGTTGTATTCTTTTTTATATCATATAAATATACATCTGCGCCATTAAAATCCGTGTTATTGTCCGCTATTCGGATAGTATATGTTTTTGGGCTGCCGCTTAAAATTTGCGACTTTACACTGTTTCCTGTCGAAATATCCAAATCAATCGGATTTTCAATATCTCCGACAGTATAAATGGAAGCCGCGCCGCCATCAACCAAAGCGTATAATAAAACATAATCAGAAACAGAGGCAGGAAATAAAGTCCAAACATCTTTTTTATTGTCATAATGCCTGCTTACTCCCTCTTTGTAACGAATAGCCAAGCCCGACTGACGAAGGTCGGAACTCAATATTTCGATTTTTACCACATCGTTTGCATTTTGTTGAACACCGGGCGCACGAAGGCTTTGCCCCGGTGCGGTAACCGACATATCGGGAGTAAACTGAATAGGCAATGTGCTTACTGCCGGATTGGCAACGTTCATAATAACCGATTGCATAGGAGGTAATTTAAACTCTGCGACACCACCATCTGTGGAAACAACATTGCTGCCTGTAATCAAATATGATTCAAAAGAACCTCCTTCTTTCCAAATGCGGAAACTCGGTGCAAAATAAGCACTGTTTGCACTTTGGAATGCGACTATATCCAAATGCGACATATACGGATTACCCACTACCAACTGACTATATCCGTCCGAATTATTAAAATTCTGCGTAAAAGTTCCGTTTCCATTGCTTTGGTAAGCGGCGTTTCCTTCGTAAATAAACCTGTATTGCTTGCCACGAGCCATTGTTTCGGAATAACGGGTCAATTTATTGAGTTGATTGTAATAGGCATAGCGAGTACTGTCTTTTGGAAAATGAACGGTAAAGTTAGTATTCGGCTGATTTCCATTATCCACCCAAACTGCTTGTCCCGAGCATAACGGCAGTAATTGGTCTAAAGTATTGAATGGCGCAGACCAGGTGGCGGTGGCTTTTCCCACACCGGTTTGAGGATTGGTCGTTTGATAATACATCATATAATAACTCGGATTCTTGCGGTACATTGCTTCATCTGCCAAGAAATCACCCGAATATTGTTGCTGCAATACCGGTGCAAGCATATACCACCGATTCGATTGAAGTGTCAAATCTACTTTGGCGGTATTATACTGTAAATAGTTGGTTTTAGCCACTTCAGCACCAAATTGGAATGTAATGGCATCACAAACAGGTTGAGAATAAGTAGTGCTTGCCGGTTGCAGTACAGGATAGTTACTTATTCCGGCAGGAATACTTACATTAGTACACGGACAGGGTACTCCATTAGACCAGTTAGCCGGGTCATTCCAGTTCGAGGCTACTCCGCCGCCTTGCCATACAGTGGTTTGGGGAGCGGGATAGGTTGTTACATTATAACCTGCTGAAGTAAGTATAAAATTATTGTTGGTATATGCTATTCCTGAGCCGGAAATTATCGGTGTGCCACCTTCATAGCCGCTTATTGTAGCCTCTACGGTATAAATTCCCGCTTGGGGTGCTACTGTGAGCGTAGTGCCGTTTCCTACAATAGTTCCATTTCGTTTCCATATATAACTTGCCGGACTGCAAGGATTAGCCACGTTTAATGTCATTGTGCTGCTACAATCACAAATATTAGTAGCACCGCTTATAACAGGTAGGGAAAAATTCAACGTAATAATTACACGACCGTCTGCACCGTTGCCACCGTTGCCACCGATACAATCTGGTGTCCCATATCTTTGGGCAATAGCACAAGCACCGCCGCCGCCGCCGCCGGGAAATCCACCATTATTTCCTTGTGAAGCAGAACGTACATCACCACTGTTAGAACCACCACTAATACTTGTGGCAGCACCTCCATTATTAGGGTTTGCACCAAAACCTGTACCTCCAGCAGCACCCCCAGCACTTGGGCGTGAACCAGAACCGCTTGTACCGCTTGCACTTGCCGAACCTTGTCCACCAACTCCTCCGGTTCCACTATTTCCTGTACCACCAGCACCACCAGAAGTGCTTGCGTATGAAACACTGCCATTATTTGTGTCCGCTGCTGCTGAATTTCCGCCTCCGCCTCCGCCTGCCGTAACTGTTGCGGAAGAATGAACTATTTGAGAACTACCTCCTGCTTCGGCTGTTTTACATTCTTTATATTGAAAAGCACCTGTAACGGTTGTTGGATTACACTCAATTCCATCTGTACCACTACCGCCACCGCTACCTGTTCCCTGTCCGCCTTTCCCTACTATTATAGAAAAACTGCCTGTACTGTTTCCAAAATCTTGAGTAGAATAACCTCCACCTCCACCAGCAGAAGCACCTGCCGCCGCCCTATATAAAAGACAACAACCTGTTCCTGGTCCGCAGACTCTTGCACCGCCGCCACCACCGCCAGCACCCCAAAGTTCGGCTTGTACACTGGTAATGCCGCAAGCCGGAATAGTGACAGAATATGTGCCGGGACTATCATACTTAATAGTAACTGTTTGTGCATCAACTGCTGTCGAAACGCATAACGTTCCAACTATAAGAATGACAAAGGGTAAAAATTTCTTTTTCATAGATTCAAATTTTTCTGTTTTCTTTTTTTCAATACCACAAAAAAAGCATAAAAACCGGCAAATAATGACATCGCCGGAATTTCAGCACCAACGGGCACTTCACAACCTAAACAATCTTCTTCCTCAAATCCGGGCGGTAAATCTCTCACTTCTATTGGTAAAAAAGGGTCATAATCCAGTCCGATTAACCCAAAATCAACCGGATAATCAACCGGCGGGGTTTGGCTGAAAGGCGACCACGCAACGTCTTCACTGTCTTCGTGCAATGCGAATTTTTTTGGATAGACATATAAGATGCTTGATGATAATATGATAAAAATAAATAAACGTTTGCTTTTCATAAAAATATTACTTTGTATTGATAAAATCCTACTTAGAAACTGTTTTGAGTTTTATAATTTATACCAATCAGGGGTTGAAAATGTATTTTTTGCCCGATAGGGCATTCATATCAATAGAAAAAAATACAAAATTGGTCTTTTTCTCCGTAGGAGATACACAAAATATTGACTGTGAATGTCCTACGGACATTTAGGTAAATATAGATATTGTCATTCTATTGATATGCAAGCCCTAACGGGCTAACTTAACTCGTGATTGGCATAATTTATTGATTTATAGAAAATATTAAATTCCTCACATTTTAAATTTACCGTGTTAATATAAACCTCAACAAAGTCCCAAACTCATAACTTTCGGTCGGATACGAAGTTGAGATATAGGGCGTATTGAAAGTATGGTTATAATATAAACCGATGGTTACTTTTTCGCTGAACACATAGTCGGCGGTGAAACGCCAGTTCAAGCCTTTGCTGCCCGCTGTCGGCTGACTGTAATATTCCACAGGATTGGCGGTATTGCTCAGGTCAATAATCTCTATCTTTTGGATAACGGTTTTGATGTTTTTTATCGACACATCGCCGCGCAGTGTCAGGTCGTTGCTCACTTTGGTCTGCTTTTTCTTGATGCGCAGAATGGCGTCAAAATTTTTCAGTTTATAACCCATACCGATAACCCATTCGTCATTGTTGCTTTCGATGACTTGAATGCTGGAAATATTCAGGTTGGTGGTGCGCGAACGGCGGTATTCCACTCTTGCCGAAACATCGTTTTTGGTTGCTATTTCCACGCCGATAAGCGGGCTGAAGGTTTCGGTAATCGTTACCGCACCGATTTCGTATCGTCCTTCATAATCTCTGTTGTACGCGCCGACATTGTAGGTGCAACGGTAGCCGTGCGTGAGGTTAATGCTTTTCAAGTATTTTTTCACCGCTTCGATGTTCGACAAGCCGTTATAAGTTACGCGCCAGTTGGGCAGCATTTTCTTCAATGCGGGGAACAGATTTTCCTCCGTCTTACTATTCAGTTTGGGGCTGCTTTTGTCGGTGTATGCCGCCAAAAATGCAGGAACAAGCACATCGGCGGAGTAGGGGCTGTATCTGCCCTGTCCGAGTTGCTCATTGACATCAATGAGGTAATTTTTAAAATTCTCAAAAAGGTTCGGTTGGCTGAACAGATGCATCGAGCCTATTTGACTGACACTGAAAGAGCCGCTTGTTTTACGTATTAGTTCTTCGTTATTGTCAAGTCTAACGATTTGCGCCTCCGAAGTGGCACGGGCAGCCGTCAGTTCTATTTTTAATGCGCGGATTGGCTCAACGGTGGCGCGAAGTTGTAAATCTGTAGTGCGATTGACAGTGATAGGATTAATATCGTTACTTGCAAGCCACTTGTTATTATGTGCTTTTTTAATATAATTATCATTATCAAATACGCCAAAAACAAAATCGTAACCCGGTGCGCTGTTGCTGCGCCAGAACTCATCTTGTCCGATAATGCCGGTGCCGGGCAAGAAACTCGGCAATGCCATCGTATTGGTTACTTTGTACGTTCCCGACACGTTGCGCACCATCATTAACATTCGCGTAGTTGCCTGCACAATGTAATCGAGCGGCGTTTCTTCCTTCGTTTCGTTGCTCACATTGACGCTCAAATTGTTCAGCGGTGTTTTGCTGCTCACTTCGGCGGAGTTTTTATCTATCGCTTTTACTTTCAACGGCACTTTGTTGCCCGCGCTGTCGCTCACCACAAGTTTAATGTCCATCGAATTAAGGCGGTGGCGGATAGTTTTCTTTTCGCCCGCTTTGAGCGAAAATTTTTCCGTATAAGTTTTCGGCTGTTCCTTTTTCTTATCGGGCTTTTTCGTTGATGTGGCAAAGCGGTTATTCACTTTGGCAAGATACGCCGATTTTTTGTATAACGCTTCAAAATTCAGCCTGCCGTCAAATTGAATAGCGCGGTTGCTGATAGCCGTGTTGCCGAGTTCTATTCCCGTGCCGTCTTCCAACACCGGATTAACGCCCCTGTCCCAATTATAAGTTGCCGTGTAGTTGCTGCGCAGATTCGTCCAATCGAGTAGAGGAATTTTGTTTATCGGCACATTATAATCCACATTCAGCGTTTGCTGATATTGCAGCGGTGTAAAGCCTTTGCCTCTGAAAATGGCGGCAATGCTGTCCCACACGGCATCGTTCAAGTCTTTTTTCCAACCTGCGCCCCGCATTTCGTACAAATCTCGGGCATAAGGCTCGTTGATGCGCGAATAAGTGCCGGTGGAAAAGACTATTTTGATGTTTCGCGTAAAGTCATATTTCAAATCGAAATTTCTGTTCCAAAGGAAATCCTGTCGGAATGACGGCGGCAGGTGATTGTCCGCGCCGGTCAAATCCCGCGTTTGGTAGGAATAGAAGGTCCGCTGCCAGTCGTTGGTATAAGAAATATACGAGGGCAGATAATTCACGCCTATTTCCTTAATAATACGCAACGATTTGGGTTTCAGTTTCGAGAAGGGCTCAAAAGGTTTCGGGCTGAGGCTGTAAATATACGCTATTTTAGCTGCGTGCGTAGTCGTTTTTTCTTCCAGTGTTTCGGGGTCGTGCATTATTTGCTCTGTCCAGGTGTAGCCCACCGATAAGTTGGTCGGGTCGTAGAATTTCGGCGATTTGCTTTGAATATCCACTTTTACGTTGGAAAAACTGATGCTGCGGTTTTCCACCACTGTTTGCGCCATTGATTTCAAACTGTCCTGCATTTGCCTTTCCGAACGTCTGTCCGTGCTGTCTATTCTGCTGACATTATTCAATGCGTCTTCAAACAAAATATCCTGGTCAAGCGGGTTATATTTCGGTGTAACCACTTCCTGCGAATGTGTGTAGTAGAACGGGATTCTCACTTTTGCCTTATCGGGGAAAAATCTGCCCAAATCCATACCTGCCTGCAAATTCCACCGGTATGTGTCGTCAAGTTCCCTGCCCAAGACATTTTGCTCAATGCTGCCGAAGCCCGAACTGCGCGTTTCGCCGCTCACGGACACCATACCGAAGTCGGACAAATTAACGGTAACATTTCCCAACGCTGCATATCCGCCCTCTTCGTTGAACTCGCTTAAACGGAGTTCATTCACCCATATTTCGCCCGATTTCTTGTCGTTGGACTGGTTGCGGATACCTATCATAATCACCTGTACATCGCTGATGCTCGGTCTGCCGACCACCGTTATTTTGTTCATCGGCTTGTCCGTGTCATACACGATAAAGGGTGTGGTAAGCGTTGTGCCGCCGCTGCCTTGTGCGCGGTCGCGTTGCTGTTTCACATCAGTAAGTTTGCTAAACGGAAAATCAAACATATTTTCTTTGCGCCACACTTCCCAGTCGCCGCCCGTTTTGTTGCTGTAAACACCGTGCGGGGTGAGTTTCAGCGGTATTTCGTATTCGTAAAAATTATTTGTCTGGTCGCTGCCCAAGCGCAGGAAGACGGTCATATCGTAGTCTTTCAAATTCGTTTCGTCATCTTTCAGTTGCTCGGCGTGAACAAACATTTGCAGTTTTTTGTACTGCCGCATATCCATACCCGCCTTTTTATACACGGCGCGGGCATCATTTTTGCCAAGTTCGTTTATTTTCAAGACCATTGCCTGCTCATTTTCCTGTCGAATTTGCGGCTGTCCCGGGTCAACTACGCGCGTTACACCCGGCGGCAAAATGTAATTGACAGGCTCTTTGGCGGCGTTTTCTTCAATATTCACTGCCGATACGTCAAGCGTACCGTTGCTTTCGTTGCCCACCGTATAATTCAGGTTTTTGCTGTATTTGCGCCATTCGCCGCGCACGAGTTCCAAACTACCAAATCTGAGGTGTGTTTCTTCCTCGAAATTCGTCAAAAACATACGCACAAAGCGAATGGATTTGAAGTTTTTGATAGAGCCGACACGCTTTTGATATTCCGTAATGGGCACTTTGAATTGATACCAGGTTACGGTTTCGGTTTTGCCGTTGGGCAGGGACACAGAGGCGGGCAGTTTGCTGACAATAAAGCCATCGCCTACGTCCATTCCCGGGCGAAGTTCTATTTTATACTGGAAAAATTTCTCGGTATCGTTCAGCGTATTGTCGCCGTTGATGTCTTCCACATCGGGCAGCGAAGTGGCTGCCGAAGAATAATTGCCGCCGGAAGTGTGCGAGTTGCCTTCCGTGCCGTTGTAGTGTTTGTAGCGGTCGAGCACGCTAAGTTCCGCATCATCGTAATCTCCGCCTCTGAAATAATGATAATTGTCGCCCGCCGGGTCATTCAGCGGCGAGAAGGGGTCTGCCTCCATCTTGCTTTGTGTGGCACCGTCTAAAAGACTTCTTAATTTGGTAACAAAACTGCTGTACGATGAGTGCATTTTTTCGTCATTGTCGCTCAATCCGTCTAAACCAACATCTTGTGCATCAAGATTATCGGGCAAGAAACCATTAGACAATGATTCTTGTTTCGGCACACGTCCCCAAACGGTTTCCTGCACTTTGCTCATATCGCCGTCAACAGGCAAGCCGTTTTCAAATGATTTTTTGCCGTCTTTCAAAATATCTTCCGACACATTGCCCAAATCAATATACAAATCGCCGCCGTTGTTGGCGTATTGCGCTTTCAAGTCGGCGTTTTCGTTGTTGTTATACACAAAGGGGTCCATCATCCAAAATTCGATGTACTCAATGTTGTTTGCCTCGAAGTCGGCAGACGAAGATTCCAATTTGCGCATAATGCCGCCCCAGCGTGTTTCGGGGTTGTTCAGTTTGCCGAGCGCATTTACGCCTTTTGACACATCAGAAGGGTTAGCGTCCAAGTTATATTGACCTCTTTCTGTGGGATAATAGGCTAAATTCAAGATAGTTAAATAAGACGATTGCCCATATATCTGTTCGCGGTTGGGGAAAATTTCCTGTTCTTTTATTTCGCGCACAAAGTGGTTGGACAGTTGGTCAACATCATTGCGGATATGGCGCGGCGTGTTGCTGTTGTTGCGCGTAAAAATCGGGTCGATAGTAAACCACGCGAGCAGGGCGCGGTTGTAGCCGTAACTGATGTCATTTGTGCGTTTTGCCTCAGGGAACAAATCGGGGTCGGCAGGCGTGCTTGCCAATTTCCAGTTTTGTGGGAAACGAATATCTACGCTCGTTTTGGCAGCCTCGAAATCGTCAATATAGGCATAGTTGCCAATCACTTTGGAGTGTCCGGGGATAAGTTGTGCAAACTCGCCGTTGAACGTGATGCTTGACGGCGCAGTGGCTTTCAGCAGCGGTATTTTGTCCAGCGCGTTGGTCAGCCATTGGCTTTCGGTGCGGTAGGAGGCGTTCAAGCCCCATATCGTGTTGGAAATCGGCTCGCTGCCCATCGACACTTTTTGTGTGAGCGGCTTTTCGGACAGGTGCATAATCGTTCCGCCGATGTTGAAATCTTTGTTGAATTGGTAATCGAGGTGCGTGCCGAGCAGTGTTTTCCGCTGTGTGTTGAAGTAGGATTTGTTTTCCATCGACACATTGATGTTTTGCCCCGAACTGAGAATATCGCTGTTCAAAATGGTTACGCGCCCCATAGCATAATCCACTGTGTAATCGACATTTTCGGTCAGCGTCATACCGCCTGCCGTAACCTTTACCGAGCCGCGCGGCACGTTCATTGCGTTCAGCATAATTTCCGAGCCTGACGAGCCTTTGTAACGCCCCACGAGTTTGAATTTGTTTTTCTCGCCGTTTTCCTGCGCCTCCACGCGGGTAGAATCATACAGTTCTTGAAAAACGTATTTGTCGTAAGCCGGATTATTGCCGAGTTTTTTCCGCAGATGCGAGCCAAACGGCTCAATCACAGGGAAAATAATGCGCCCCGTGCCGGTATTGACGGTGTAGCCTTCGATAAAATCAAAAAATCCGTCAGGTCGCTGCTCGTTATGGTTGTCCATACGGTCGAGTTCCAGCACGCTCAACAGCGGTTGGTTGCTGATGGGCGTGTTGGGTATATAGTTGAGATACAAGCCGGTGGAGTCGCTTTGATACATTATTTTCAGTTCAAATTTCTCCGGCACAAGTTGGTATGCACCCAGCGAATACACGTTTTTCATCATCAACGCCCACGTGGGTGCTTCGGGCGAAAAATCCGTGCCTTTCAGCAATTTCACAACTAATCTGCCGGTGGTATCTCTTACCGCACTGTTGGCAGATGAGTCATTGGTAGAAAATTCGCCTACCTTATAGTAGGTAGTGCTGTTGCCAACCGTAAAACGATATGCAACAGCAAGTGCCTCATCTGCGTTCAACTGCGATTTGAGCGAGATGTAGCCTAACTTCGGATTGAAAGTATACTCCGATGGATTGAGCAAGCGGGCTTTGTCGATTTTTTCGTAATCTTCGCCGCTTACCATTCCGTAGTTATTTGCCAATACATCGCCAATATTATCAACATTTTTGTTGTATTGAATGTTGTTGTATTGATTGTTCGCATTATTATTCGGGTAAGTATTGCCTCCACCGCCCCATTGTGTATCAAAAGGCTCGTTTTCGCCCAAATCGGCAAGTGCGATGATATTGCGGTTTTGTTCATACTCGCCGCGTTTGTTGGTAATCCACACTTCGATACGGTCAATTTCAATAGGCGACATTACCGGATAGGTGCGCATTGATTTGTCAAAATTTTCGCGGAAATATTTGGCAAGGAAAAAGTGGCGGTTTTCGTCGTAACTGTCGGCAGTGATGTCAAAATTGGTCATCTGCGCACCGTTTTTCATATTCACGTTTTGCATATCCGACTCCTGTTGCGACACCACGGCATCGACCGTCAGCCGCCCGAATTTCAACTGTGTGCGGATACCGAACAGTGAAGAGTTGCCGGTAATCAACGAGCCGCTCAATGGCATACTCACGTTGCCCGCCTCCAATTTTTGCAAAATCTCGTCTTCTTTGCCTTGATAGGCGAGGTTGATTTTCTTCTGGTCAAAATCGAAACTCGCTTCTGTGTTGTAGTTCATTTCGAGGTTGATTTTGTCGCCCACCGAGCCGCGCACGCTTAACTGTATTTTTTCATCGAAATCGAATGATGGCGGCGGGTTTTGCGAACGCACCGTCAGTGTTGGGTTTTTTATTTTGTTTTTTCGCAAGCCGAATTTGAGTTCCGCCGAGCCTTGAGTTTTTACCTGAATGCCGCCCGGTCCAAAAATTTCGTCGCCCCTGCCGATGTCGAACTGCATATCCATCAGGTTGAAACCCTGTTTGCCGCCCTCGCGCGTTTCCGCTGCCGTTTTTTGTTTCCAATAATCCTGCATTGACTGCTGCATACTGTATTCCTTGTACTCATCGGCACTCATCACTTGCGGCGAAGTGATGTCCTCATCGTTCAGTTTGGTGCGTAGCACATAGTTACCGGTTTCGGTGTCGTATTCCACATCGGTTTTGATATTGTCGGGCTGTTTCAAATCGACAAAATCCTTTTTATTTTCTTCCGACACGGCAAAGGCGGAGTAAATGCCTATTCCACCGAGAAGAATGAGTAATATTTTCAGTTTTGATTTCATTTTCTTATCTATTTTTCCACCCCCTAACCCCCGCCGGCGGGGGAAACCATACGGGCGATTTTATATTGTCTTGTATCCCGTCGCCGTTAGGCTTTCCCCCTCCGGGAGGGGGTAGGGGGAGGATTTTTTAGGTTACAACATTTTCAACGCCTGTTTAATAATCAATTCCACCGCCAATGTCGGATTTTCATTTACCAATTTGGTAACGACTTTGTTGGCAGCCGACTGTTGGAAACCGAGCATCATCAGTGCCGACACCGCCTCTGTTTTCGTGCTGCTGTCGCGTTTGGAGGTCAGGCTGTCGATTTCCGATGTTCTGCCCACTTTGTCGCGCAAATCCACTATGATACGCTCGGCGGTTTTCCCACCGATACCTTTCACGCTTTTCAAAAAGCCCACGTTGCCCGACACGATAACGTCTTCCAACTCTGCCACCGAGAGCGAAGAAAGTATCATTCGCGCCGTGTTTGCCCCCACGCCCGATACGGAAATCAGGTGCAGGAAGAGTTGCCGCTCACTTTTGTCCAAAAATCCGTACAGCACATACGCATCTTCACGAATTGCCTCGTGAATGTAGATTTTACAGGACTTTTTGTCAGCCAAAGCCGTGTAGGTATTCAGCGAAATGTTGATAAAGTAGCCGATGTTTTCGCAGTCCAAAGTAACGTGCGCAGGGCTTATTTCGGCAATTTCCCCTTTGATATAGTCAATCATATATATGTTACAGCAAAATAATTTGCAAAGGTACAACAAAAAAGAAAATTTGGCAAACGATACCGTGATATTAACGTTGATTTTTTGAAAAACGTATGTTTGGGGAAAGAAAAAGATGTAAAAAATAAGGATTGAGATTTTCAACCCTTATGATTTTTTTGAGTATTTACGGAATGCGACTTGAAAAACCACGCAAAAGCGAATGTCATTTTTTTATTTTTCGCTTGACACTTGCTGTAAAATCCGACCAGTTTTCTACTTTGAAAGCGCGAATATCGCGTACGGAATGCGCAAACCATTCTATATCCGACAAAGCATTGATAGCATCAAAAACAACACTTAAATCATCGCTTGCCGTGAGGTAAGTGCTACCTTGTATCCAATCAAACTGATGACGTTTCAGAACATTTTTTATATCGTAATACGCTTGATGATAAGGTGTTCCATAAAACGTTTCGAGGTCGGCGACAACCATATCAAAGGCTATTGCAAACATTCCGCAGTCCTCCTGAAAGCATATTCGCGACCAAAATAAACATCATTGTCGGCAGTAGAACGAGCCGCAACAACAATACCAAAGGGATTAGTTCTATCCACTTCTATCACTTCGCCGCGCACCCATTCTTTTTGTCCGGTTACGTCAGGTGCTATCAACACTTGTTCGCCAAAGTTTAATAAATGATTTTGTAGCATAGTTGTTCTGTTTTAAATTTCTGTCTGCAAAGTTACAAAAACTTTTTTATCCGAATAGCAATTCTTGTGTGATTTTTTTGAAAAACGTATGTATTTGATGAAAATATTTCTCATTCATATATTTTTTATTAATTTTGCAACCTCAAATATATTTGAAATGAAAAGAATCACAACAATTCTGCTTTGTCTTGTGCTGTTCTTACCCTGTGCTGCACAACTTACCTTTAATTACGACAACATTACCATTTGCGAGGGCGACACCTACGACCTGCTCAACTACCAAACCAACGAAGTAATCGTGCCGGTCGGTTGGGAAATTATCGGCTGGCAAGGCGTTGCAAATACCACCGTAAAACCTGCTGCCTCGCCAACGGTTTATACCCTCGAATACCGAGAAATAGCCAATCAGGCACAAATTTATACCAAAGATTTGAGCGTTTATATGCGCCCGAAACCACAAGCAATTTTGTATGGTTTAGTGAAAAATTATGTTTGTGTTGGTGAAACGATAACATTGTCGGGCGATGGTAAAAACTATGACCGCTTGCTGTGGTATTGCGAAGAAATCGGTGAAACTTATGAAGGTAAAGATTGGGAAACCGTTGTACCTGATAATTATAACAACTTATATTACCGCTTTTATGCAACGAATAATGAATGTGCAACAAAAAGTGAAGGAGTATATTATCTTGATGTGATACGCCCTGATGCAAATTATGAGATTGCGGTTAATATTGCAGGCGGTATTTATATTAACGAAAATGTCATATCCGTTCCATATTGCGGGAAATCGTTTTATTTGTCTGATTATGTGTCTTTTAATAGTTTGCAGGGATTACCTTATTATGATTATTCTGCAAGAATTATTATATCTGCGCCTCGAGCCGTTTGGGAAAGTCCGGATATTTATACCGAAGGCGCACTGCTTTTTTTAAATGATATAGGTGAATATTATGAAAATACTGTTCGTTACGAGGTTGATTTGTATTTTCCCGATTGCGATGTGCATAGGACAATAGTTTCTGAACCAATGAGTATAAATTTCTATACAAATTGTACGCCCGGCATTGCTCCGTTGTATTTCGATTGTGATGAACGTAGCGGAATAGGAACTATTAGTATGAGTACATATCAGAATGTAGATAGCATTCTTTCTTTTGATTTTATAAACCAAACAACGCCCGGAAAATACATTCCGGAGGGAACGCCTATCAACAACGAATATGGACAACATTTTATTCGTTATAATGTTACTTTTGATGAAAACGTACCTGCAAAATTGACTTATTCGGCTACAATGATTTATCGGCGGAGCGATGGACAAATATTAACTTATTCATATCCGAATTTTCAGATAAACACTTGTAAAAAAGAAAAAATAGTCGAATACGTTATAGGTACAGGTTATGCGACACAAAGCAACGGCACGCCGCTATGTTCCCCTGTAACTTATCTTCAATGCTGGACTAAAAATGACGGTAGCCCGACAATGGTAAGGCAGAATTTTTGCAAAGGTACAAGCACACAGCTCACTCTGCGCTCGAATACGGAAACGCCCTGGACTATTATTTTTGACAATGAAGAAAAACTGCCTACGCCGAGCGGTGCGACTTATGCTTATGTAGATGGTAAGCATACTTATGAATTTACGCCGATAAGTACAGATAAAATAACCTTTTCCGTCAGTCCTGACAAAACAACAGTATATACCGGTACGCTTGACGGTGTTGCGTTTGCTTTTACGCTTAATTTGGTTAATTATAGCCTTGTTAGTGCCGAAGATACTATTATTTGTAGCGGGCAAAGCATTGATTTGAAAGGCTTGGAAAATAGCGAAAATATTGCAGGTGCAGTAACTTGGAATATAACAAATACTGTTGTAACACCACTTGTTGATACAGAATATCTTATTTTCGGATTAAGCAAAAATGCTTGTCCCGGAACATATAACCTGCAGCGTACCGACAGAGTAAGAGTTATGGTTGATAAACCTTTGTGGGCAACACAGAAAAATTTACTTGTAGCGTGTGTGAATGACACAATTTCGCTCAACAAAGGAATTAATACTAATGTAAGGCAATATGAATGGCGTG
>JAISJU010000119.1 GCA_031261165.1 Prevotellaceae bacterium
TAATTATGAATATTGATGGGGTAATTTTTTTTTGATTTTTTGGTGGGGGCTTTTTCCACCCCCCATTAATTTTCCCAAATTAATAATGGGCGTATGCAAAACGCCCCTACGGTCAAAAATGAAAAAAGGGCGCGATAAATCGCGCCCCTACATTAATCTTCCACCAAATCCACTTCCACCACCAGATTCTCAATAATAAACCTTTGCCTTTCCATCGTATTTTTGCCCATATAAAATTCGAGCAATTCGCCCACGGCATCGGCTTTGGTGAGCGTAACGGGGTCCAGGCGCATATCCCCCCCGATAAAGTTTCGGAACTCGTCGGGTGAAATCTCGCCAAGCCCTTTGAAGCGCGTTATTTCGGGATTAACGCCAAGCCGCGCAATGGCTGCCTGACGCTCTTCGTCGCTGTAACAATAAACGGTTTCCTTCTTGTTGCGCACGCGGAAAAGCGGCGTTTGCAGGATATGCACGTGTCCCTTTTTGATAAGGTCGGGGAAAAACTGCAGGAAAAACGTGATGAGCAGCAGCCTGATGTGCATTCCATCGACATCGGCATCGGTCGCCACGATGATTTTGTTGTAGCGCAGCCCTTCCAGTCCGTCTTCAATGTTCAACGCCGCTTGCAGCAGGTTAAACTCCTCGTTCTCATACACCACCTTTTTGCCCAGCCCAAAGGTGTTGAGCGGCTTTCCGCGCAGGCTGAAAACGGCTTGCGTATTCACATCGCGGCTTTTGGTTATCGACCCGCTCGCCGAGTCGCCCTCAGTAATGAAAATAGAAGTTTCATCAAGTTTGTCGCCCTTCGTGTCGCTGAAATGCAGACGGCAGTCGCGCAGTTTTTTGTTGTGCAGATTAATCTTTTTGGCACGCTCGCGGGCGGCTTTGGTTACGCCCGCGATGGCTTTGCGTTCTTTTTCCGAATCCTGTATTTTTTGCAATAAAATATTGGCGGTTTCGGGCGTGCGGTGCAGGAAATTGTCGAGTTCCTTCTTTAGAAAATCGGAAATAAATTTCGCCACCGTATGGCTGTCCTCTTTGGGCGACATACGCGGCGAGCCGAGTTTGGTCTTCGTCTGGCTCTCAAAAATCGGCTCTTCCACGCCGATAGCCACCGCCGCGATGATGCCGTTTCTAATGTCCGCCAACTCGTGGTTTTTGCTGTAAAACTCCTTAATCGTTTGCGCAATTAACTGACGAAACGCGCTTTGATGCGTGCCGCCGTCTTTGGTGTGCTGCCCGTTTACAAAGGAATAATACTCCTCGCCGTACTGGTCGCTGTGCGTAAAGGCAATTTCGATGTCCTCGCCTTTGAGATGCACAATCGGATACAGCGGGTCGGAAGTCAGGTTCTCCTCCAACAAATCGCGCAAACCGTTTTTTGAAAGTATCTTCTTGCCGTTGAAATTCAGCGTCAAGCCGGTGTTCAGGTAGGCAAAATTGCGCAGCATCGTTTCGATATATTCATCGCGATACTGATAATTGGCAAACAATTTGTTATCCGGCACAAAGCAAATATATGTCCCGCGTTCCGATTTCGCATCGGCATAAATATCCGTATCATTCACAATTTTCCCTTCGGAGAACTCCGCTTTGCGGCTCTTGCCATCGCGGAAACTCTGCACGATAAAGGTGGTGGAAAGCGCATTAACCGCCTTTGTACCCACGCCGTTCAGTCCGACCGATTTCTTGAATGCCGAATCGTCATACTTGCCGCCGGTGTTCATAATGGACACCGCATCAATCATTTTCCCGAGCGGAATGCCGCGTCCGTAGTCGCGCACCTCCACCTGTCCGTCTTTTACGGTGATGTCAATGCTTTTGCCCTCGTGCATACGAAACTCGTCTATGGAGTTGTCCAGCACCTCTTTCAAGAGGACATAAATACCGTCATCGGCGTGCGTTCCATCGCCGAGTTTGCCGATGTACATACCCGGTCGGCGGCGCACGTGTTCCAGCCCTTCGAGCGTAATAATGTTCGCATCGCCGTAATTCACTTTTATTTCTTCTGCCATATTGATATTTTTTTGGGGAACGCGGATAACGCAGATAACACGGATTTTCGCGGATTATGTTTTTCTGCGGAAATCCGCGTTATCTGCGTTATCCGCGTTCCTCTTTTATATTGATTTCAAATATTCAGCCATTTCCTCTTGCACTTTTTGCGCCTCTTGCCGTGCCGCCTCCGCAAAATCCTGTTCAGATGAGGCATAAATAATCTGTCGAGAAGAATTAACCAGCAATCCGCATTCCGAGTTCATACCATACCGCACCACTTCCGCCAACGAGCCGCCCTGCGCACCCACGCCCGGCACAAGCAAAAAATGATTGGGAATGATTTTGCGAATATCGCCCAACATTTCCGCCTTCGTGGCACCGACAACGTACATCATATTTTCGTCAGTTCCCCATTCTTTTGAAGTTTTCAGCACCTTTTCGAATAGTTTTTCGCCCTCTTGATTTTCTGTAAATTGAAAATCAAACGCGCCTTTGTTGGAAGTCAAAGCCAACAAAATAACCCATTTGTCTTCATACGTCAAAAACGGTTTCACGCTGTCCTCGCCCATATACGGCGCAACGGTAACGCTGTCGAAGTCCATCGTTCCGAAGAAAGTGCGGGCATACATTGCGCTCGTGTTGCCGATGTCCCCCCTTTTCGCATCGGCGATAATAAACTGGTCGGGGTAGTTCTCGCGGATATATTCCACCGTGCGTTCCAGCACATTCCAGCCCTCCAGCCCGAGCGATTCGTAGAATGCCAAATTAGGCTTGTACGCCACACAAAGGTCTGCCGTAGCATCAATAATCGCCTTGTTGAACTCGAAAATCGGGTCTTCGCTCACATCAAACAGATGTTCGGGGATTTTGGTAACATCTGTATCCAGTCCTACGCAGAGGAAGGATTTTTTGCGTTGGATATTCTCTATTAAATTTTGTTTGGTCATATCTTTATTTTTGATTTTATATTTCGTTTTTTTTATCGCACAAAAATAGTGAATTATGGAAACAAAAGCGAGTATTTTCTATTTCAAAAATCCTCGCCCGCGCAAATCTTTTTCTATGGCAGCGATATTATCCGGTATATTGTTGTTTATAAGCCAATTCACATCAAGACCATTGTATATGGCTATTTTCATCAAACCATTGCCGGCAGCAAAAAGTTTTCCGATTTGTTCGAAGTCATCGGCAAAATCAATGTACAAATCTTCGTGCAGTTTTTTCAGCAAACCCATAATTTTGAAAACCCTGCATATCACATAAATGTAAAATGTATAAGCCCTTTTATCATCTTCTTTGCCAAAGTTACCTGCGTATATTTCCAAAAAACTTTTCAGCAGGAAAATATGCAGTTCCACCTCGCCATATTTGTCTTTGGTAATTTTGACGTGTTCGTTGATAATACCGCTTGTTTCACGCATATACATCATCAAAATGCCGGGTGTTGCATATCTAATCGCCTTTTTTGTATTTTCAATATCTTTTTCTATTTGTCGTTTTGCTTGCTTTCGGCGGCTCTCTTTCGTGTCGCCCGAAACGAGTTCAAAATACAGGCGGTTTGTCAAATCCAAATCATTTTTCAGCAAACGGTAAATGAGTCTGTCCTTTTCTTTCGGCTCTAAACGGCTGATTGCCTCTTTTAGGTCTTTGTCTAATATCATAGATTTGTACTTTTATGTTTCAAAAAAACATCTAAAATTCATTCGTTTCTTGTAGTCGAGTTTGTCAAAATCCACGTTCCCAAAAATGCGGCGTTGGAATTGGGGTTTGGATTTTATTGTGGTTTTCGGTTTGCATTTTATTATTAAAAATCCAATCAACAATAAGTATTAGTTTTAATCATAATTCACTCTCTTTCAACCTCTCCGCATTTTCCGCCACAATCAACTGGTCAATAATATTTTGAATATCACCATCAACAATGGCGGGCAGGTTGTAGATGGTCAGGTTGATGCGGTGGTCGGTTACGCGCCCCTGCGGGTAGTTGTAGGTGCGGATTTTTGCCGAGCGGTCGCCGGTGCTGACCATCGTTTTGCGGCGGGCGGCGATGTCATCAATGTACTTTTGGTGTTCGCGGTCGTAAATCATTGTGCGCAGGCGCGAGAGGGCGCGTTCTTTGTTCTTCGGCTGGTCGCGCGTTTCGGTACATTCGATTAGGATTTCTTCGGCAATGCCGGTACCCGGATTTTTCCACATATAGCGCAAGCGCACGCCCGATTCCACTTTGTTCACGTTCTGTCCGCCCGCGCCGCTTGAGCGGAAAGTGTCCCATTTTATTTCGCCCTCGTTGATTTCCACATCAAACTCGTCTGCTTCGGGCAGCACGGCAACCGTTGCGGCAGAGGTATGCACGCGCCCCTGCGTTTCGGTAACCGGCACGCGCTGAACACGATGCACGCCGCTTTCATATTTGAGCGTGCCATAGACATTGTCGCCCGACACAGCAAAAATAATTTCTTTGTAACCGCCCGTTGAGCCTTCGGTGAAACTTGTCGGCTCGATGCGCCAACCCTTTGTTTCGGCATATTTGACGTACATACGCGCCAAGTCGCCCGCAAAAATGGCTGCCTCGTCGCCGCCCGTGCCGCCGCGAATTTCGAGAATGGCGTTTTTGCCGTCTTCGGGGTCGGTGGGGATAAGCAAGAGTTTGATATTTTCCTCCATTTCGGGGATTTTCGGCTCTATTTCATCAATTTCCGCCTTTGCCATTTCGCGCATTTCGGGGTCGTTTTCCGTGTCGAGAATTTCCTTTGCTTCAGCCAAATGCGACAACATCATTTTGTATTCATTTTGCGCAAGGATAATTTTTTCCAAATCGCGATATTCTTTGTTGAGTTTCACATAGCGTTTCATATCCGCAATGACGGCGGGGTCTGTGATAAGCAGCGAAATTTCTTCAAATTTGTGCTGTAAGCCTTCGAGTTTTTCGATTAAATTCATAGGGATTTGCGATAATCCGTCAGTTAAAACTGACGGCAATTAATATCAAGTCGGTTTAAACCGACTTTTGTGTTCGATTGCCGTCAGATTTATCTGACGGGTAATGTTATAATACATTTAAAACTTGTTCTTTGATTTGTTCCAGTTCGTCTTTCATCAGCACCACGATTTTTTGCATTTCGCTGTGGTTTGCTTTTGAGCCGAGCGTGTTGATTTCGCGCCCGATTTCTTGGGCAATGAAACCGAGTTTTTTGCCGGCATTGCGTTCCTGCATTGTTTCGCGGAAATAGTTGAGATGCTGTTGCAGGCGTACTTTTTCTTCGTTGATGTCCAACTTTTCGATGTAAAAAATCAGTTCCTGCTCAAAGCGGTTGCGGTCGTATTCCACTTTTTCGGTCAATGCTGCGAGGTTTTCCTGCAAACGGCTTTTTATTTTTTCGATACGCTCTTTTTCGTATTGCGGAATTTGTGTCAAGAGATTGTCGATGTTGTCTATTTTTTCGACAAAGACTTTTTCGAGCGTGCGCCCTTCTTGCGTGCGGAAAGCGATGACATCGTTCAATGCCTCGCCGAGTGTTTTTTGCACGGCAACCCACTCGTTTTCGTCTAATTCCGCAGCGTTGCCTTTGGTTACATCGGGTATGCGCAGGATTACGTCAAACCAATCGTCGGGCTGCGCAATGGACAGTTCCGCTGCGATGGATTTGATTTGATTGTAGTATGCCTCAAACACTCCTTTGTTGATTTGGCAACCGCCATCTCCGCAGGAATTGTCGAAAGAAACGGTAAATTCTATCTTTCCGCGTTCCAATTTGTTGGCAATTTCGGAGCGCATATCAAGTTCTTTTTCGCGGTATTGCGGTACGATTTTGGTACTTATATCAAATTGTTTGCTGTTCAACGATTTGATTTCCAAGATAATTTTCCTGCCCTGATATTCGCAAGAGGCTTTGCCGTAGCCGGTCATTGATTGTATCATATCTATTTACGATTTTTTGATTTACGATTTTTTTGCAGGTGCAAAAGTACGATTTTTTTCCATATAAAAGACTTTCCAAGTTTTTAAAACTTGGAAAGTCTATCAATATAAAATGTTTTTCAAGCAATCTTTTCCAGTTTGCCGACATTCTTTTGAATATCCGCATCGCTCAATTCATAATTGCTCAAATCGTCTGCCAGATAGGCATCGTAGGCAGCCATATCTATCAAGCCGTGTCCCGAGAGGTTGAACAAAATTGTTTTTTGTTTGCCTTCGATTTTTGCCTGATTTGCCTCGTTGATGGCAGCGGCAATGGCGTGGCAGGACTCGGGCGCGGGTACGATACCTTCCGTTTGCGCAAAGAGAACGCCCGCTTTGAAAGAGTCTAACTGCTGAATATCCACAGCCT
Source organism: Prevotellaceae bacterium (assembly GCA_031261165.1). GTDB lineage: Bacteria > Bacteroidota > Bacteroidia > Bacteroidales > Paludibacteraceae > JAISJU01. Next base: position 6,327 of record JAISJU010000119.1, read on the forward strand.
CCATCAATCCGTCTTTTTTCAGTTGGCTGACGATGCTGCCCGCGCCGTGATAGCGCAGTCCGCCCGCGTGAATATGCGCCGGCGCAAAGTCGTGTCCGAGCGTGAACATCGGAATGAGGGGCGTGTAGCCCGATTCATCGCCGTGGTCGTACTCGAAAATGCCGCGCGTGAGTTTGGGGCAGGAGGCAGGCTCGGCAGCGATAAAGCGTGTCGTCTTGCCGTCAAGCAAGTTGTGGCGCAGGAAGGGGAAGGATACGCCGCCGAAGTTTGAGCCGCCGCCGAAACAGCCTATCACAATGTCGGGATATTCGCCCGCCATCGCCATTTGTTTTTCAGCCTCCAAGCCGATGATGGTTTGGTGCAGTGTAACGTGGTTAAGCACGCTGCCCAACACGTATTTACAGTTCGGCGTCTGCATCGCGAGTTCCACCGCCTCCGAAATGGCTGTGCCAAGACTGCCCTGATAATTCGGATTTTTGGTCAGAATGTCGCGCCCTGCTTTGGTGGACATCGAGGGCGAGGCGATAACTTGCGAGCCGAAAGTGTGCATTACCGAGCGGCGGTAAGGCTTTTGCTCGTAACTGATTTTGACCATATACACCGCGAGTTCCAGCCCAAAGGCTTTGGCGGCGTAGGACATTGCCGTACCCCACTGCCCCGCGCCGGTTTCGGTGGTGATGTTGGTTACGCCCTGTTTTTGGCAATAATAGGCTTGCGCGAGGGCGGAGTTGAGTTTGTGCGAGCCAACGGGGCTGACGCTCTCGTTTTTGAAGTAGATGTGCGCGGGCGTGTCGAGGGCTTTTTCCAGTCCGTAAGCACGCACGAGGGGCGTAGAGCGGTAGAATTTGTACTTGTCGCGCACTTCTTCGGGAATGTCGATGTAGCGGTCGGTTTCGTTCAACTCCTGCTTTGCCAGTTCTTCGGCAAAGAGCGGAAAGAGGTCTTCGGGTTTCAGCGGTTGCCGCGTCCCGGGATTTAACATCGGCAGAGGCTTGTTTTTCATATCTGCCACGATGTTGTACCATTGTGTCGGAATTTCGTTTTCCGACAATAAAAATCTTTTTGTCATAGTATTAATATTTGGTTGTTAACTTTTATTTTTTTGCCGACAAAGATAAATAATATTTCTCTTATTTCCATATTTTCTATGCAACGGCGCGTATTTTTTATGCACCGTTCCATTTTTTTTATGCAACGGCGCATTTTTTTTACGCATCGTTCCATAAAAAAAATGCAACGGCGCGTGTTTTCTACGCATCGTTCCATAAAAAAAATGCAACGGTGCGTAAAAAATACGCAACCGTCTGATAAATCAGACGGCAATTGATAAAAGAAGTCGGTTGAAACCGACTGTAATGGCTTTTACAGTCGGGTTTAACCGACTTCTTTTATCAATTTCCGTCAGTTTTAACTGACGGTTTTAACCGACTGTGATGTCTTGTACAGTCGGGTT
>JAISJU010000007.1 GCA_031261165.1 Prevotellaceae bacterium
CTTTATTGACGCCGTAACCACGCGCACCATCGAGATTTCGCTCGGGCAAATTTACGACTACAAAGTGCCGTACAGCAAATACGTGGAACTCCGCAAAGAACGCCGCGAGCAGCAAATGCGCGCCTACGAAAATCAGCAAAAACAGATACAGGACACCGAAGATTTTATCGAGCGTTTTCGTTACAAAGCCTCAAAATCTGTGCAGGTGCAAAGCCGTGTCAAACAGTTGGCAAAAATCGACCGCATCGAAGTAGATTTAGAGGACAATTCCGCCCTGCGGCTGAAATTTCCGCCCGCGCCCCGTGCCGGCGACATCGTGTTGGATATTGAAGGCTTGACAAAAAAGTACGGCGTGCATACCGTTTTTGAAAACGCCGATTTGCAAATAAAACGCGGCGAAAAAGTCGCCTTTGTGGGCAAAAACGGCGAGGGGAAATCCACGCTCGTCAAGTGCATAATGAACGAAATCGACTTTTCGGGCAAACTGAAAATCGGTCATAACGTCAAAATCGGCTATTTTGCGCAAAACCAAGCCTCTTTGCTTGACGAAAACCGCAGCGTTTTTGAAACCATTGACTATGTTGCCACCGGCGACATTCGCACCAAAATCCGCGACATTCTCGGCGCATTTATGTTCGGCGGCGAGGCATCGGACAAAAAAGTAAAAGTCCTCAGCGGCGGCGAGCGCAGCCGTTTGGCAATGATACGCCTCTTGCTTGAGCCGGTAAATTTACTCATTCTTGACGAGCCGACAAACCACCTCGATATGCGTTCCAAAGACGTGTTGAAAGAGGCAATCCTCGCCTTTGATGGCACGGCAATTGTCGTTTCCCACGACCGCGAATTTCTTGACGGTTTGGTAACCAAAGTCTATGAATTTGGCAACAAAAAAGTGCGCGAAAACATCGGCGGCATTTATGATTTTCTGCGAAAAAAGAATTTGGATAATTTGGCGGAATTGAACGCCGCGACCAATGTAGGGGCAGGGCTTGCCCCTGCCCGCCCAACATCGCAAACCGAAGGGCAGGGGCAAGCCCTGTCCCTACAAAAAAACGATTACGAACAACGCAAAGAACAAAACAAAAAACTCCGCCGCGCCGAGCGCGAAGTAGAAGAAAGCGAGCAGAAAATCACAGAAACAGAGAATATTATCAAAGAAATGGAAAGCAAAATCGCCAACGGCATTGCCGACACGGAAACCCTTACATTATATAATAAGAAACAGCGCGAATTGGAACAACAAATGTATGAATGGGAAATTTTGACGGAAGAGTTGGAAAAATTAAAATAATTTCGTATCTTTGCATTCGGAAAAAATAAAAAAATGAGCGAATATATAGTTTCTGCCAGAAAATACCGCCCCAGCACTTTTATGTCCGTTGTGGGGCAACGGTCGCTGACCACCACGCTGAAAAACGCCATTCTCGGCAATCATTTGGCGCACGCCTACCTCTTTTGCGGACCGCGCGGGGTGGGGAAGACGACTTGTGCGCGTATCTTTGCCAAGACGATAAATTGCCAAAACCGCACGCCCGAAGGCGAGGCGTGCAATGTCTGCGAAAGTTGCAAAGGTTTCAACGAACAACGCTCGTACAATATTCACGAACTCGATGCCGCCTCAAACAATTCCGTTGAGGACATTCGCTCGCTCGTAGAGCAGGTGCGCATTCCGCCCCAAATCGGCAAGTACAGCGTTTATATCATTGACGAGGTACACATGCTCTCGTCTGCGGCGTTCAACGCCTTCTTGAAAACCCTCGAAGAGCCGCCCGCACACGCCATTTTTATTCTCGCAACCACCGAAAAGCATAAAATTATTCCCACCATTTTGTCGCGCTGCCAAATCTACGATTTCAACCGCATTACGATAACCGACACAGTAGAACACCTGCAATATATTGCAGAGCAAGAGGGCATTACGGTAGAAAAAGACGCACTCAATATTATTGCCCAAAAGGCAGACGGCGGTATGCGCGATGCCCTGTCCATTTTCGACCAAATCGTCAGTTTTTGCGGAAACAACATTACTTACAAAGCCGTCATTGAAAACCTGAATGTGCTTGATTATGAGTATTATTTCCGCTTGACCGATACACTTTTGTCAAACGATGTCTTTCAGTCAATGTTGATTTTCAATGACATATTGAGTAAAGGCTTTGAGGCGCAGCACTTCATCACCGGTCTTGCCTCGCATTTTCGCGATTTGCTGATGTGCCGCGATGCCGCTACGGTTGTGCTTATCGAAGTGGGCGACAATATCCGCCAACGCTATGCCGACCAAGCGCAACGCACGCCGCAGGAGTTTTTGTTTAAGGCAATCGAAATCGCCAACGAGTGCGATTTGAATTACCGCGTAAGCCGCAACAAACGCCTTCTGGTGGAACTCGCCCTAATCCGTCTGTCGCAACTGACGGCTGAAAAAAAAAACTTTGATAGTGTAGAAAAGCCTGTTGTAGCACCTGTTTTTAGTGTGCCGACTGCTGCAAGTCCGCAACCTGTACCTCAGCCCGCCGCTGCCGGCAATGCTGGCGCAGATTTGCAACCTGTGCCTAATACAACAGCGATTTTGCAACCCATTCAGGCTGGCGCAGGTTTGCAACCTGTGCCTAATACAACAGCGGGTTTGCAACCCGCCCAAAAACCAACTGCCGCCGCGCCTTCGCGAATGATGCCGAAAAGTATTTCCATTAATAATAATGTAAGTTCTACCATTCAGCCAAATCTTGGCGCAGAGCCGCAACCCGCACCTGCCGTACAGTCTGCTCCGCAGCAAAGAGATACGCCCTTTTCCCAAGAAACCCTGTCAAAAGCGTGGGAAACAACAGCAAAATCCCTGAACAAAGAAGTCCATATCGTCAAATTCATCGAAAATGCCGTGCCGGTTTTTGAAACAGGCAATCGTTTCATTTTAAAAGTGGAAAATGACATTCAAAACGATACCGTTGAAAGCAACAAAGGCGAGATTCTGCAAATGTTGAAAAATAATTTGCAAAACGATTTTGTCGATTTTAGCATACAAGTAGAAGAAAACACCGTGCAAAAAGTGCTGACCCCGCAGGACAGATTTAACAAAATGCTCGCAGATAACGAAAGTTTCCGCAAACTGGCGGGCGACCTTAATTTGGAAATCGCATAAAGTAGTCTGAACTGTGATTTTAATGTGATTTTTTTGATTACCCTGATTATTTCAGAAATTCATAGCAATCAAAAAAATCATATTAAAATCACAGTTCAGACAGTTTATTTATAAGTATCTACACTTTCCGGCTCAAAGCCCGTAATAAACGCCGCGTGCTTCATCACTTCCGCCTCGCCGTAGTTCAGATACACATAAACGGATTTTGAAAATCCGCAAGAGCAAGTGCCGAAACGGCTACCGTCAATTATCAGCAAGTACGACATAATGATATGTCCTGCCATTTCCACCAATCGGCGGGCAGCGAAGTCGAGAAATTCATTGCTTTTCTTTTCCAAAACGGTGGTAACCATAAACTCATAAACATCTGTGAGGGCAACCAAGCGTTTGCGCAACGACTCAAATTCCCGACTTATCGGTTGCGCCTCGTAAGCGCGGATTTGTTTCAGATACGAGCCGGTCGTTACGTGGCGAATAGCGGCAACAGTCTGCAACTGTGATGTGCCTTCATAAATGGTCAGGATACGCGCATCGCGATACAAACGTTCGCAGGCATAATCCTTCATAAAGCCCGAGCCGCCGTGAATTTGAATACAGTCGTAAGCATTCTGGTTAGCATATTCGCTCGAAAACATTTTCAGCAGCGGCGTGAAAGCGTCTGCCAATTTCTGATACTCTTTATATTCCGCTTTCTCGTCAGCCTCCAATTTGCGTTCGCTTTCGATACCCTCGTAAGCCTTATACACATCAACAAAGCGCGTGGTTTCGTAGAGCAACGCCCGCGAGGCATCAAGTTTCGCTTTGATAACTGCCAGCAGTTCAAACACCGCCGGAAACTCGATAATCGCTTTTCCGAACTGACGGCGGTCTTTGGCGTAGGCAAGTGCCTCCTCATAAGCCGCTGCGGACAAGCCGACCGACTGCGCTCCCACGCCCAAGCGTGCGCCGTTCATCAGCGACATCACATATTTTATCAGCCCGAGTTTGCGCGAGCCGACCAATTTTGCAGGCACATTTGTAAAGACAAGTTCGCAGGTAGGCGAGCCTTTAATGCCGAGTTTGTTTTCGATGCGGCGCACTTTTATTTGGTTGTCGAATGGGTTATCCGCCACGAAATACGACAGTCCGCGACCGTCAGCCGTGCCTTCTTCCGAGCGGGCAAGCACGAGTTTTATCTGTGCATCGCCGTTGGTGATAAAGCGTTTCACGCCATTCAGCCGCCACGTGCCGTCAGGCTGTTCGGTGGCTTTCAGTTGCACCGCTTGCAGGTCGCTGCCTGCATCAGGCTCGGTCAAGTCCATTGAGCAGGTTTCGCCTTTGCACACGCGGGGCAGAAACTCCTGTTTGATTTCTTCCGATGCAAATTCGTTGATGGTTTCGGCGCAGTCCTGCAAGCCCCAGATATTGGCAAAGCCCGCATCGGCGCGGCTCACAAGTTCGGCACTCATCACGTATGGAACCATCGAAAAGTTCAGTCCCCCGAAACGGCGCGGCAACGACATACCGTACAAGCCCGCCTGTGCGAGCGTATCGTGGTTTTGCTGCGTTCCTGCGGCATATTTCACGCGGTTGTTAATCACTTGCGGTCCCTCGTGGTCAACGTTTTCGGCATTCGGTGCAATGATATTGCCGCAAATGTCGCCGATGATTTCAAGCACGCGGTCGTAGTTGTCGATAGTGTCTTCGTGGTCGCGTGCAGCGTGGTCATACAAGTCTTTGTCTGCAAAGTTGCGTTCTTTCAGCGACACGATTTTCGTCATCAACGGATGCGAAAGTTGAAATTTCAGTGTCGGATTTTCGGTATAAAAATTAGGCATATAAATGGTATTAATTAAGTTCGGTTATAAGGCTGCTTGCTATAATTCTGTGTATAAAAACGGTATCTTCATTGACGGTATAAATAATTGCCATTTTTTTGTAATTTTCTCTTCTTACATTCATTCCGAGTGTTTTAAAAAATGCGTTATCTCTTACATTATTAATAAAAGGATTTTTTGATAAATCATTCAATGCCCGCGTTATGCCTTCGTAATGCTTGATAGCAGTTAATGGCGCACCGCATTCAAACAAGATATAGTCAATATAATTATCAAAATCATATTGAGCATCATTTGATAATTTAATTTTGTATCGCATTGTAATAAGTTTCGGGAAATTCCTGTTTCATCAATTCGCGCATATCAATGCCATAGTGCGCTGTCATTTTATCCAATCCTTTTTCAAAAACATCTGAAAAATCGTGCCAAACACCGGATAGTCCGGGATTGACAAAATGCAAAGTAACGCACCGCCTGCGTTCTAAATCTCGCACAAGTTTTCTGCCTGCCGGACGCGATACATCTATTTCGGCTGTTACTGTATTCATAATTTTGCCATTTAAAAACGATAGCGCAAAGGTAAATCATTTTTACAAAACAAAAAAGCGGTAGCGGACTTTTTTTTATTTTACCTTGTCATCTGCGTGCTAAGAAATGTATAAATGCGGAAACTTGGAAACTAAAAAACTCTATCAGTTTCCTGTAATCATTTATTGATTAGCAAATTAGTGGTGTTGTAATTATTAACTCTAATTAACCGCAAAGATATTGTAGGATTATTTTTTCACCGTACATTTGCAGCGTCTAAAAAATGATGTTGTAGAACATAAAAATGGAGAATTTAAAGAACGATATAATCAATACTGCCGCCGCGCTTTTCAAAAAGTACGGTTTGCGTAGTGTGTCTATTGACGATGTGTGCAAAGAATTGAGCATTTCCAAGAAAACGTTTTATAACTATTTCCGCCAAAAGGAAGATTTAATCGTAGAAATATTGCACAAAAAACGCGAAGACCATAAAAATAAAACACAAAAACCTTGGATTTACGAGAGCCAAAACATTATCGACATTCTGATGGAGTTTGACAAAACCATCAAAAATAACGCAGAAGAAAACAGGAAACATTTGTCGATGATTTTCGACCTCGAAAAGTATTATCCCAAAATTTTCAAACAGCACGAGGAGGCGATGAAAGCCCATAATTTGGAGCTGGTGAAAAACCTGATAAACAAAGGAATAGAAGAAAGTGTTTTTCGTGAAGATATGGACAGAGAATTGACGGCGATGTTTCTTGCCAATCAATTTCATACAATGATGGCATTGATTACGCAAGATAAAAAAATCAATCACGGAAAAATGTTCGGTTTTATCAGTGATGTGGTGATTCGCATTTTGGCAAATGAAAAGGGAATGAATTATTATTTGAAAAATTATCACAACAGATAAAATATTTCAGGCATTCATTTGTCTTATACTACAAAGAAAATGTTTAACAAAAAGAAGATATGAAAGGAAAAAAGATTTTATTATTAATGAGTATGGCTTTGGCATTGATGAGTGCCAATGCACAGGAGCCGCTGAAACTGTCGCTGGCAGATGCGAAAAACTACGCGCTGTCGTACAACCGCACACTGAAAGCATCGGACTTGTCGGTGCAAAAAGCCGATGCCGCCAAATGGCAGGCGATTGCTACGATGTTGCCGCACGTTGATGCGAAGTTGGGTTATACCAATCTTTTGGGATACAAAGCAAAATTAAACCTTGGCAGCAGAGGCGGCGACAGCGAACTTCCGCCTTCGGTGCTGTCGGATACTTCGGCAATGAAAGCCATTGGTGTGGTTAGTCAAATGATGGGCGGCGGCGGTGCTACGGAAATCGAAATGAATCCTTACGGCGACTTGACCGTGCAGGCAACGATGGCGTTCAGCGGTATGCAGTTTGTAGGCGTGCAGTTGAGCAAATTGGCTGCCGAAATGACGAAACTGAATGCAAACATCAGCGAATTGGACACAAAAGCCAATGTAACAACGGCTTACTTTACAGTGCTGGTTGCCGAAGAGTCCAAACGCTTGCTCGAAAGCAGCAAGGAAAACCTGACGCGCCTGCACGAAACTACTGCCAAAATGTACGAAGTGGGTATGGCGGAACAAACAGCGGTTGACCAACTCGATGTACAGGTGGGCTTGGTGGAAAACTCCGTAAAAAGTGCCGAGCGAAATATAGAATTGGCTTACAACGCTTTGCGATTGGTACTTGGTTCAAACGAAACGAAAATCGAACTGACTGAAACACTTGACGGCGTTTTGGCAAATAACGATGTGTATTCTACGGCTACATCGGAGTTTGATATTAACCAAAATTACAATGTGCAGTTGCTCAACCAAAATATTGAGTTGTCGAAAAAACAACTGAATCTGAAGCAATGGGAATACGGACCGACTTTGGCGTTGTTTTATCAATACACGACAAAAACCTACTTTGGCAAATCCGAAGGTTTCAATATGACACCGCCGAATACGATAGGTGCTACGCTGAACATTCCCATTTTTTCGAGCGGCGAGCGTTTGTCGAAAGTAAAACAGGCAAAGTTTGATGTGAAATCTGCCGAATTGCAGCGCGAAGATGTTGTAGAAGGCATAAAAGTACAGGAAAAACAACTGCGTTTCTTGCTCAAATCGGCGATTGAAACCTACGAATTGCAAAAGAAAAACGTGTCGGTCAGCGAACGCATCTTTAAAAATACCGTGCAAAAATACGAACTCGGCACGGTATCGAGCACAGAACTGACAACTATCAATAATAACTTGGTTTCGGCGCAAGGCTCATACATCGGCGCGTTGATGGATTTACTCACGGCGCAGGTGAATTTACAGAAACTATTAAATCAATTGTAAAAAATAAAAACATAAATATATGAAAAGTACATTCAAAATCATCAGCCTATTAGCAGGCATTACACTCGTTCTTTCATCTTGCGGCGGCAAAAAAACAGATGACGCGCAGGAAGAGAAAACCAGCATCGTAAAGGTGCAGAAACTCGAAAAAACCACCGTTGCCCGCGACCTCACGTTTTCCACCGTGTTGCAGGCTTACGACAAAGTAGCCATCGCGCCGACCATTCCGGGCAGGATTGACAAAATCCTTACGCCCGTAGGTACAAGCGTATCGGCAGGACAGTTGCTCGTGCAAATGGACAAAGCGAATTACGACCAGGCAAAAGTGGCGTTCGACAATTTGGCAGTGGATTACGACCGCGTGTCGAAACTCAACGCATCGGACAACATCTCAAAACAGCAATACGACCAGGTAAAAGCATCGTATGAGGCAACCAAAACCAAAGTAAAGGATTTGGAGGCGAACACCTTTGTAAAAGCACCTTTTGCCGGCGTGATTGAGGCAAAAAACTATGAAAACGGCGAACTGTACAACGGCGCGATACCTATTCTCTCGCTCGTACAGTTGAAAACGCTCAAAGCATTTGTAAGCATTCCCGAAACATACTTTCCGCAAGTGAAAAAAGGAACGAACATCAGCATCAAGTCAGACATTTACCCCAATCAAAACTTTAAGGGCGAAGTCGAAATCGTATATCCGACCATTGATGCAGGTACGCACACCTTTCAGGTGCAGGTGAAAATCCCCAACGCAAGCGAAACCCTGCGTCCGGGTATGTATGCCACCGCTGCCATCAGTTTGGGACAGGTGCAAACGCTGCTCGTACCTTATCAAGCCGTGTTGAAATTGCAGGGCGCAAACGACCGCTACATCTTTATTAATAACGGCGGAAAGGCAAAGCGCGTGTCGGTAAAACTCGGACAACGTTTTGACGACCAAACCGAAATTATTTCCACCGAAGTAAAAGAGGGAACGGAAATCGTTGTTGTAGGACAGGCACGCCTGATTGACGGAGAAAAATTGAACATACAGAAATAACGCCGTAGGTGTTTCCTGTGCATAACCCCCAAATTTATTTGGGGGCGGGGAAAGCGATAAACTTCCGCTCAATTCCCCCAGATAAATCTGGGGGTTATGCACAGGAAACTCTTACAGAGTTTCAAAAATCTACAAATTAAAATTAAACAAAATGGCTATATATAAAACAGCAATAAACAAACCGATTACCACAGCATTAATTTTTGTGGCAGTCATCGTGTTTGGTGTGTTTTCTTTTTCAAAACTGCCTATCGACCAATTCCCGAAAATGGATATTCCATACGTGTCGATTATGACCACCTATCCGGGTGCAAACGGCAGCGAAATAGAAACCAACGTAACCAAAGTGCTTGAAAACTCCCTCAACTCCGTTGACGGGCTGAAAGAAATCACTTCGCAAAGCAAGGACAATATGTCCATCATCACGCTGCAACTGAACTGGGGCAGCAACATAGACGAGTCGGTCAATGACGTGCGTTCGGCAATAGATATGGCAATTAACAACCTGCCGGACGGCTGCTCGCGCCCGATGATTTTCAAACTTTCTACTTCGATGATACCCGTTTTGCAGTACGCCATTACTGCTAACGAAAGTTATCCGGGCTTGGACAAGATTTTGGAAGACAACGTAGTAAATGTGCTGAAAAGAATTGAGGGCATCGGCAACATTTCGCTGTCGGGTGCGCCGGAACGCTACATCTACATAGACCTCGACCAAAACAAACTTGATGCCTACAATCTTTCCGTAGAACAGGTAGGGCAGGCTGTGGGGGCAAACAACCTCAACCTTGCCTCCGGCTCGGTAAAAATGGGCAAAGAGCAATACCAACTGCGCGTGCAGAGCGAGTACGTTGAAAGTTCGGAAATAAACGACATCGTAGTTGCCAACAGAGGCGGCAAATCGGTGTTTGTCAAAGACCTCGCTACCGTGCGCGACAGCCTTCGCGACATAACGATAGACGAAAAAATCAACGGAAGAAACGGTGTGCGCTTGGTCATTATGAAACAAACCGGTGCCAATACCGTGCAAATTACCAGAGATGTGCATAAAGCGATGGTGGAAATTGAAAAAACATTGCCGCCCGACATCAAATTCCAAATAATTTATGACGGCGGGGAAAATATTCAGAACTCCATCAACGGCTTGTCCGAAGCGGTAATGTTCGCTTTCCTCTTTGTAATCCTCATCGTACTGGTGTTTTTGGGCAAGTGGCGGGCTATGTTTATCATTATCCTGTCCATACCGATTTCGCTCGTAACAGCGTTTGCCTACCTGTCCATTGTGGATAGTTCGCTCAACATTATCTCGCTCTGTTCGCTCACCATTGCCATCGGGTTGGTGGTCGATGATGCGATTGTGGTGCTTGAAAACATCACGCGGCACATCGAACGCGGGGCATCGCCGCGAGAGGCGTCTATTTACGGTACAAATGAAGTTTGGGTGTCCATTATTGCTACTACGATGGTGATTGTAGCGGTCTTCCTTCCGCTGACAATGCTTGGCGGACAGGCAGGTATTTTCTTCAAAGAAATGGGCTGGATTGTAACCATTTGTATCATTATCTCCGCGCTGGTGGCTATTGCGCTCACGCCGATGCTTTCGTCTATTATGCTCAAAACCAAAAAAGTGATTATTAATGCCAAAGGCGAAATAGAAGAAGTATCTACGCGCTCGGGCTTTTATGAAAGAACGGCAATGAAATGGCTTGCCGCGCTCGACAAATGGTATGCCGGACGCTTGCACTGGTGCTTAAATCACAAACTTATTACTTCCATTGCGGCTTTTGTCATTATGATATTAGGCTTTTTGCCTGTGATAATGGGCGGCTTGGGCGTCAATTTTATGGCAGAGCAGGACAACGGACAACTCACCGCCACCATCGAATTGCAACGCGGCACGCGGGTAGAAGAAACAATGAAAGCGGCGCGCGCCATTGAGGCAGACTTTTTCAAAATCGCGCCCGAAATAGAATTGATTTCATCTTCTACCGGAACGAGTGATGACGCAGGTTTCTCCTCGCTGATGAGCAAGGCGAACAATAACACGATTTCGATGACCATCAGATTTCCGAACAAGAGCAAGCGCGAACGCACGGTGTTTCAAATTGCCGAAGACTTGCGCACTTACCTCAAAGACAGAGCCGATGTAATCAATTACAGCGTTTCCACCGGCGGTATGATGGGCGGACAGCAAAGCAACGTGGCAGTAGAAGTGTACGGTTACGACTTTGAGGCGACAAACCGCCTGACGGAAGAACTGAAACACAAGATAGCAGACGTGGAAGGCGCAAGAAACATCACCGTTTCGCGTGAAGAAGACCGCGCCGAACTGCAAATCAACTTCGACAAAGAAAAACTTGCCCGCAGCGGAATGACTTCGGCGCAGGTGTCAATGGCTATCCGCAGTCGCGTAAATGGTTTTGCGGCAGGCTTTTTGAAAGAAGACGGCGATGAATACGACATCGTAGTGCGCCTCAAAGAAGAGTTCCGCAACTCGATAACGGACATCGAAGAAATGACCCTGCAAGCCCCCACCGGCGCATTAATCAAGGTCAAAGAACTTGCAACCGTGCAAGAATTTTGGTCGCCGCCCACCATCGAACACAAACGCCGCCAGCGCGTGGTAACCATTTCGGTATCTCCCTCCGGCGTGTCGCTTTTGGAACTTGCTAACTCCATCAAAGCAGTGGTTAAAGAAACCGAAATACCGCAGGGCGTACTCATCAACGTAGGCGGCACATACGAAGACCAGATGGAAATGAGCCGCGATATGGGAACGCTGATGATGTTGATAATCCTGCTCGTTTATATTGTAATGGCATCGCAGTTTGAAAGTTTCGCCAAGCCCTTTATCATCATTCTCGGGTCTATACCCTTTGCCTTTGCGGGCGCGTTTGTGGCGTTGTACATTACAGGCACAGACTTGGAAATGGTCGGTATGCTCGGGTTGATATTACTTGTCGGCATTGTCGTCAAAAACGGTATCGTGCTTGTGGATTACATCAACCTGATGCGCGACCGTGGCTACGAACTCAACGAGGCAATCGCGCTCTCGGGCGAAAGCCGTTTGCGCCCCGTCTTGATGACCGCCCTCACGGCAATACTCGGTATGGTGCCGATGGCATTGAGTACCGCCGAAGGCTCGGAAATGTGGGTGCCGCTCGGTATTGTGGTAATCGGTGGTTTGACTTTCGCTACAATAGTAACGTTGGTTGTTGTGCCGGTGCTGTACGCGGCAATGTCCCGACACGGCGAGCGCGACAAAGAAGCGGAATTGAGAAAAACATTTATCTTCTTCGACCAGACATTGTCCGAAGAAGACAGAAAAGAAATAGAAAAAGTCTGAACTATGATTTTAATATGATTTATGGGATTGATATGATTATTTAATTCCATAAATCATATATAAAAAGTTCGTAAAAATCAGACAAATCATAATAATCACAAAAATCAAAGTTCAGACAATATGAAAGCAGTAATGATAGTATTTAGTCAGGCGCACACCGAAAGGGTGGAATATATGTTCAGTCGTTTGGCGATAAAAGGTTTCACCTTTTGGGAAAACGTTCAGGGCGAGGGCAGTAAAACCGGCGAGCCGCATCGCGGTACGCACACCTGGCCTGATATGAACAGCAGCGTACTCACTGTCATCGAAGACGACAAAGTACAAGACCTGCTCATAGCCGTGCGCAAACTCGACAACCGCAACAAAGAAGCCGGTATCCGCGCCTTTGTGTGGAACGTAGAGCAAACGGTGTAAAGATTTAGGCTTTTTCATTTGGGAAAAAGAGGCTAAAAATCCGTTTTAGCCTCTTTTTTTAAAATCCCTGTCCCTTGATGGCATTGAGAAACATTTCCGAAAATCGCTCGTTGTTTTCTTTGTTATAGCGAATGTCCGTAAAAACTTGCGCCAAAGTTTCCTTATTGTTTTCGGCAACGAAACGCAGGTTTTCGGGCAATGCCTCTTTTTCGGCGTAAAGGCGGTTGATGTCTTTTTCCGAATAATCGGTATAGGTGTTTTCGTGGATAATGGCAGCGAGCGGCAGGCGGTCGGCGCGGGGTGTTTCACCTTCGGGATAACCAACCGTAACAGTGGTAATCGGTACGACTTTTTTCGGCAAATGCAGCACATCAATGATTTGTTGTGTCAAATAAGTGGTTGTGCCGAAGTAGCAAATGCCCAAACCTTTGCTTTCGGCAGCGATGCAGAAGTTTTGTGCCGCGAGCAGGGCATCAATCGCCGCCGCGAAGAAAGATTGAAAATTATTGTATGCCGGCACGGCTTGGCGCAGTTCGCACCACTTTTCAAAGCGGTTGAAATCGGCACAAAAGGTCAGTACGGCGGGGGCTTGCGTGATTGACGGCTGGTTGAAATGGCAGGGCGCGAGTTGTTTTTTTACCTCGCTATCCGTTGTAACTACGATGCTGTACAGTTGCATATTGCCGGTGGTAGAGGCGCGAGTGGCAGCCTCCAAAAGTTCGTTCAGTAGCGGTTTTTCGATTTCACGCGCAGCATATCGGCGCACGCTGCGGTGGTTTTTTAGTAGATTAATCATTGCTATTTTGATATTTGATAGAAACCTTATTTTTTTGGAGTTCCCTTAGTAGTTATACGTTTTGTTTTCAATCCCTTATTCCCTTATTTTTGAGATTCATAAGGGAATAAGGGACATAATACATTAGATTTATTATGCTACTAAGGGAATAAAAACAAGCGCAAAGATATATCTTTTTACGGAAAAATGCTTACCTTTGCAACTCTTTTTTGGAAGAAGAAAATGTTTTGTATGAATATTTGATTTCGGATAACTGTATCAATAGTGATTGATAACTGTACCAATAGTAATTAATCACTATGCCCATAGTGATAGATAACTATACCCATAGTGAT
>JAISJU010000110.1 GCA_031261165.1 Prevotellaceae bacterium
ATCTCCTGCGCGACCCTGCGGCAACGGACTACAATCGTATGCAGGAAATACTTATTTTGCTTGCCGATGCCCTCACGGTGCTGACGGTTTCCATCGCCTTTGCCGCGTATTTTTCGCACCGCAAAGCGAAAAAGAACAAGCAAAAACTGCTCAACGCCGTTACGCTGAAAACGATTTACCATTTGGGCATTCCGCTCGTGGCGGGCGGGCTGTTCAGTCTTGTTTTCCTCTTTCGGGGCAATGTGGAAATGGTCGCCTCCTCTACCCTACTCTTCTACGGTTTGGCATTATTCAATGCCTCGAAATTTACCTTTGAAGAAATACATTATTTGGGTATCACGGAAATCGTGCTGGGCTTGCTCGCCGCCGTTTTTCCGCACAACGGCATTGTGTTTTGGACACTCGGTTTTGGCGTTTGCCACATTGTTTATGGAGGGATTATGTACTTTAAATATGATAAATAAATAAACTTTGTGCTTTTTGTGAACTTTGTGGTAAAATTTAACCGCAAAGAACACAAAGGCTACGCAAAGGGCGCAAAGAAAAAACAAACTATTATTATCTTTTACTTAATAATGAAAAACAACCATTTCATACTTCGTTTGTGCCTCACTGTCGGGCTGCTGTGCTTGTTGGGCGCGGTGGTGTTGAGTATTGCCTACGGTTTCACGGTGGGAAATGCTACGGCTTTGTTTTTCAGTGCCTTTTTTATCGGATTGTATTTTATTTATCCGAAATTGTCTTGCCGATGGCGAAAAATAATCAACGCAAGTTTGCTTGTTGTGTCGCTGTTTATTGCTGTTATGTTTGTTTTTATTACCATCAAAGGTGCAAAAGATACAGCAACATTCGATGAAGATTGTGTGTTGGTACTTGGTTGCGGCATCAGGGGCGAAACGCCGCTACCGACTTTGGAACTGCGGCTCGACAAATGCACGGAATACCTGCAGCGCAATCCGGCGGCATTGGTCGTTGTGAGCGGCGGGCAGGGCAGAAACGAGGCTATCAGCGAGGCGACAGCAATGAAACGTTATTTGGTATCGAAAGGCATTAACGCTGCGCAAATCATTGAAGAAAATCAATCGCACAACACAAAAGAAAATTTTGAATATTCCAAAATATTGTTGGATAATCATTTTTCAAATAATTATTCAGTTGTCTGTATCACAAGCAATTATCACGCTTACCGCGCCCAGAAGACAGTAGAAACAAAAGGTTTGGAAATCAGTCAATACAACGCAGGCAGCCGTTGGTATTTGTATCCGTCTGCCTATTTCAGAGAAGTGCTTTCTATTTGTAAAATGTGGATAATAGGGACTTAAACGTATGGAAAACATTATTGCAAACTTAAATAAACTGTTCGATAGCCGCATTCGTTTGGGGATTATGTCCATTCTATCGGTGAATGACACGGTCGATTTCAGCACAATGAAGGACTTGCTGGAACTGACTGACGGCAACCTCGCCAGCCATTTGAAAGCCCTCGAAAGTGCAGATTATGTACAAGTTACAAAACAGTTTATCGGCAGAAAACCGAATACCAAATATCAAATCACCGAATTAGGTAAGAACGATTTTCGAGAACATTTAAACGCACTCGAAAAACTGATAAAATAATTTTTTTTTACTATTTTACTTTGAAATTCAAAGGACTTTTAATTCAATAGAAACGTAACACGTTTTTGAAAACGTGTTACGTTTAAGAAAGAAACAACTTTTTTTAAACATAAAACACTATGAAAACACTAAACACACTTAAAATCGGCAAATATACTTTTGCTGTGTCATTTCTGATTGGAAATGTCTTTTTATTTGGCTTTCTGATTTGTTGCGCTTTGGGCTATCGCGACATTGCAGAAAATTTTGCTCTTGGCGGCTTACTATATATTCCTATTGCTGCCGTCATCAATATATTGATACTTATTGCATTGGTTATTTATGGCATTTTCATAAATAAAAAAGACAGTTTCGGCGGTGCAGCCATTATGCTGCTAAACATTCCGTTGGCAGTTGGTTATTTTTATTTAGGACTTTATCTTTTAGACCTATTAAACATTTAGCTTATTTAATCTATTAAACTTATTTTAATTTCAAAAAAATGGAAACACAAAAAAATCAGAAATTCACGCAGTCAATCACTTTTAAAGCATTGACGGTGGTAGCATTAACGCTCTTGTTGCTTATTCCGAAAGCAATGATTACCGGTCTTATCGAAGAACGCGAAGACCGAAGTAAAGAAGCCGTCAGGGCAATCAACGAGAAATGGAGTAACTCGCAAACCATTTGCGGACCGGTTATCAGTGTGCCGTATTCGGCAAAAATCGTGGAGTACGAAAAATCGAAAGCCGGCACACAAGAAAAAGTGTCCTACCAAAGGCGGTGGTTTTCGCTGATGCCGAGCGCGTTGAACATTAACGCCAAACTTTCGCCAGAATCGAAACATTACGGCATTTACAAAACTGTGCTGTATCGCAGCGAGTTAAACATTTCGGGCAGTTTCGACAACCTCGATGAGTTCGAGGATTATGACGACAACAACGCCAAACACTGGAACGAGGCGTACATCACCATCGGCATTACCGACCTGAAAGGCTTGGTAAGCAATGCCGAGTTTGTCATCAACGGAAAGGCGTATCAGGCTGAGGCGCAGGGCAGTAATTCTTGGTTTGAGGGCAACACGCTGAAAATCCCGCTCAAAAATTTCCAAAAATCGCCCAACGGCAAAAACGAGTTCAGATGCACACTGATGCTCAACGGCAGCAGCGACATCAGTTTTATCCCTGTCGGGCGGACAACCGATGTGAGCGTGTCCGGCAAGTGGGGCGCACCGAGTTTTATCGGGAATTTCAGCCCCGACTCGGAAGTCGGGAAGGATAATTTTGCGGCAAAATGGCATATCCTGCACTTCAACCGCAGTATTCCGGAGGCGTTTGACAACGACAAACGAAATTCGTTCCACGACTCGCAGTTCGGCGTGCAACTCATCGAAACGATTGACCATTACCAGCAAAACCTGCGCTCGGCAAAATACGCGCTGATGTTTATCGCGCTCACTTTTGTAGTCTTTTTCTTTGTGGAAGTGCTGACAAAGAAGAAAATCCACATCATTCAATATTTGTTGGTGGGCATCGCTTTGATACTGTTTTACAGCCTGTTGCTGTCCATTTCCGAGCAAATCGGCTTTGCATTGGCGTACCTCATCGCCAGCCTTGCCACCATCGGACTGATTAGCACATACGTGTACAGCATTTTCAAAAGCGGCAAGCAGACAAGTCTTTTCACACTGATACTCTGCATTTTGTACGTTTTCCTCTATGTCGTTTTACAACTCGAAGATTTGGCGTTGCTCATCGGCAGCGTGGGACTGTTCGCCATTCTGGGCGTGATAATGTTCTTGTCGCGGAAGATAAACTGGTATAAAAACGAGGAATAGTTTAGACCGCAAATGACGCAAATTGCACAAATTTTCGCAAATAAATCTATTACAAAAGTATTATT
>JAISJU010000135.1 GCA_031261165.1 Prevotellaceae bacterium
TACTTTGAGGGGGTAGTGCCGGTTACGGCGTGTGAGTTCGACTCTCATCCTGCGCACAAAGTATTATAAATCAGGCATTTGGGCAAGTAAAACGGCAAGTTTTTAACTTTTGCCGAGCCAAAAATAAGCCGAAATTTTTACGCTGATTAGCAATAAGTTAATCAGCGTAAAAAAAATGTCCAATTCTCAAAACATATTTCACGCGGGAGAAATAACCAGATATATTCCTGCTATTCTGCACGAACAAAAGTGCGGCGTGTGGAAAATTGAGTACTATGCGCTAAATCCGCAAACAAAGAAATTGCAGCGTATGCGTATTAGGGTAGATAAAATACGAAACGCTTACTCACGCAAAACCGATGCCCGCCGACACATTGCCGAAATGTGCCAAATGATTAACGCTAAACTTTCGGGTGGCTGGTCGCCGTTCTTTGAGTGCGAAGATGCCCGACTTTATACTACCTATACACAGGTTATCGCTGAATTTTTGGAAAGTAAAAGCCGCGAACTGCGCCCTGCAAAAATGCGCAGTTATCAATCTTTCTGTAAAATGCTTTCCGAACGGCTTGATATTGCCTCGCCTAAAATGT
Source organism: Prevotellaceae bacterium (assembly GCA_031261165.1). Lineage (GTDB taxonomy): Bacteria > Bacteroidota > Bacteroidia > Bacteroidales > Paludibacteraceae > JAISJU01. The sequence continues at coordinate 591 of JAISJU010000135.1, forward strand.
ATTTTTCTATGTTCAATCACTATTGCGTACCTTTGTTCTCGGGTAATATGTACTTTCTTCATTGCAACTATAAAAGTAAGAAATCTTTCCCAATTATTGTTTATCGGCGTACGCCGATAAACAATAATTTTTTTCTGCTTTAAGTTGCATTGGTTAGTTGAAAGTAGTTTTGTGTATTTTTTACCGATTTTTTTGCATATCTCAAAAAAATTACCGAAATTTGTCGTCAAGTTGTGCATCTTTTTATAAGTATTATTGTAAGTTTGCACTGCAAATATACTACTTATTTTATTGATACACAACTTTTTATATATTTATTCCTATATTTTTTTAATCCCGCCAACGGGTTAGATATTATGTTATTTATACCTTTTCAGCAAAACGAATATACATTTTACTTGTGGTTCCTGTACCCCGCCCAAAACACCACAGGAAACACAAACAGCGTCAGCAGTGTAGCCGAAATCAGTCCGCCGATAACCACTATGGCTAGCGGTTTGGAGGTTTCAGAGCCGATGCCTGTGGAAAGTGCGGCAGGCAGCAAGCCCAAAGCAGCCATTAACGCCGTCATTATCACAGGGCGGACGCGGGTGCGGAGACCTTTTTTTATGGCATCTTCTAATGTGGAACGCGGATTACACGGATAACGCGGATTTACGCTGATTTCTTTATTCATATTATCTGCGCTAATCTGCGTTATCTGTGTCATCTGCGTTCTATTATTCATATTCTTTTTGAAAACCGAAATCAAAATCACGCCGTTTTGAATGCAAATACCGAACAGGGCGATAAAACCAATTCCCGCCGAAATGCTGAAATTCGTGCCAGTAACAAGCAACGCGGCAATGCCGCCCACAATGGCAAACGGCACATTAATCAGCACCAAACCTGCATCTTTGATATTGCGGAACATCATAAATAAAATTAAAAATATCAGGCAAATGCTGATTGGAATAACCTCGCCCAAACGTTTGGAGGCGCGTTGCTGATTTTCAAAATCGCCTGCCCATTCGAGTTCGTAGCCCTTTTGCAACTGCACTTTTTGACTGATTTTGTGCTGTGCCTCCGCTACTGCGCTGCCCATATCGCGCCCGCGAACAGAAAATTTAACGGCGGTATATCGGAGGTTGGCATCTCTGAAAATCAAGCCCGCGCCCGTTACAGTTTTAATTTCGGCAATGTTTTTGACAGGCACTTGCGAGCCGCTCGAAGTCGGTATCATCAAATTGCTGATGGTTTCCTGATTGCTTCTGTAATCTTGGTTGTAGCGCAAACGCAGTTGAAATTTACGCTCGCCCTCGTAAATGTACGACACCGCTTTTCCGCCGATTGCCATTTCTATCACCGCGTTGGCATCTGCCGCCGTAACGCCGTAAAGAGCCATTTTGTTCTGGTTTAAGTCAATCTGCATTTCGGGCTGCCCGATATTGCGTATTATTCCCAAATCTTCAATGCCGCGAATTTCCTGCATAATATTAAAAATCTCTTTGGCGCGGGCTTCGGCATAATTCAAATCTTCGCCGTAAATTTTTACGCAAAGCGACCCCTTTACGCCCGACACCGCCTCTTCCACATTGTCCATTATCGGCTGCGAAAAGTTTAAATCAACGCCCTGAAAAACAGACAATTCGGCATTCATTTGTTCTATCAATTCTTCCTTATTTTTAGGCGTTTTATGTTCGGGCGTATGCAATACGCCCCTACCCCATTCTTTTTTTGGAAAAATATCAACGTGAAATTCGATATTGTAAAAACCTGTGGCGTCTGTGCCGTCATTTGGTCTGCCTGTTTGCGACATTACCTGTTTTACTTCGGGAAAATCGAGTATGATTGTGCGCATTTTCTTTGCCAATTCGCAGGATTCATCAAGTGAAATGCTCATTGGGCAGGTGGCGCGGACATAAATTGCCCCTTCGTCAAGTTCGGGCAAAAACTCCGTTCCCAAAAA
>JAISJU010000167.1 GCA_031261165.1 Prevotellaceae bacterium
AACTATTTTTTTTGCTTTTTCTCTTTTCTGTACAGAAAAGAGAAAAAGCAAAAAAAATAGTTAGCACATCGGATTATAAGTGTACGGACTTTATGTAATAATTGCACGGACATTAAACAATAAGCGTACGGACTTTATGTAACAATTGCACGGACATCAAGCAAAAAGTGTAAGGACTTTATATAACAAGTGAACGGACATCAAACAATAAGTGTAAGGACTTTATATAACAAGTGAACGGACATCAAGCAATAAGTGTACGGATTTTATATAACAAGTGAACGGACATATTGCAAGATATGAACGGACACAACTAAATAAGTGAAGACTATGGCTACAAACAATGACTGGCTTCCCACAAGCCACGAGGCACTTTACGACAAGGGTCTCCAAACCAAAAGTTATGCCGAAGGTCATTTGGGCGACATCGGCGCAGGCAAGACAGCCGAGTGGATAAACAGCGACTTCAAAGTGAAGTGGCAAGATTTTGCCAACGCCTTCCTCGCGTGGCAAAACCCCTCGCAGCGCACACCGCAAAAGGTGGCTGCCCTGCGCGAAAAGGAATATGCCTTTAAAACTGCCTATCGCGAGTTTTACCGCTACGTGAAAAACAATCCGGTGGTAACAGACGAGATGCTCGTGGCAATGGGTTTCCCTCCGCACTCGGACAACAAGCCCACACCCGCGCCCGTGCCGACCTCGTACCCGATTGCGAAAATCGACATCGGCACAGTAAGCCGCCTGACGGTGCATTACGCGGACAGCGCGACAGGCAAAAAAGGCAAGCCGCAAGGCGTAGCGGGCGCAGTCATTCATTGGGCGATACTGCCCGCGCCGCCAACGGATTATGCGGAATTATTTCATTCCGTACTGAACACCAACTCGCCGCTCGTGCTTGATTTTGCGGAAGAAGAGCGCGACAGAATAGCGTATTTCCGCCTCGCGTGGCAAAACGTGCGCGGCGAAAAAGGCGCATACGGCGAGATTGTCAGCGCACGGATACCATAAAAAAAGTCCCCTGCTGCCTGCTATAAGTTATACAATATTTACAAATCTACAAACTTATCCTACTTCAGCAGGGGATTGGAAACACAACCGAAACAAAAACTACACCGCGTGTTCTTCTTAGCGAAGAAGAACCTATTTTCTACCAAAAAAAGAAACTTATCATTTCATAGTTAGTTTCTATCCTCGAAAATAATCGGTTATATTGTTGAAAGATTAAGGGCTAAAAAAATCTGCGGTTGTGTTTCCTTTTTTATATACATATCATATTCTTAAAACCACAAAACCGATGACAGTAACAGCCGAAATAGATGTAGCCAGCCATACCGGCAGGCGCATACTCCGAGATTTGGAAAAACACCCCCGAGTTGTTTCGCTGCTCTATCCCTTATCCGACCACGTATCAGCCGCAGGCTGTACATTAGACGAATCGTATATCAAAGGACTGAATAAATTAAGCAAGCATTATGAAGTCGAAGTATGATATGATAATAACCGATGGCGCACAAGAAGATATAAACCAATACATTGAAATCATTATCCACACCTGCGATGAGCCGCAAACGGCAAAGAAATATTATGACGCATTGTATAATGAATTGAGAAGAATAGAAAAATATCCGAAAGCAAATGCCATCATACACAACAATTCTTTTCCCTACGGCATCAATGTACGCCGCGCCGATTTCAACAAAACGGCTGTTTTATATACCGTGAATGGACACACTGTTTATGTACATCGCGTTTTCTATCGCCTGTATCGTTTCCGCCTCTCGGCGGCAAATGGTAATGTGCATCGCGTGATGGTATAACGGATTATGCGGAACTGTTCAACGGATATTTAATTGATAGTAGGGGCGTTGCGTGCAACGCCCTTTTTAAATCCGTCAGTTAAAACTGACGGCAATTGATATGGCGAAGTCGGTTTAAACCGACTTGTTTGTATGAATTGCCGTTGGTTTTAACCAACGGACTTATATAAAAAAAGAGCAGAAAAAACATTCCGCCCTTTTTTTTCATTATATAGAATAATTTATTCCGCAGGTACTTCCTCTTCAAACTTCACCACAAATTCCACGCGGCGGTTTTTAGCCTTATTGGCAGCCGTAGTGTTGGGAACAACGGGTAGCGTATCGCCGAAACCTTGCGAAGTCAGTCGTTTTTCATCAACGCCGCCTTTGTTTACCAAATATTTTTCAACGGCAGCAGCGCGTTTTTCCGACAATACCAGATTAGCCTCCGGTTTGCCCACGTTGTCCGTATGTCCGTTTATTTGCAGCAAGTAAGTCGGGTTCTCTTTCAGCACCGTTACAATCTGGTTCAGTATCGGGAAGGATACCGGTTTAATCACATCTTTTCCGCTTTCAAACTGAATGCCCTGCAATGCTTTTTCAAAAATCTTCCTCACCGATGCCTTCACTTCGGGGCAACCTTTGTTGGATTTCACACCCGGAGTAGTCGGGCAAGCATCTTCATAGTCAGCAATGCCATCGCCGTCAGTGTCCTTCGGGCAACCGTTTTCATCTACCGTTCCGCGTGCGGCGGCAGGTGTTCCGGGGCATTTGTCCTTATAGTCGGGTACGCCGTCCCCGTCTTCGTCTTGCGGACAGCCGTTTTCATCAACGCCTGTGCCTGTGGGCGTGTTCGGGCATTTATCGAGGTAATCCGGTACGCCGTCTTTGTCGGCATCAAGCGGACAGCCTGTTTCATCTACCTGCACACCTGCGGGCGTGTTCGGGCATTTGTCAAGGTAATCCGGCACACCGTCTTGGTCGGCATCAAGCGGACAACCGTTTTCATTCACCTGCACACCTTCGGGCGTGTTCGGGCATTTGTCGAGGTAATCCGGCACACCGTCTTTGTCCGTATCAAGCGGGCAACCCACGCTATCCACCGCTACGCCTTCGGGCGTGTTCGGGCATTTATCCACATTGTCGGCAACGCCGTCTTTGTCCGCATCAATCGCACAACCGTATTTATCTACCAAGTAGCCCAGCGGCGTGTTCGGACATTTGTCCTTCTTGTTGCGCACGCCGTCTTTGTCGTCATCTTTCTTGTCCTTATAACCAAATACCAGCACAAAGCCCCCCTTCAAGTTCACCTGTTGCGTATGCGTAGGATAGCCGCCTTTTGCATAGCGCAAAGGAATATAATCCGCCGCAATAAACATATTGAAAGGACCCACGCGTCCGCCAAGTCCCAAACCGAGATTGCCGAAACGACCATTCACCCACGAATAACTGAGCGAGGCGTTAAACCAGTCCACCGGCAAGAAGTTCACCGAAGTAGTAAATTCTTCATACAGACTTTTATTCACAATAATACTTTTGGACAATACGCCCACCGTGATTTTGTTTTCCAAAAAGCCGTATTCCGCACCCAACATTACTTTGGCAGGCAGCCACGTAGTGTAACTTCCGCCCGTTGTCGTTTTATATCTAATGCTGTCGGCGAAACCCGCGAAAGCCTCGTCAAGATTCCATTCCATTCCGCCGTCTTCTTCTGAGACTTCAAGTTCCGTGCCTTCAAATTCAAAATCGCCCTTTGCTTTCATTTTTGCTGTGCCATTGCCACTCCAGCGGATAAAGCCCAAGTCAAGCACAGATGCCGAGAGATGCAAGCGATTGTCGAGCATATAATAAGATGCACCCAAATCCAACGCGCCGCCCAATCCGCCGGGTTTGGTCAGCAAGCCAACGTAGTCGTTCTTAGTGGGGCTATCTATGAAATTTATATCATCAATCATTTCGCCTTTGTCGTCTAATTTATAATTATCCACAAGCGGCAAAGTCATATTCACTTCCGAGTTCATATGTGCTACCCACTTGTCGCGCGAAGTTTCCAAAATCAAGTCCTGCGATTTGGCACTCACGTTGGCTTCTCCTATCAACAGTTTGAGTTTTCCACCCACCGTCAATTTTTCATTCACATTGCGCGAATAGCCGAGTGCAACCTCCGTGTAAACGTTGGCATTGACACCCAACTTTTTGAGGTTATACTTATTGACATTAATTGTATCAGGTGTGCCGTAGAATACAAATTTAAACAAGTCTTTGGGAGCCGTGATGTCCGTACTCACCTTTTCCGCAATACCGAAAGTGAAATAATTTTTCTCTTTCACGCGGAAACCAAACGAGAGCAAGTCAAGTTGAGCTTCCGAGAAAAAGCGCGTGTTGTTTTTCAACTGATTGTAAAACTTATCCTTATCGCCGTAGTCGGGGTGCAGAAACGATACCGTTTTGCCGTTTGTCGGATAAATAACATCTTTCAAAATCAGCGAATTATTACCGCCCGCCACGTAAAACGAGGGCAAAATGGGCAGGTCAACATACACATCGGGCAGAGATTGAAACGCCGGATTCAGTTCGTGGCGTGTCGAAACCGTTTTCATATAATATAATGTATTCACTTGCGCCGAAACAGCACCGGCAGCAAACAGGAAAACGGACAGTACAATGGTTTTTATGTTTATATTTTTCATAATCTATTCAAGTTTTAGAGGGTTTATAACTTAATATTGCCTTTGAGGTACAAATCTACTTTCAGTTCCAAGAAGTTATCCGGGCGGAAGTGAATGTTCTCGTCAGGATTTGTCAAAACAGTTTTCAGCACTACAGATTTGATATCCTTTGCCGCTGCCCATTCCGCTTTGTCGAAAGTGATGTACATTTTGCCTTCTTTCTCTCCTGTGGCAATGCCGGCATTGAAGTTTTGTATCCGAATATTTGTCAAATCCATTTTGTCCAAAGTAAATATACGTTCATTTAACGCTATTGGCGCATCGTTTTCATCGAGGAAAATCACATTGATTACGCCGCCCACCGGCAGTTTGTTTGTGTAATTGAGGCGGATAACGACTTGTTCAATATTGTCCGAAATGGTGTTAGATGCTGCCAAATTTATCGGCAACGTGTCCTTATACACAAGTCGGCTGTCTTTGTCGAAAGTCATCGGCAGTTTCGCACGCATATCTATATGTATGCTGTCGTTGCTCGGCGTGGTCAGTTGAAATTGGTATTCTGTTTGGTTGGGACCCACATAAGGATATTGACCGATTTTGAAGATACGGTCGGTTTCGCCGTTCTCGCGGTCAAAGCGTGTAGTCGTTGTTTGCTTGCCGGGAATGAGCATTGTGATGCTGTCTTTTCCGTTGTTGAATATGGCAACGGTATCCCTCGTGCCCCTGATGCCTCTCACATAGTTAATGCGGAGTTTAGCCTGCGTATCTCCATCGTTTTTCACCACGCAATTAAAAATAGGGTTTGAAAAATACAACACGCTACCATCGCCATAGTCATCAATAATATCGTCAAAGACGTTGATAGTTTGGGTTTCCGTTTGCAGTCCGGGGTCTGCGCCGAAATTCAATGCCTTGTTGTAGAGCAGGAAAAGCGTGTCGCCCTCCACTACCACGTTAAAATTGGCTTTGTTCGCAATTTCCGTTACGCTATACTTGATAGTGCCGAACGGAATACCAAAAGAGACGTCTTTCAACGCAGTTTCGCTATCGAGGTTGTCAAAATCATAGTCCTTGTCGATGCAAGAACTCAGCATCGCGCCGCTCAACAGCAGCAAGAATGCCGACTTTCGGAGTAATTTTTTTCTCATATAAATTTTCTTTTTTAGGGTTAGAAAAATCAAAATAAATAATGGCGCAAAGATAAGAGAAAGTTTTTATATAAAAAGCAATTTTAACGATATTTTTTTTGCTAATATTTTTCTGTTGAAAAAAATACGCAAAACACTTGCAAATATTAAAAAAACACCTTACATTTGCCGTGTTTTTTTGAAACGAAATTATTAATACATTATTTATATTATGGAAAGCACAGCAAAATTGTATTCACTCAGTCTTCGCGAAACAAAAACTTATTTGTTCGCAACGTTATTCATCGCAGGCAACATCATTTTGCCGCAAGTGGCACACCTCGTACCCGGCGGCGGTTTGGCGTGGCTGCCCATCTATTTTTTCACGCTCATTGCCGCGTATAAATACGGCATTCGCGTGGGACTTCTCACGGCAGTTCTCTCGCCGCTTGTTAATAGCGTGTTGTTCGGAATGCCTGTACCGGCAATGTTGCCCGCCATTTTGGTGAAATCGTCATTGTTGGCGTTGGCAGCATCGTATTTTGCTTACAAAGCGCAAAAAGTATCTTTGTTGGCAATTTTGGCGGCGATTGTGTCTTATCAAGTGATTGGAACGGCAATCGAATGGGCTATCGTAGGCGGCACTTTCAACGCGGTCATCACCGATTTCACGTTTGGTTTCCCCGGTTTGCTCGTGCAATTGTTTGCAGGTTATTTTGTGTTGAGAGCCATTTCTAAACTCTAAAATAATATGGCAAAAACCTTTGACGAGGTAATGCAGCGTTTCCGCGAAATAGAATTTACGGAAAAGTTCGATATGATTGTAGCGATTGCCAACGGCGGTATTATTCCGGCGGCAATTCTCAATCAACGCTTGGATATTGGCGTTTTTCTGCTGAAAATCAACCTGCGCGACAGCAATCAGGTACCGAAGTACGACACTCCGCAACTTGTGTCGCCCATTGATTTTGAGTTCAAAGACAAAAGCATTCTTTTGGTAGAAGACCGTGTGAAAACCGGCGCATCGCTCAATATGGCAAAAGACCTTTTGCAGGGTGCAAAGTTGGTCAAAACTTTTGCTGTCAATGGCAATGCAGATTATTCATTATATAATGAAACGTGTTTTAAATTCCCTTGGATAATTTAGAGAGCCAAGATGTAAGAGTCAAGAATCAAGATTTTTGAGTCAAGATTAAAAAGATATTGAGAATGCACAATTTTAAGCAGTTGAATATTTGGATAAAATCAATGGAATTAGTAAAGGATATTTATCTTTTGACTAATTTATTACCGGACAGAGAAAGATTTGGTATGATTTCTCAAATGCAACGTGCCGCAATTTCAGTACCTGCAAATATAGCCGAAGGGTCAGCAAAAAGCAGCGGGAAAGATTTTTGCAGATTTTTGGAAATATCAACAGGCTCTTTGTTTGAATTGGAAACGTTCGTTATATTGGCAGAAAATTTGAAATATATTGATTTGGAAAAATCAATTATTATCCAACAAAAAATAAATGAAATTCAAAAAATGATTTTTGGATTTAAACAAAAAATAAATCAAAATATCAGTCAAAATCAACAGAATTTGAAGTCTTGATTCTTGTATCTTGGCTCTTGATTCTTGGCTCTTAAATCAAAAATATTATGGACAGAAGAGATTTCTTAAAAGCCGCAGCCGTTACCGGTGTTGCTTTTTCATTGAAAATGAGCGGCGGAATGGACATTTTGGCGCAAACCGTAAAAAGTAAAGCCACCGCGTCTAAAACTGCCGATTTGGTAGCCGTGATGGGCGGCGAGCCGGACGCAATGTTTAAAAAAGCCATCGCCGAAGTGGGCGGAATGGGCAAGTTCGTAAAAAAAGGACAAAAAGTAGTGGTAAAACCCAACATCGGTTGGGACAAAACGCCCGAACTCGCAGCCAACACCAACCCGAAACTCGTTGCCGAAATCATTAAACAATGCTTCTCGGCAGGCGCGAAAGAGGTTGTTGTGTTTGACCACACCTGCGACAACTGGATAAAATGCTACGAAAACAGCGGCATCAAAAAAGCCGCTGAGGCAGCAGGCGCAAAGGTGGTGCCGGGCAACAACGAAAGCGACTACAAGCCCATCAAACTGCCGCAGGGCAAAAAACTGAAAGAAAGCACGCTGCATCAGGCAATTATCGACTGCGATGTGTGGATTAACGTACCCATCTTGAAACATCACGGCGGTGCGAATATGAGTATCGCAATGAAAAACCTGATGGGTATTTGTTGGGACAGGCGCATTTTCCACGATGTGGATTTGCACCAGTGCATCGCCGATTACTGCACGCTCGACAAAAAAGCCGTGTTGAATGTGGTAGATGGCTACCGCTTGTTGAAAGCAAACGGTCCGCAGGGCAAAACCGCTGCCGATGTGGTGGAGAGCAAGGCACTCTTCCTTTCGCAGGACATCGTGGCGGTGGATACGGCTGCCACAAAATTCTTCGGTCAGGTGCGCGAAATGCCGCTCGAAAATGTCGGCTATCTGGCAGACGGACAGGCTCTTCAACTCGGCACAATGAATGTTGATGGGCTGAATGTGAAACGGATTAAAATGTAAAGTGAAATGTTAAGAATAACCAGAATTACGTTATCCATCGTGTTTTTCACGCTGATAACGTTTTTTTTCATAGATTTTGCGGGCTTGCTGCCAAACGGTTTCCACGCACTGGCACACCTGCAATTTGTTCCCGCGTGGTGTACGCACAGTGTAGGGATAGTGCTGTTTATCATTGTCCTGACGCTCGTGTTCGGGCGGATTTACTGCTCGTCAATTTGTCCGATGGGCGTGTTTCAGGACATTGTGGCGTGGATTTCCAAACGCACGGCGCGGAAGAAAAAACGCTATTCGTTCAGCAAAGCGAAAACCGTTCTTCGGTGGTCGGTGCTGGTGGCGGTATGGCTTGCATTTTGGGCGGGATTTCCGTTGCTGCTCGGCTTGCTCGACCCTTACAGCGCGTTTGGGCGAATGGCTACGCACTTGTTAAGACCGGTTTATCTGTTTGGCAACAATCTGCTGGCTGACGTCTTTTCGCATTTCGATAATTATACTTTTTACGAGGTACAAATCGGCATTTTGAGCGTGTCATCGCTGATTGTGGCGATTGTTACTTTTCTTGCCGTGGCGCATTTTGCGTGGCGACACGGGCGGACATTTTGCAATACCCTTTGTCCGGTCGGTACGGTTTTAGGCTTGGTCAGCCGTATCTCGCTTTTCAAAGTGCGGATTAATACCGAAAAATGTAATCACTGCGGGCTGTGCGCTACCAAATGCAAAGCCGCCTGTATCGACAGCAAAAATCAGGCAATAGATTACAGCCGTTGCGTGGATTGTTTCGATTGCTTGGGCAGTTGCAAGCAAAAGGCGTTGGCGTTTACCTTTAACCCGTCATTCCTGCGCAGGCAGGAATCCCCTGCTAAAAAGGGGATTGCGGGTCAAGCCCGCAATGACGTTGATATGAACCGCCGCAAATTCTTCGCCGCAGGTTTGGCTACCGCCGTTGCCACTCCCGCAGCATTGGCGGTAGGGGCGAAAAATTTTTCGCCCTTGTCAGGCGGCAAAGGCGTTACACGCCAAATACCCATCGCGCCTCCGGGAGCGATAAGCCACGAAAACCTGCAAACGCATTGTACTTCCTGCCATTTGTGCGTAAGCAAATGCCCCTCGCACGTGCTGAAACCCTCGTTTTTGGAATATGGTTTGGGCGGAATGATGCAACCGCTGATGTCCTTTGAAGACGGTTTTTGCAATTATAATTGCACGAAATGCTCAAACATTTGTCCTAACGGCGCACTGCAAGCACTGACAACAGACGGCAAGCACCGCACGCAAATGGGACACGCGGTGTTCAACAAAGACGTGTGCGTGGTTTATGTAAAAGGCAACAACTGCGGTGCCTGCGCCGAGCATTGCCCCACGCAAGCCGTGAGTATGCAGCCCATCGAGGGCAAACCCGGACTGACCGCGCCGGTGGTTGATACAAACATTTGCATCGGCTGCGGCGGCTGCGAATTTATCTGCCCCGTGCGCCCGCACCGCGCTATTTTTGTGGAAGGCAATGAGGTGCAGGGCGAGGCTGTGGTGGCGCAAGCGGAAAAAACGGAAGAGGTGGAATTAGATGGGTTTGGGTTTTAAGATTATTCTGTTTTCCCATAAAACCGTTGGTTAAATCCGTTGGTTAAAACCAACGGCAATAGATAAAAGAAGTCGG
>JAISJU010000209.1 GCA_031261165.1 Prevotellaceae bacterium
CAAACCGGGTTACGAAAAAGAAAGCGCGGAAATACAGAAACGCTTGTAAATATTGCCGTTAAATATTGCCGTTGGTTAAAACCAACGGCAATTGATAATAAGAAGTCGGTTGAAACCGACTACACAGTAATATTATATTGTGCAGTCGGTTTCAACCGACTTGTTTAATTGCCGTCAGTTTTAACTGACGGATTTCCGATTTCAATGTTTCACACAAACCACACTATCCACATAAACCGTTCCCGAATAAGGATTATCTTTGTTTTTCCATCGGCTGACGGCATAAGTAAAGGAAGACGCGGGCGTTAAGTCCTTTATATCCTCCACGTTGATGCGGGCGGCGTACTGCTTGAACAGTTCTATTGCCTTTTGGTCATTGGCACTGATGCTGCCCTCGTCAAAGGCTTGTTCGGTGATGATGTTTTTTGTACGCACATAGTCTTTTATTTTGATGCTGTCGGCTTGCGAGGCATTTACTTCGCTGACGTGATAAAAATATACCGTGCCGGTTTCTAATTGTTCGCAGGCGGCGGCTGACAAAAGTATGCTGATGTAGAGTATTATCTTTTTCATAATTCTTATTTTATTATATAAAAGATATTCCATTTCTTCGAGAAATGGAATATCTATAAATCAAAATCATTATTTTACAATCTTTTCCACCTTTCCGTTATCATACACAATAATGTAAATGCCGCTTGCAGGCTCTTGTAGGAGTTTTTGTCCGAGCAGGTTGTAATAGGCAACAGTTCGACTGCGCTCACTGACCGGAACAACGGCGGCGGTAGGAACACTCCCGGTGGTGGTGAAACTGCCGGATTTGCTGTCCAACACCTCGCTGCCTGCGCCGAGCGTTTCGAGCGTATAATAATAAGAGGTGCCGCCCAAAAGGTTTTCGAGCGTATAGGTAAAGGTTTGGCTTGCTGCTTGCGTTTTGCTTTTGGCTCTGTGGATAATGGCATTGACCAATGTACCGGCAGCGTTAAACTCCAACTCGCAAATCAGGTTTGTACGCGCCTCGTCTGCATAAATCAGCAGGCGGTAGCCTTCGGCGTTTTCGTTGGGCAACCAAACGAGCAGCGCGGTAGTATCTGACGGAACAAAGGCTACGCCGATTTCCGATACATCGGGCAGAGCGGATACGCAACGCACGGAAGCAGCAGCACTACGAGAAAAATCCATAAGCCTGTATATATAATCGTCAGCGAAATTCAAAGTATTTGGCGCACTACTCCAATAGTAACCGACTGTATCTGCGCTGTAAAGCGCGTTATCAAAACGGAAACCAGAGGCAGGCAGAAATATAGTATTGTCCCCACTACCAAAGATACGACCTTTTATAGTCCAAACGCTGCCTGCATCTATCAAAGATTGATGTTCTTCCGCAGTGGGTATGCGCCAACCCAAAGGACATACATTATTAGCATTTTCCCAAGTGGTAGCACTGTTTCCGTTCCATTCATTGTTCCATAAAGCAAAATTGCTGGTATCACTCCAAACTTTTGGACTATTCCATTGATAATACCCGCCGTAGTCTTCCGGCTTATCAACAAATGTACCCGGTGCGCCTACATTGCGCGTTGCCCAAACAATGCCGTTAATTTCTACGCCACCGCCGGGGTTTGGCGTATCCGTTTCGCAAACATTCAAATCTTCCACTACATCACTGTAAGCATAAATATTACTCGGCGCGGGAACATCGGCTAATTTTTCCGTTTCGCCCTCTGTTGCCTCTATTGCACCGGCAAAGATATTGCCCTGCATATTGCGGGGATTGCCTTTTTGGTCGGTATCAATATCAACCAAAGCCAAATACAGGGGCTTGCCGATGTTTTTTGCAATGGAATTGGCAAGCAAGGGTACGCAATTATAATATAAAGAGGCTACGCCCGAAACATTTTTGTTTGGCTCGCCGTATTCTTCATCTCTGGAAACAGGGTCGTAACTGTATGTAAAAATTGAATTATCTTCCGAATAAAAACCCCAACCGCCAAAATAACTTACAAGTACGCCCAAAACCGAGCCTTCAACCGTCAACATTATTGTTTCACTGTTAATGATTATGTCCGACCAATAATTATCTGCTATTGCATAGTTTCTTTCGATAATAGAATTGTAGATTTTCACATTGGGGGTTTCCATAAAGAACAGTCCGCCTGTATGAAACAGGTTGCCGTATGTTGCATTGCCGGTTACAGTGGTGTTTATCATTGTAAGATTGCCGTCTGCTACATAATACATTGCGCCGCCTATCGCATCGCCATACGCGGTATTGTTTGCAATGGTGGTATTGATAAATGTAACATCGCTTTGCCCGAAAATGGTAAATGCGCCGCCGTGGTTGTCGCCCGGTTGAGTGCCGGAATAACCTAATGCCTCATATTCGTTTTTCCACAAACTGCCGGAATAATTATTGACCACAGAACTGTTTTTCATCACAAAATCGCCTGCGCCGTAAATGAAGAAACAACCGCCGCCGCGATGCGAATAATTGCTATTGAAACTGCAATAGTTAAATTCGATGTCATACTGACCTGCACAAGCCACTGCGCCGCCTCTGGAATTAGCATCATCACTGTAAGGGTTGGACTCTTTTCTTGCAAAATTTCTTGTAAATTCACAATGATTTACTTTTGCAGTAGAGCCATCAATAAACAAAGCACCGCCGCAAAATGCCTGATTGTTCACAAAACGACAAGCAAGAATGTTTGTTTCTGCACCACCAATCACAGTAACACCTGCCCCATAATAAGGTTCTGCTTGCATACCGATGTAGGCTGTTGTATTGCCAAAGAAATAGCAATAAACAATATTTACCATCAAGTCTGCATCTGTGCCGTCTATTTGCAGGGCTTTGTCGGTAGCGTTTTCAAATACCAGATTAGAGATGTTCAGATTGCCGTTGCCGGTAATGTTGAATATTCTGCCTGCCGCTCTGCCGTCTAAAACAGCATTGCTTGCCGTATTGCCGCTGTTGATTTTATTGTAACCGATAATGCTTACACTTTTCCCCGCAAGTTCTATCGTTTCGCTTAAAACAATTCTTCCGGGCAATACAACTATTGTATCGCCGTTGTTCAAACCGGCTATGGTTTGGTTGGTCAGTGGTTTGGACTGTTCTTTGGTCAGTCCGCTGTTGCCGGCTGTGCCGCAGTCGGATACAAATACGGTTTTTGCAAACGCTGCGTTTGCTGCCGTCAGCATAAGTGCTGTAAGGATTAATATTATCTTTTTCATAATTCTTATTTTATTATATATAAAGATATTCCATTTCTCGAAGAAATGGAATATCTATAAATCAAAATCATTATTTTACAATCTTTTCCACCTTTCCGGTATCATACACAATAATATACACACCGCTTGCAGGCTCTTGCAGGAGTTTTTGTCCGAGCAGGTTGTAGTAGGCAGCAGTTCGACTGCGCTCACTGACCGGAACAACGGTGCCGGTGATAACGCCGCCGCTCTCGGTGGTGGTGAAACTGCCGCCGTGGTAGGTTTGCAAGATGTCTGTGCCTTGCTCGTTTGCGCTGGCGATGATGTCGTAATAATAGGTAGTGCCTTCGGTAAGACCATTGAGGGTGTAATGCAATTGCTCGGATACGCCGGCAGCACGCGGGGCGGCATAGCGGGTAACGCCTGCGCCGTAGAGGTCGCCGTTGGAATTAAGCAGAATGACAAACACCGGCACCGTGCGCGAGGCATCGGCGTAAATAATAATGATGTAGAAATTTGTACCCGGAACAGGCAGCCAAGTGAGCGTTACGGTGGTGTCGGCGGGGGCTGCCTCTGTTTCGGCAGGAGGAGTTACGATAACTGTTACTTTGCCATATTGATAATCGCTATCCCTTTTATTAATATTAATATCAATAGGAGTAGAATAATAATAATAAAATGTTCCGATATTGTCCGTAGGTATATTAAGCACTGTATTTTCTCCAAGATACCTGATATTATTATTATTATGCCATTCTTCATACCATTCTTCGTTTTGATAAAGCATCACATAATATTTCCAAGCCCATAAACTATCGGGTGTATTCCAAGTAGCAATACCATTGTATTTATCCCAAAACCAATCCAAACTTGCATTAGGCGTATTCTGCAATGCCAATTCCTCGCCCTGCTGCACGGTGATGGTATCGGGGATAGAGAAAGTGAGAGGCGCAGGCGGATAGACAATAACCGTTACTTTGCCATATTGCCATTTTTCTTTATTATCGCTGCCATAATACCAAAAAGTTTCATTATTATCATAAAAATAATAATAGGTATAAGTACCTGCGCTGTCTGTCGGTACATTAAATATTGAATCTCTAAAAAGATAATAATCCCCTTCTCCTCTTAAACTGTCTAACTTTATTATCATTGAATCTTTAGTAGTTAGATTGGGATACCATTTGCATTGATAACAATAAACATCAGATATATCATTATACCAATTCAACTGCACATTAGGCGTATTCTGCAATGCCAATTCCTCGCCCTGCTGCACGGTGATGGTATCGGGGATAGAGAAAGTGAGAGGTAATTCACGCTCTACAAGTGTGGTTACTTCTATTTCTTCTATGGCAAAGACGGCGGGAAACGAATTAGCTGAATGTCCAACAGAAAAAGCGACTTGAAAACCATCGTCTGTTGCCCATTGTGTTCCATTGCCATTACCGCCAACGGTATAGTCTAATTCATACTGGTATCTAACACCGGGCAACATCCAAAACATACCGCCATTATTAGCATCCCATTGCTGTGTTTGATTAGGGGCAAGAGGAGTTGTATTACTGCCCACATTAGTATTATCTAATCTTGTTACAATAGAAGTTGTTGCTTGCGTTCCACCGGCACCACTGGTTGATACTTCATTCTGTCTTAATATTTTAATGTTTGGCGACATTAATTGACCCACAATATTCCCCATATATGAATTAGCGCAACTTACTATTATTCTTGCGTGATATTTTTGTCCTGCAGTTAATCCTGTTATGGTATAAGTTGCAAATTGACCTGTGTTAGTTGGGCGATACAAAAATGTGCCATCATTGCTTGCGCAGGATAACGCAAGAGTGTCGCCTGCATAAATGGTATTAAATTGCCTGTTTGCAATAACATACATACTGCTTGCCTCTTTTGCTATCACATAGCGGTTTTCATTGAGCTGATAATTATAATTCGGATTATCCCAAAACGTCACATCATCATAAGGAACGGTTGTAGAAAAAACTTGTGTAGCATTTCCTTCATATTCTATATTCCAAACAGGATATTGAAGAGAATCGCGATGCGCAAATGTGGTGTATCCCACGCGCACGGTGTCTGTAACGGTAGCGGCATTTACCGCAAATGTCAGCGAACATATCGCTGTTAGTAATGTAAATTTCTTTTTCATCTGTTTTTAATTTTTTTTGTTTGATAATTGATTTTTGTTTATTGTCTGAATCAGGATTTTCAGGATTTGAGGATTAACAGGATTATACTTCGACTTCGCTCAGCAAACAAATCAAGAAAATCCTGTTAATCCTATAATTCTGAAAATTCTGATTCAGACGAGGGGTTTAAATCGTTTAGACGTTTTCCCAAAATCGTTTAGACGTTTTCTTCAAATCGTTATTACGTTTTTTGGGAAAGGTTTAGACGGTTGGCGGAGAAGAAACGTAACACGTTTTTGGAAACGTGTTACGTTTGTATTTCCCCGCTCTCCCCCTTTACGCCTTTTCAAACTTCAAATTGTTTTGCATTTCCCGTAAGTCAATGCCTGGTCTGAAGACCACTTTTGAAGATTTAATGAGCGAGGCGTGGTACTTTTCCGCCGTTTCCGCGCCCTCGCCGCTGACGCTTACCTGAAACGCGCCGAAGTCGCCGAAACGTACTATCTCGCCGTTTTCCAAGTGCCGGCGCAATACCTTTGTGAGGTCGTTAAGCACTGCCAACACGTCTGTGTCGCTTACCGTTGTTGAGCCTTCGGATATTTCTTTGCTCAACTTGCGAAAATTCAGTTCGCCGCTTGCCTTTGCTGCGGCATAGAATTTCTTGGGCGCAGCCGGATTGCTCGGGTTGCCCTTTTCTACTACTACATACTTTACTGCCATAGTTTTAATAAAATTAAAAGGTTAAACTAAATAATTATTGTAACATTTCTAAACTTCGTGTCTTCGCGCCTTTTGTGTCTTCGCGTTCAGTATAAAAGAGCCGCAAGCGGCAGCAAAAAAATACTAAACGCAAAGGCGCGAAGAAAAATATAATATTGTTTTTTTATCATCAGTTGTTTTCTGAAACCATAACAAAAAACACCTTTGAACGGATATGTATTTTCGCTCAAACGTGCATTTTTTTTATTAAAAAAAGACAGGGGAATATTTTGTAATAAATTATTTTTCTGTATATTACGCGCGCGTGAATATGCTGCCTCACCAGAGAGAGAGAGAGAGAGAGAGAGAGAGAG
Source organism: Prevotellaceae bacterium (assembly GCA_031261165.1). Classification (GTDB taxonomy): domain Bacteria; phylum Bacteroidota; class Bacteroidia; order Bacteroidales; family Paludibacteraceae; genus JAISJU01. Next base: position 6,440 of record JAISJU010000209.1, read on the forward strand.
AGAGAGAGAGAGAGAGTAAGAAAAATACCGAAACGAACAAATTTAAAGTGTTAAATTTGCAGTAGTTAGCGAATATTTTTTGGTGTTGAGGCATCTTTTTGTTTCGTTAATTTTACGGCTGCAAATATAGATATTATTTTTTATTGCGCAAATGTTTTTTTGGATTTTTTTTTTGAGGGGGAACGCAGATTACGCAGATGACGCGGATTTACGTAAATCTTTTTTTTTAAAAAAGGCACAGAGTGCCTCAGGGCTGTTAAGTTCTTTGTAAAACGTACCGAACAATGTAAGTTTTGTCATTGCGGGCTTGACCCGCAACCCCCTTTTCAATCCTGTCATTGCGGGCTTGACCCGCAACCCCCTTTTCACTCCTGACCCGCAATCCCCTTTTTAATCCTGTCATTGCGGGCTTGACCCGCAACCCCCTGAAAAAAAAAGGGGGTTCTGACTTTCGTCAGAATGACAACTCGGAAAAG
>JAISJU010000222.1 GCA_031261165.1 Prevotellaceae bacterium
TTCGTCATTGCGAGCGAAGCGAAGCAATCCGGAAAAATTATAATGCCTATTGTTTCAAATTATGAGGCACAAAAGTACGATTATTGCTTGATAAATAAAATAAATCAGCCAAAACAAAAAAATATTTTCAAAAAGTGATTGATTATCCAAAAATTATGCGTTTCTTTGCAGCGGATTTGTTACAAGACAAATCCGAGTTAAACAATTTTTATTTATTACTTTATTTTTATTTTTTATGAACATTTACGTTGGTAACTTAAGTTACGGAATTAAAGATGCAGACTTGATTAAACTGTTCGGTGCTTACGGAACGGTTAATTCTGCAAAAGTCATCAAAGACCGCGATACGGGTCGCTCAAAAGGCTTCGGTTTTGTGGAATTTGAAAACGATGACGAAGCGAAAGCAGCAATTGAACAATTAGCAGGCTCGGATTATTCCGGTCGCCCCTTGGTTGTAAAAGAAGCGCTTCCAAAGAATTAATTTTCGACAAGAATTTCGACATTAATTGCTTAGGTCATAATAATGAACTTTTCACAAAAGCCTCAACTATTTGTTGAGGCTTTCGTTTTTTTTTAAAAAAACATTACCTTTGCCGTATGAACTTAAAAGGCATTTTTGCAGACGATAACGCATTCGTCAAACTGCTGGTAACGGCATTTATCGCTGTTATGAGCGTGATTATTTTTTCCGTTTTTGCGGTATTTCATAACGTGGAAATTACGCAACTGGCAATGTCTGTGGGGCTTTTTGTTGTTCCGCCCATTGTGTCGGCGTATCTTGTGAGCCGCGAGCCGAAAGTGTTTCTTGCGGTTGATAAACTGCCGAGTGTCAATAACGCCCTGTTTGCCTGCGTGTTTATGGTTTTGGCAGTACCCGTTATCAATCTGCTTGCCGAATGGAACGCTGCGGTGCAACTGCCCGATAATTTTGCGGCGTTGGAAGAATGGCTGCGCAATGCGGAAGATACTGCCGCCGCGCTCTCAAAACAAATGATGCAGACAAGCACTTTCGGCGGCTTGTTGGTGAATATTTTGTTGATGGCACTTGTGCCGGCGGTTGGCGAAGAATTGTTTTTCAGGGGAATGTTGCAAAATTATTTTGTGCAATGGACTCGCAATGCACACGCGGCTGTATGGCTTGCTGCCTTTGTTTTCAGCGCGTTTCATTTTCAGTTTTTCGGATTTATCCCGCGACTGCTTTTGGGGGTGTATATGGGCTATTTGCTGGTGTGGAGCCGCTCGCTGTGGCTGCCGATTTTGGCACACTTTGTCAATAATGCGTTGGCGGTAATTGCTTATTTTTTGTTTGAAAACAAGTATATTGATGCAAATCCTGATGCGATTGGGAAAGAATTTTCGCTGTTTTTGATTATCGGCAATATTTTGATATTGGTTTTTTTATTATTTTTGCAGACAAAACGCCGTAGGCGTTGCCTGTGAGTTAATCCCCCAGATAAATCCGGAGGGTATTAACAGGCAACTCTTACAGAGTTGCAATCTCTTAACTCTTAATTCAAGAAAATGACACCACTTGCAGAACGCTTGCGCCCCAAGAATTTGGAAGAATACATCGGTCAGAAACATTTGGTCGGTGCAAATGCTGTTTTGCGCCGAATGCTCGACAGCGGGCGCGTGTCGTCATTTATCCTGTGGGGACCGCCGGGAGTGGGCAAAACTACGCTGGCACGCATTGTGGCGAATACGCTCGAAGTGCCGTTTTATACGTTGAGTGCCGTGAGCGCGGGCGTGAAAGATGTGCGCGAGGTGATAGAAAGAGGCAAGAGCAGCCGCTTTTTCAACGCGGGAGGCAATCCCATTTTGTTTATTGACGAAATTCACCGGTTTAGCAAATCGCAACAGGACTCGCTGCTCGGCGCGGTGGAAAACGGCACGATTACGCTCATTGGCGCAACGACCGAAAACCCGTCTTTTGAGGTTATCACTCCCCTACTCTCGCGCTGCCAAGTGTATGTATTAAAACCGTTAGACAAAGAGGATTTGCTCGAACTGCTCGACCGCGCACTGAAAACTGACGCGACACTGAAAGAAAAAGAAATCACGGTGGAAGAAAATGAGGCGTTGCTGCGCTTTGCGGGCGGCGATGCGCGGAAATTGCTTAACATCATTGATTTGGTGGTCAGCGCGGAAGACGGCGACAGGGTGATTATCAACAACCAAACCGTTACCGAGCGTTTGCAGGAAAACCCGCTCGCTTACGACAAAAACGGCGAGATGCACTACGACATCATCTCGGCGTTCATCAAAAGCATTCGCGGCAGCGACCCCGATGCGGCGATTTATTGGTTGGCGCGAATGATAGCGGGGGGCGAAGACCCGAAATTTATTGCCCGAAGATTGGTGATTTCGGCTGCCGAAGACATCGGTTTGGCTAATCCTAACGCGCTGCTTTTGGCAAATGCCTGTTTCGATACGCTGCAAAAAATCGGTTTCCCCGAAGGGCGGATACCGCTCGCAGAGGCGACTATCTATTTGGCAACAAGCCCAAAAAGCAACTCGGCATATATGGCTATCAACGAGGCGATAGCGAATGTGGAAGAAACGGGCAACTTGCCTGTGCCGCTACATCTGCGCAACGCCCCTACCAAACTGATGAAGGAATTGGGCTATGGCAAAGACTACAAATATGCCCACGATTTTCAGAATAACTTTGTGAAACAGGCGTATCTGCCCGAAGAAATTGCGGACAAGAAATTCTGGATACCGCAGAATAATGCCGCAGAGGCGAAAACTGTTGAATGGCTGAAAAGAATGAAGAATGAAGAATGAAGAATTGCCTGACGGCGTAGCCCATTCTTCATTTTTCATTCATCATTCTTCATTCATCATTCATTTCCCCAGCGTAAATAAAAATTCCAATCCTCCGCCGACCCTGTTTTTAGCCACGATTGTGCCTTTGTGGAAGGCTACTGCGTTTTTCACAATGGACAAGCCCAGACCGGAGCCGCCGCTTTCGCGGGTGCGACCTTCGTCTGCGCGGTAAAAACGCTCGAAAAGGCGATTCAGGTGCTCTTCGGGAACGCCTGCGCCGGTGTCGGAATAGGAAAAATAGTAAAAATGCTCGTCTTCGTTGTATTTTCGTATCGAAATCCGCGTGTTTTCGCCGGCATAACGAATGACATTGTCGGTCAAATTGCGGAAAACGGAATACAACAGGTTGCGATTGCCGCGCAGGGTGATATTTTCATCTACGTTCCAATCGGTTGTGATGTTTTTTTCGTGCAGCGGGATTTGCAGGTCGGCACGCAGTTCGCTGAGCAATTGGGCGAGGTTGATGTTTTCTACGACAAAGGAACGGGGCGCGGCATCGAGTTTGGCGAGCAAGCCCATATCGCTGATGAGTTCGGAGAGGGAGAGGGTTTGACGGTAGGCGCGTTGGAGGAAATAGCGTTCTTTTTCGGGGTCGAGGGAGTTGTTCAGCACTGTTTCGAGGTAGCCGCGAATGCCGGTTACGGGGGTGCGCAACTCGTGGGTGATGTTGCCGGTCATTTCTTGTTTGAGCAGGCGGTTTTTGGCTTGACCGGTGGTGTCGTTGATGATGATTTCAAAACTGTTGTCCTCAAAAATATTGACGCGAAGGGCAAAGTGCTTGCCCTGTCGCGTGATTTGCGTTTCAAAATAATTCTCGCTTTGGGCGTGGGCGGTCAAAAATGCGGTTACTTTATCAAAAGCGGCATCGGCAAAGACTGCGGAGGGGTCGGAGTTTGGCTCGTCTTCTATCGTGTTGAGGTATTGAATGAACAAGCCGTTGTAAAACTGCACTTGATGGTCGGCGGCATAAAAGCATAAGCCTTCTTCGGATGAATGAACGTGTTGCAGGAGTTTTTCGCGCTCGGTGGCGATTTCTTTTTTGTTCGTTTTGAGTTGGCGGAAGTTGGCGAGGATTTTTGCCGCAATTTCGCCTGTTTCATCGTTGGGGAATTTGTCGTTCTCAATTTCTCCGTTTTCAATTAAATCGAGCAGTTGTTTGATGGACTTTCCGAAACGCCCCGATACATAATTTATCAACAGCAATATTGCTGCAAAAAGTGTGAGCAAGAAATAGAGGAAAAAGTTATCGGCTTGCAGAAAATGCTTTATTTGAATGTTGTAGGGCAATGCCACGCGAACGTAGTAGGTGCCGAAATGCCGGGCGTAATACAGATATTCGATGTTGTTTGATGCCGAAACGCGAATGTCTGAGCCTGCGCCGTCTGTGCTTGCGGTTTGTATTTCGGGGCGGTTGGCGTGGTTTTCCGTTTTTTGTTGAAGGACGTTGTCGAACAACACATTGCCGGCGTTATCTATCAGTGTGAAACGCATATTGGCGGGGAAGAGCGCGGATACGTGCCGCGATACGTCCGTATCGCCGCCGTTGGCGGAAATAAAGGCATCGGCAACGCGGGTGTAAGCATCAAGTTTTTCTTCTAATGCTTCGGTTTTAAACTTTTTTTCCTGCACGCGCTCAAATAAGAGTATGCCCGCCGAGAAAAGGGCGAATATCAGGAAAAAATAGAGGAATAGACGGTGTTTGTATTTCATTGTTTTCTTGGATATGAGATGTGCGATATGAGATGTGCGACTTTTGCGTCTTGTGTCTTGGCTCTTGACTCTTGTGTCTTGTGTCTAAATATTAAACCGGTATCCGTAGCCGGAGCGGTTGGAAATCAGTGAGGCGTGCTGAGCGAGTTTTTTGCGCAGGCGCGTGATATGTACATCTACGGTGCGCTCGGTGATGTAGGGGGTTTCTGTCCATATTTTGTCGATAATGTCTTCGCGCGAGAAGATGCGTTGCGGATTTTGCGCCAGCAACGCCAGGATTTCAAACTCGGTTTTGGTGAGTTGTATTGTTTCGCTGCCGATGTTTAGTTCTTTGAGTACGAGGTCGATGCGCAGGTCGCCGAATTGCAGGGGCGAAAGATTTTTCGCCTCTGTGTCCGGTTGGCGTTTCAGCACGGCTTTGACGCGGGCTATGACTTCTTTTATGGAAAAGGGCTTGGAAATATAATCGTCTCCGCCAACGGAAAATCCGGTGAGCATATCGTTTTCGGTGTCTTTGGCGGTGAGGAAGATAATCGGTGTTTGTTTCCCCTCGCGGCGCAGGGTTTCGGCAAGTTTGTAGCCGCTCATTCCGCCCATCATCACGTCAAGCAAAATGAGCGAAGTGTCTGCCGACAGTTTTTTCAACGCCTCTTCGGCTGAGGCGGCGCAAACGGTTTCGTAGCCCTCGTTGCTGAGGTTGAAGTCGAGGATTTCGCATATATCGCGCTCGTCATCAACAATTAATATTTTTGGCTTTGCATTCATTGCGCAAAGATAGGATTTATTTTTGACAAAAAAATAACGGAATTGTTACAAAACGGATACATTTCTATATTTTGATTGATTGTAGGGGCGTTGCGTGCAACGCCCTTATTTTCGCCAATAAAAAAAGGGCGTTGCACGCAACACCCCTACCGTCAATCAAAAGATACAAGTTACAAAAAAAATAAGTTTAACACAACTCTTGTTTATACCGTTTATTGTTCTTAATTTTGCAGCAAAAAAAACGGAATATGAGCAAACGAACAAAAATAATCCTCCTCATCGCCATCGTGCTGTTAATACTCGGTATGGCGTTTTTCCCCACCATCAAAAACCTTTGCAATGCAGACACATTGGACAGTGCCTCGTTCTTTTCCACCAAAAAAACGCCGCTGAACGTCAATGCGCAGATACTGAAATACCAAAGCATCAGCGACAACTTCCGCACCAAAGGCATTTTGATACCTGACGAAGAAGTAAATCTCTCCTTTGAAACATCGGGCAAAATCACGCACATCTATTTCAGCGAAGGCAGCAGCGTGAAAAAAGGCGACCTCCTCGCCAAAGTAAATGACGAGCCCTTGCAGGCAGAACTCAAAAAACTGACCGCCCAAGTGCCGCTGGCGCAAGACCGCGTGTCCCGACAAAAAACCCTGCTCGAAAAAGACGCCGTCAGCCAAGAGGCATACGAATCCGTTACCACCGAACTCGAAAAACTGCGGGCAGACATCGAACTGGTAAAAGCCCGCATCGCCCAAACCGAACTCCGCGCACCGTTTGACGGCATAGTCGGGCTGCGCTTTGTGAGCGAAGGCGCATACGTCTCCCCCACCTCCATCATCTCGAAACTGACCAAGATTTCGCCCCTCAAAATAGAATTTTCCGTCAACGAACGGCAGGCAAACGACATCAAAGTGGGTACAAACATAGACTTCACCGTAGAAACCGGCGCCGAAATCCACCACGCAACGGTTTATGCAGTAGAGTCGCACCTCGATGCCGGCACCCTCTCGCTCAAAGCCCGCGCCATCTATCACAACTCGGCAGGCAAACTCAAACCCGGACAATCCGCTTCCCTCGAAGTAAAAATGAACGAAATACGCAACGCCCTCATCGTGCCGAGCATCGCCTCCGTTGCCGAAATGGGCAGAGATTTGGTCTATGTATATGAAAACGGCAAAGCCCGCCAAATGGTCGTGCAGAAAGGCATACGCACCGCCTCCTCAGTGCAAATCACCGGCGGGCTGCAAGTCGGCGATACCGTCATTGTCAGCGGCATAATGCAGTTGCGCGATGATATGGAAGTAAATATAACAATAACGAACTAAGAGTTAAGAACTAAGAGTTAAGAGTTGCCTGACGGCGACAGCCTAACTCTTAGTTCTTAACTCTTAGTTCTTAACTCTATAGAAATGAATTTATCCGAATTAAGCATAAAACGCCCCGTACTTTCCACAGTATTTATCCTTATAATACTGCTGTTGGGCGGCATTGGCTACACCTATCTGGGCATCAGGGAATACCCCAGCGTAGATAACCCCATCATCACCGTTACGGTTACCTATCCGGGCGCGAATGCCGAAGTGGTAGAAAACCAGATAACCGAGCCGCTTGAGCAAAACATCAACGGCATACCCGGCATACGTTCCCTCACGAGCCAGAGCCAGCAAGGCAGTTCGCGCATCACCGTAGAGTTCGAGTTAAGTGTCGATTTGGAAACCGCTGCCAACGATGTGCGCGACAAAGTTTCGCGTGCGCAGCGCAACCTGCCCCGCGACTGCGACCCACCCACCGTAGAAAAAGCCGATGCGGACTCCGACCCCATTATGCAAATCGTCATCAGCAGCGAAAAACGCTCGCTGCTCGAACTCAGCGAAATAGCCGACCTCACCGTCAAAGAGCAGTTGCAAACCGTTCAAAACGTGAGCGGCGTAGAGATTTGGGGCGAAAACCGCTACTCAATGCGCCTCTGGCTCGACCCACAAAAGATGGCGGCATACAGCATCACCCCCCTCGATGTGAAAAACGCCATCGACCGCGAAAACATCGAACTCCCCTCAGGCAGCATCGAGGGCGACAACATCGAACTCTCTATCCGCACAATGGGCTTACTCCGCACGCCCGACGATTTCAATAACTTAATCGTAAAAGAAGACAATTTCAGCATCGTGCGTTTCAGCGACATCGGCACCGCCGAACTCTCTGCCGAAAATCGCAAGAACATAGCCAAACTCAACGGCGTGCCGATGGTAGCCGTAGTCATTCTGCCGCAGCCCGGCGCCAATCAAATCGAGATTTCCGATGAAGTGCAAAGCCGCCTGAAAACCCTCGAAAAAGACCTGCCCGATGATGTCCGGCTGCAAATCGTTTTCGACAACACCCGCTTTATCCGCGCCTCCATCTCCGAAGTAAACGAAACGATTTACATCGCCTTTGTGCTGGTTATCGTCATCATTTTCCTCTTCTTGCGCGACTGGCGCGTAACGCTCATACCCACTTTGGTTATTCCCGTGTCGCTCATCGGGGCATTCTTTATAATGTATCTGGCGGGCTTTTCCATCAATGTATTGTCAATGTTGGCAGTAGTGCTGGCGGTGGGCTTGGTGGTAGATGATGCGATAGTGGTAACGGAAAACATTTATTTAAAGATAGAACACGGAATGTCGCCCCGCGAGGCAGGCATCGAAGGCTCGAAAGAAATATTCTTTGCCGTTGTATCCACCACCATTACGCTTGTTGCCGTATTCTTCCCCATCGTCTTCCTCGAAGGAATGACGGGGCGGCTCTTCCGCGAGTTCAGCATTGTAGTGTCCGGCTCCGTTATCATTTCCGCCTTTGCCGCGCTCACTTTTACGCCAATGCTGGCAACCAAATTATTAAAGAAACGCGAAAAACACAATTGGTTTTATCGCAAAACAGAGCCATTCTTCTTTGGCTTGAATAATATTTACAACCGCTCGCTCATTTATTTCCTGACACATAAAAAATTAGTTTTCCCTGTTGTAATACTTGCCATTGTCCTGGTTGTAGTGCTTTGGCAAGCCGTTCCCGCCGAGATGGCTCCGCTCGAAGACCGCTCGCAAATCACAATCCGCACCACCGCCCCCGAAGGCGCAACCTTCGAGTTCCTGCGCGACTACGCCGAAAAAGTGTCGCAAACAGCGGACAGCATTGCGCCCGAGCGGAAGGACAATTTTATGATGGTCAATAGCACGCGCGGCTTTTCGCGTCTGATGTTGCCCCCGCTCGCCGAGCGCACGCGCAGCCAAATGGAAATCGCCGACAAACTCACGCAGGCATTAAAACGCGAAACCGATGCCCGCGCCTTTGTGCAGCAGCAGTCCACCTTTGGCGGGCGGCGGGCGAGTATGCCGATACAATATGTTATTCAGTCGCAAAACCTCGACAAATTGCAGCAATTCCTACCCTCGTTTATGGAAAAAGTGTATGCCAGTCCGCTCTTTCAAATGGCAGATGTGAATTTGAAATTCACCAAACCCGAAACGCGCATTATTATAGATAGAGATAAAGCCTCCCTGCTCGGCGTCAGTGCGCTGTCCATCGGGCAAACGCTGCAATACGCATTGAGCGGGCAGCGAATGGGCTATTTTTATATGAACGGCAAGCAATATCAGATACTCGGCGAAATCAACCGCCAGCAGCGCAACACGCCGCTCGACCTGAAATCGCTCTACGTGAAAAACAACGCGGGCGAGATGATACAACTTGACAACCTCGTGCAACTCGAAGAGGCGGTCGCCCCCCCGCAACTCTACCGCTACAACCGCTTTTCAGCCGCCACCGTAACGGCAGCCCTCTCTCCCGGCACCACCATCGGACAGGGGCTCGACGAGATGGACAAGATAGCCAAAGAAACCCTCGACGACACCTTCCGCACCGCTTTATCCGGCGAGTCCAAAGACTTCCGCGAAAGTTCTTCGAGTTTGATGTTCGCCTTCATTTTGGCGATAGTGCTTATCTTTTTGATATTGGCGGCGCAGTTTGAGAGTTTCAAAGACCCCTTTGTGATAATGCTCACCGTGCCTTTGGCAGTGGCGGGCGCGTTGATATTTATGTGGCTCTCGGGCGTAACGATGAACATTTTCAGCCAAATCGGCATCATTATGCTCATCGGCTTGGTAACCAAAAACGGTATTCTCATAGTCGAGTTCGCCAACCAGCGGCAGGCATCGGGCATCGGCAAGTTCGAGGCAATCCGCGAAGCCGCCCGCCTGCGTCTGCGCCCGATATTGATGACCAGCCTCGCCACCGTGCTTGGGCTTGTCCCCCTCATTTTCAGCAACGGCGAAGGCTCAAACAGTCGCTATGCAATGGGTATGGCAGTGGTGGGCGGAATGATAATTTCTACTTTCTTGACGCTTTATGTGGTGCCGGCGGTGTACTTGTTTGTTTCTACGGAAAGAAGTAATGTGTAGGTTAATCGCGCCTCTACATAATTCGTGCATTAGTGGCGGAAATATTAGTTCTTTTCAAAACAATACCTTCAAAACAGCGCACGATTTTATTTCCCCGAAATGCGTAAGATGCAGGCGGTAGTAGTCAATCAGTTCGTCGAGCAGGCGGTTTCGTTGCGTGCGGGTACAGGCAGTTTCGCAGCCGTTTGTCAGAAAATCTTTTAAAAGATTACTTTCTTCTATTGGCAAGAAATGCCTGTGCAGCGGCTTGTCGTAGAGAAAACAGCCGTTCATCTGGTCGAAAAAAGTGTTGGCAGCCTTATTGTCGTAGTTGGGGTAAAAGCCCAGATAGGCAGACAGGTTGAGCATAAACACGAGGTGAAAGTTGGCGATGCCTTCTTCCATCGTTTCCAAACGAAAAATAGAATTTACGAGGAAATCGAACAGCGGCGCGTTGCATTCCGTTTCGCGCAGACAGTGTTGCAAAACTTCCGCGAGCAGATGTGCAATACTGTTGCGCACAGGGTTTGCGGAAATGTTGCACGATGAAAAAACGATTTTGCTTTCTCTGATACGCTGAATGTCGCGTTTCGGGTGGTGTTCCGCCTCTATTTCTATGATGGAAAGCGGCGCGAGCAGTGCCGGTTTTGCCACGCAACGGCGGCTTTTGATGCCGTTAATCACGTAGGTTGTCCGCCCCGTTTCTTCGGTGTAGGCGTGCAGCAGCAGGTTGTTGTCCGAGTATTTGACACTGCCGAGAACAATGGCGCGGGTGTTGCAAAACATAGTTGTATCCGGTAGTTGAGCGCAGTCGAAACTATTTCACTTTCAAAACCTCAGTAATCACCTGTACGAGCGAGGCTTTATCCATCACGCCTCTTGCCACTTGCGGCGCGGCGTTCAGCGGACAAAAATAGAGCGTGGGAATACTTTGCACCTGAAACACAGCCGCCAATTCCTTTTCCAAATCCACATCAATACGGTACACATCAATCTTACCCTCATACTCTTGGGCAATCTCTTTCAGCGTAGGCGACAGGATTTTGCAGGGACCGCACCACGTAGCGTAGAAATCTATGATACAAGGTTTCTTGCCGAGATATTTCCACTCATTCGGATTTTTTTCGTAGTTGAATACTTTTGTCAAAAAGTCCGCCTTTGTCAATAATTTAATGCGCTCATCTTCAAAGAATTTGGCATTCTCTTTTCGTTGTTGTTCCAGTTGTTTGTTTACTTCGGCTTGTTGTGCCTCGTTTTGCTTTTGCAGCGTGGCAAGGGCTTTCGGTTCTTTCAGCAAAATAGCGTCAATCAGCAGTTTAAATTCCTCTTTCGAGCGTGCGCCGGGGATAGGTTGCGGTTGTCCGTCTGTGCCGCAAAAAACGATGGTCGGGTAACTGCCCACACGGAAAATACGCGCCAAATCGCGTTCTTTTTCGGCATCAATCTTGTAAAAATCCACCTTTCCCGCATATTCTTCCGACAGTTGTTCCATAATGGGCGCAATGCGCTTGCAGGGACCGCACCAAGTCGTGTAAAAATCAATGATACACGGTCGTTTGCTTTCAAGCACCCATTGTGTGGGATTTTTGCGGTAATCATACACATTTTTTTTGAAAATAACAGTATCCGCCTCCGTAACTTTAGCATTGGCTGCCAGCGTAGAGGCGATTATGGCGAGAAGAATAAGTATTCGTTTCATAAGTTTTTTTCTTTGTTATACGATTTTAGAACTGCAAAGGTAATATTTTATTGTCAAAAGAAATGCACTTTTATATTTTTTTGTCATACACCCAACACTATCGCCGGATTTACATTTAATTTTTGGCTGATATTTCTTGCGACAGACAAAGTCGGCTCGCTTTTCGATGTCAGGTATTCGCTCACACGCGAAGGGCTTACGCCTATCAACTTGGAAAGCGTTTTTTGGTTAAGCCCCATTTCGTACATACGAAGTTTCAACACATCAACCAGCGCAGGCGTTCCCAAAGCGAAATGTTCTTCCGAATAGTCTGCGACCAGATTAGAGAGCAGTTCCAACTCCACGCTGTTCGGGTCGTTCAACGGCGTACCATCATCTACGAGCGGGAGTAATTCCTCTACTCGATTAACCGCCCATTTATATTGTATTTCATTGTCAATTTTTGCCATAATGTTATTGTTATATTGTTGAACAATTTATTCTGTCATATTCTTTATGCGTACCGATAAATCGGATATATACAAACTGAATTGTAAATTTAATCACTACCACCAAACGATAATCATTTCCTTTAATATTAAACACATAATGTTGATTACCCACGTTATCCACACTGTTAAACGTTTTCTTCACATCGGCAAAGCAAGCCCAATTGCTTTTCTTAACAGTGGCAACCCAATCTTGTAGTGCAACCTTTGCCTCGAGATGTTCTTCTGCATATTCTTTTAAATGCTGCTCGGTAAATATCCTCATTTTGTATTTATTTTGCTGCAAAGGTAAGATGTAAGTTCCAAATAACAAAATAAAATTTCAAAAAAAATATTTTTCTCAAAAACATCATATTTCCTATTTTGGCAATAAAAAAGACGTAACACGTTTCCAAAAACGTAAAAAAGACGTAACACGTTTCCAAAAACGTGTTACGTCTTGCTGTTTTTTACTGTTTCTTCAACCTCTTCCGCTCATTTTCATCTAATACAATCTTGCGCATACGCATCGCATTGGGCGTAATTTCCACATATTCATCTTCTTTGATGTATTCGAGTGCCTCTTCGAGCGAAAATTCGATAGGCGGAATGAGTTTTACCTTGTCGTCTGAGCCGGAGGCACGCATATTCGTCAGTTTTTTCGACTTGGTAACATTCACCACGAGGTCGCCCTCTTTGGCATTTTCGCCAACCACTTGACCGGCATACACTTCTTCTTGCGGGAAAATAAAAAATTTACCCCTGTCTTGCAGTTTATCAATGGCATAGGCATAAGCCGTGCCGCTTTCCATTGCGATAATCGAGCCGTTGTTGCGCTTGTCAATTTCGCCTTTGTAGGGCTGATATTCGAGGAAACGGTGCGCCATCACAGCCTCGCCCGCCGATGCGGTTAAAACATTGGTGCGCAGTCCGATAATACCGCGAGAAGGGATTTCAAATTCAAGGTGAATGCGCTCGCCTTTGCGTTCCATCGTTTTCATTTCGCCTTTGCGAATGGACACCATTTCGATGATTTTTCCCGAAGATTCTTCGGGCAGATTTATTGTCAGTTGCTCCACAGGCTCGCAGCGCACACCGTCTATTTCTTTGAAAATCACTTGCGGTTGTCCCACTTGCAACTCGTATCCCTCGCGGCGCATCGTTTCAATCAACACCGAAAGGTGCAGCACGCCGCGCCCAAAAACGTGCCAAATGTCCGATTCGGGATTTTTTTCGACACGCAACGCCAAATTTTTATCTAATTCTTTAATTAACCGGTCATGAATGTGTCGCGAGGTTACAAATTTGCCGTCTTTACCAAAAAACGGTGAGTCGTTGATGGTGAAAACCATACTCATAGTTGGCTCGTCAATGGCGATGGGCGCGAGCGGCTCGGGATTTTGCAAATCGCAAACACTGTCGCCGATTTCAAAACCTTCGATGCCCACAAGCGCACAAATGTCGCCCGATTTCACCGATTGCACTTTTTTGCGTCCCAAGCCTTCAAAAGTATGTAATTCTTTTATTCTCGATTTAATGATTTTGCCATCGCGTTTCACTAATGCCACATCGCTGTTCTCAAAAATTTCCCCGCGATGCACGCGCCCTACGGCGATACGCCCCACATACGAAGAGTAATCAAGCGAAGTAATCAACATTTGCGGCGTGCCTTCCAATATTTCGGGCGCGGGAATGTGTTCGATAATCGCATCAAGCAGCGGCGTGATGTTGTCCGTCTGATTTTTCCAGTCTTCGGACATCCAATTTTGCTTTGCCGAGCCATAAATCGTGGGAAAATCAAGTTGCTCTTCCGTAGCATCGAGGCTGAACATCAGGTCAAACACCTCTTCCTGCACAATTTCGGGTCGGCAGTTCGGCTTATCCACTTTGTTAATCACCACAATCGGTTTCAGCCCGAGTTGGATAGCCTTTTGCAGCACAAAGCGCGTTTGCGGCATCGGTCCTTCAAAAGCATCTACGAGCAGCAGCACGCCGTCTGCCATATTCAGCACGCGCTCCACCTCGCCGCCAAAATCGGCGTGCCCCGGCGTATCAATCACATTGATTTTTACATTATTATAATTGATGGACACGTTTTTCGAGAGAATGGTAATACCACGCTCGCGTTCCAAGTCGTTGTTGTCCAGTACGAGTTCGCCCTGATTTTCGTTCTCACGAAACAGTTTTCCGGCAAGCAGCATTTTATCCACAAGCGTTGTTTTTCCGTGGTCAACGTGCGCGATAATGGCTATATTTCTGATTTGTTGTTGCATTCTTTTTTCCTTATATAAAATTTTTGCGGGTGCAAAGGTACGAAAAAATACGAAAAAACCTAACACGTTTTCGGAAACGTATCAGGTTTTAATCTTGCCTTTTAATAAGTATTATAAGTTTAACACCTTGCAGGACGAGTCTTCCGTATTTCTGCACCTTTAGTAGGCTCCAGGTCTATCAACCAAACGTCACTTTGTTTCATAGAAATTCTCGTAATCAAGTGAAGTAAAAGCAGTTAATTCTTTATCATTGATATAATCACTATAAAGCGTAGCAGCAGCCAATTCCATCTTATTCTTAAATTCCTCTTGCTTGATGGATTTTAATGTTTGCTCTACAACTGTAAATCTTTCATTTATAGGCAAATGCAGTATTAAAGGCAATAAATTAATGGTAGCCATCATATTTTCTTATTTTTATGTTGCAAAGATAACTTGTTATTTTCTATTTGCAAAGGTATAAACTAAATTTATATCCTGCAAGAAAAAAACAAAGAATTTTTATCACATTTTTCAAAACTAAATCCTACTTTTGCAATCAAAAAAACACAATGGATTATATACATTATATAAAGGAGTACATTAAATATATATTATGCGCCCGTCATTATCGCGGCGATGGCGTGCATTCGCCCTTTGTGTATGGGCTGATACGCAATATTTTTCGCGAAGAAAACGGCTATTATGCCTATCGGCAGTTGGAAAAAATCCGCAATACATTATTATATAATGACACTGAAATTGAAGTAAAAGATTTCGGCACCGGCAAATCGGGCAGGCGAAAAATATCCGACATCGCGCACAAATCATTGAAAAACAGAAAATACGCACAGTTATTGTTTCGTTTAATCAATGAAATGAAACCGCAAACCGTTCTCGAACTCGGCACATCGCTCGGCTTAACCACAATGTACCTCGCCGCGCCCAACACCAAAGCGCAGGTTTTCACACTCGAAGGTTGCCCCGCCATTGCCGCATTTGCAAAAAAATTATTCGACAGGTGCAAATTCAACAACATCGAAAGCCGGTGCGGAAACATCAACGAAACATTGCCCGCTATATTAAATAATGTAAGAACATTGGATTTTGTCTTTTTTGATGCCAACCACCAAAAAGAGGCAACACTCAATTATTTTCGGCAATGCGTGGAAAAAATCGGCGAAAAGGCGGTATTTGTTTTCGATGATATTTATTGGAGTGAGGGAATGACCGCCGCGTGGCACGAGATAAAACAGCACCCGCGCGTGCGTGTTTCTATTGATATTTTTGAAATGGGCATTCTTTTTTTTGATACGGAATTGCAAAAAGGCGATTATAAAATAAGATTTTAATTGCCACGAATGCACGAATGAAATAAGTACGTCAAAATAATTATTGTAACATTTATAAACTTCGTGTCTTTGCGCCTTTGTATCTTCGTGTTTAGTATAAAAGAGCCGCAAGCGGCGAAAAAAACACTAAACACAAAGGCGCGAAGACGCAAAGACACGAAGGAAGAATATAATATTAGTTTATTACTATTATTTATAAATAACTATGAAAAGCAAAGTATATACCCGCACAGGCGACAAAGGCAGCACCTCATTGGTAGGCGGCGCACGCATCGCCAAAAACCACATTCGATTGGAGGCGTATGGCACGATTGACGAACTGAACAGTTTCCTCGGGCTGCTGCGCTCGCAGGAAATCCCCGCCGAAGACAAAGAAACGATTTTCCGCATACAGAACGATTTGTTTCTGCTCGGCGGCGTGCTGGCAACGGCTGACGAAAAATACCTGTACCAAAACATCGAACAGTCGCATATCGCGTGGCTCGAAGAAAAAATTGACGAAATTGATGCCAATTTGCCGCCTTTGAGTCGCTTTGTTATCCCTTCCGGCTACCAATCGACTGCCATTTGCCACGTTTGCCGTACCATTTGCCGCCGCGCCGAACGAATTATTTGCACACTTGCCGAAACGGCTGCAATCCCTGATACCATCACGGTTTATGTCAATCGTTTATCTGATTTTTTGTTCGTTTTAGCAAGAAGGATAGATATAAAATATCATAAAGAAGAATTTTTTTCCCCATAATTATTTGTATATAAGAAAAAAGATATAATTTTGCACCCCTTATTATTAATATAAAAAAATAACCTGATTAAGTTATGTATTGGACATTAGAATTAGCCTCAAAATTAGAAGACGCGCCGTGGCCTGCTACCAAAGACGAACTAATTGATTATGCTATGCGCTCAGGTTTGCCCTTGGAAGTGATAGAAAACTTGCAGGAAATTGAAGATGAAGGCGAAATTTACGAAAGTATTGAGGACATTTGGCCTGACTATCCGACCAAAGAAGACTTCTTTTTTAATGAAGAAGAATATTAATGTCGTCTTTTTTATGTTGTGAAACATATTTTTTGCGCAAAAAAAAGTGCAGAAATATGTGTGCTATCTCACAAAAAAGCCTTAATATTGCAGTCTGTAATTGCAGGTACGGAGGATAATGATTATGATTATGAAAAAAATAGTTGGTTTATTAGCATTGTTTGTTCTCATAATTCACTCTGTACAAGCACAATACGATGCTCAGTTCAGTCAAAATATGTTTATGTTGTCGGCACATAATCCGGCAATGATGTCGCTTGACGGACGTGCAAATGTACTGGGTTTAAACCGCCAACAGTGGGCAGGTTGGAAAGACGGCGAGCCAAGTGGTTCGTCAAGACCGAAAACCACCACGCCGGCAACAACAGTGTTTGAATTTGCGATGCCTTTTACCATCGGAAAAGTAAAAAATGTCGGCGGGATATTGTTTTTTGACGACAAAACAGGACTTTTTGCAAATAGAAGTGTTTATTTGCAGTATGCTTACAAGCGGAATGTATGGGAAGGAACGTTGGCGGGCGGTGTGAATTTGGGGTTTATAAATGAAAGTTTCGATGGCTCAAAGGCTTATATCCCCGAAAGCGATTATCACGTGAAAGAAGACCCGCTCGTTCCGCAAACAGACGAAAGTGCTTTTGGTTTTGATATGGCGTTAGGCGTGGCGTACTACGATGCCACAAAATATGCCGGAATATCTGTGATGCACGTTAGCGCACCAAAGATGGACATCGGCGAAAAATGGTCAATGAGCATCAATCCGTTATTAAATTTTACGGCAGGATACAATATTTTATTACCTAATCCGTTATACGAAATAAAGCCTTCTGTCTTTTTCAAAACAGACTTTATTTCGTGGCAGGTTGATGTCAATGGAATTATTGAATATAAAAAGTTATTTTTCGGCGGATTATCCTACCGTTTTCAAGATGCGGTTGTAGTGATGGTGGGCGTGAAAGTATTGAATGGATTACAAGTATCTTATTCATACGATGTTACGACCTCAAAAATGGGTTACAGTTCAGTGGGTGGCAAAGGCTCGCACGAAATATTGGCAAGTTACAGTTTCAATATTGAACGTACCAAAAGAAATAAAGTAAAAAGTGTCAGAATTTTATAATTAACCAGATATTAGACTATGAAAAAATTACTGTTCATTTCAATTTTGCCGGCAATCGTATTGCTGTCAAGTTGTTCATCAGGAGGGAATGGCGAATTGGTAGGTGTTTATACCAAATCTTGGAAAGAGCCTGTTCCTTTCGGAATGGCATTTGTGAAAAGAGGCTCATTCTTGATGGGTACCAACGACCAAGATGCCAACTGGGCGATGTCAAGCCAATCTCGACAAGTAACCGTTGATGCGTTTTGGATGGACGAAACAGAAATCACTAACGGCGAATACAAGCAGTTTGTGTATTGGGTGCGCGACTCCATAGCACGCGAAAAACTTGATGCTGCCGGCATTGAAGAATATAAAATCAAAGAGGATAAAAACGGCAATCCTCTTGCCAAACCTGCCATTAACTGGAAAAAGAAAATTCCTTGGTCTAAAGGCACTGACGAAGAAAAACAGGTGATAGACGAGATGTTCTATTCCGGCGATGATGCCATCGAAATCGGTCGCCAACTGAACGCAGGCTTGCTGAACTACAAGTATTTGTGGGTAGATTACGCGCAAGCCGGTAAGAAAGAAAACAAATATGACCCCCTCAAAGGCGGTTACAATCGCAGCATTGCAGGCTTGGCAGACGGCACAAAAGACTCTGCCGATGTGATGATTAAAAAAGATACGGCTTATTATAATGAAGACGGTACGATTACCAACAAAACCGTTTATCGCGAATTGAAGAGCCGTTCCGACTTTATCTCTTCCAAAATGGTAAATGTATATCCCGATACAATGGTTTGGGTGCGCGACTTTACCTACGCTTACAACGAGCCTTATATGAGAATGTATTTCTATCACCCGGGTTACGGCGAATATCCTGTTGTAGGCGTTACTTGGGAACAGGCAATGGCATTCTGCCGCTGGCGTTCTGTTTATTACAACTCTTATCAACTTGCCAGCAATGGCGTTTTGGTACAACAATACCGTCTGCCGACCGAAGGCGAATGGGAATATGCTGCACGCGGCGGTCGCCAATTTGCACAATATCCGTGGGGCGGTAACTATGTACGCACGGCACGCGGTTGTTTCTTGGCAAACTTTAAACCGCAACGCGGTAATTATGCCGTAGATGGCTATGTGGCACCCGCCAAAGTAGGCTCATATCCTCCCAACGATTTCGGTTTGTACGATATGGCAGGCAACGTTTCCGAATGGACTTCATCGGCTTATCACGAATCGAATTACAGTTTCGTACACGATATGAATCCTGATTATCAATACAATGCTGCAAGTTTCGACCCCGATGTTATGCGCCGTAAAGTAATACGCGGCGGCTCGTGGAAAGATGTGGCTGTTTTCTTACAATGCGGTACGCGTACATACGAATACCAACAAGAGCCGCGCTCTTATATCGGTTTCCGTTGCGTGAGAAGTTACATCGGCGGAATGGAATAAATTTTCAGAAATCAAAACAATCAACATAATTAAAATAAAAAAAATCAAATCAAAATGAGTAATTCAGCATCAGTAGAAAAAGAATCTTTTTTCCAGAGTGAAACTTGGAAAAAATGGAATGGTATTTTTTACAGCGTAGGCGCATCGGTCGTAATTATCGGTGCCTTGTTTAAAATTATGCACTGGCCTTTTGCAGGTGCTATCTTGACCGCAGGTATGCTTACCGAAGCGTTCCTGTTCGCCATCGGCGCATTCGACAAGCCCCACAAAGACTATCATTGGGAACTTGTTTATCCCGAGTTGGACAATGGCGAGGCTGAGGCTAAAGCCAAAAAAGGCGCGAAATTGCCCGCTTTGGAAGTACCCGCCGTATCGGAACAAGATGTGCAGAAACTGTCTGACAACATCAGAAAATTAACCGACACCGCCGGTCAGTTGTCGTCTTTCACTTCTGCATCGGGCGTTACCGAAAGTTACATCAAAAACATTTCTTCGGCAAGCGATGCCATCGGTGCATTTGCAGGCTCGCAAAGAAGTTTGACCGAATCGAGCGGCGTGCTGGTAGATTCTTTCAAGGGATTTGCTACCAATATGTCAACCGTTTCCAACGACTCCAAACAATTTGCAGACAAAATCGGCGCATTGAACGTAACGCTGGCATCGGTAAACAGCACTTACGAATTGCAACTGAAAAATGTAAATACGCAAGTAGAAACATTCAACGCCGTGAATGCGAATTTGGGCAAAATCGGTGCTGTGCTTGACGCATCGGTAAAAGAAACCGAAACTTACAAGGAACAAGCCGCCAAATTGGCACAACAAATCAGCAGCCTGAATAATGTATATGGCAATATGCTGAGCGCATTGAACGTTAGATAAGAACAAAACAGGATTTTACAAAAAGATTAATTAAAAATTATGAGTGGAGCAAAAAATTGCCCGGAAACCCCGAGGCAAAAAATGATAGGTATGATGTACCTCGTTCTTACTGCGATGCTTGCGTTGAACGTATCCGCAGACATTTTGAACGGGTTCAAGTTGGTAAATGATAGTTTGAGCAATACTCTGAAAACTGCCAAAGTACGCAATGAGGGGCTGTATGGCGACTTCAAATATTTGGCAGACCAAAACCCTACGAAAGTAGGCGAATGGTTGAAAAAATCAGAGATTGTGAAAGCAAAATCAGATAGCCTGTATCAATATATTGATAAAATCAAAATTGATATAGCCAAAATTGCCGATGGCGAAGAAGGAAACCCCGACAATCTTGAAAATGCGGGCAACCTTGATGCTGCCGGACAAATTGGGATTGTGAATGGTCGTGGAAAAGTATTGAGAAATCTGCTTGCGTCTTATTCCGGTACTATTGTAGGGTTGGTAGATGACCCCAAAATGAAAGAGGAATTTACGAAAACTTTTGAAACGAAAGATAAAGTGGTAAATGGCACAAAAACACCGTGGGAAGACCAAGTGTTTGAGTCGATGCCTGCTGCTGCTGCTGTTACTATTCTTTCTAAATTTCAAAACGACATCAAAAACAGCGAGGCGCGTATTATCCAATACCTCATCGGTCAGATTGATGCCAGCGACTTCCGCGTGAATAAAATTGAGGCGATGGTTATTCCGAACTCAAAATATGTAATCAAAGGCGGTAAATATTCGGCAAAAATCGTTTTGGCGGCTATTGACTCTACCAAACAACCGACCATTACGGTAGGTGGTAAAGTTATTCAGAATGGTTTGTATGAGTTTGGCGTAGGCACAGTTGGTACGGTAAATTACAGCGGTACTATTTTGTTGCCCAAAAGTGACGGCACTTCGCAATCGTATCCTTTCAAGAGCGACTATACCGTTGGCGAGCCTTCGGTAACGGTTTCGGCTGACTTGATGAACGTATTTTACGCCGGTTTTGACAACCCTGTGAGCATTTCGGTGCCGGGCGTTCCGCAAAGCCAAGTCAATGCAAGTTGTGCGAGCGGCAATTTAAGACGTTCCGGCAGCGGTTGGCTGATAACGCCGACCAAAGTAGGACAAGACTGCGTTATCAACGTTACGGCTACCATTGATGGGAAAGCCCAAAATTTCGGCGGGAAAACTTTCCGCGTGAAAGCATTGCCGCCTCCTGTGGGCTACATTGCCTATACCGATGCCAGCGGCAACCCCGACAAGTACAAAGGCAGCAAACCCTTTGCCAAAGCACAGTTGGTTGGCTCAAAAGGTGTAAGAGCCGAACTTGACGATGCCGATTTGGATGTAAAATTCCGTGTGTTGAGTTTTGAATTGACTTATTTTGACTCAATGGGTAATAGTATTATCCTTATCTCAGACAGTCAAGACTTTACCGATAAGCAAACGCAAGCAATCAGAGGATTGTCAAAAGGAAAACAATTCTTTATTTCAAGAATCAAAGCCGTAGGACCGGACAGAATAGAACGCACCTTGTCTCCGATACAAGTGCTTGTGAATTAAAAAAAACAGGGTGTCATTGCGGACTTGTTCCGCAATACCCCTTTAACAAATAACTTTTTAAGCAAATTGCTATGAAAACAACAAAAATTTTAATGATTGTTTCGCTTATTTTGGCTTCAATATCCGCCGCTTTTGCGCAACAAGACGCAAACTCATTCTTTGACGAAAACGGTACTATTGCGTCAAATTTGCCAACGAGCGGACCGAAGGAAGATTTGAAACCGATTGAGTTTCTTAATCCTCGTGCAGATGATATTTGGTGGTCACAGGTGGTGTATCGAATGATTGACCTGCGCGAAAAAATCAATTTCCCGCTATATTTCCCCGAAGAGGCTGCAGACGGACGGCAAAGTTTATTTACGCTGCTGTTCAATTTGTTGCGCGAAGGTAAAATCAATGGTTATGAATATCAAGACGGGAAAGAAGTTTTTTCGGAAGACACGAAGTTGAAATTCGATGAAGAATTATTGCAAAAAATGGGCGTTTCGCTCTATTCAACCGAAGTTGACCCTGTAACCAACGAAACGGTTTTCAAAGTAGATGAAAGCGACATACCCAATCGCGAAATAATGAAATATTATGTGAAAGAAGTATGGTATTTCGACAAACATTCTTCTATCTTTAATGTGAAAACATTGGCAATTTGTCCTATACTTTACACAGACGACCCGGATATAGGTATTAAGAAAATTGCTTTGTTTTGGATACCGTTTGACTTGTTGCGCCCCCACCTTTCGCAAACGGAAGTGCTGCTGAGCGACAAAAACAATGGTATGCGTATGTCTTTCGATGACTTGTTTATCAAACGCCGCTACGGAAGTTATGTTTTCAAATTCGGAAACGTGTATAACCGCAATATTTTGCAATATTGCGCCACTGTTGAAGAAGTAAAAAGAGAACAAAATGCTTTGAAGACGCAGTTGATTAACTTTGAAGAAGACTTGTGGGAATATTAATCAGACCAAAATAGATATAACCATTTATTACACAAGAAGAGGCGCAAGCCTCTTTTTGTTTATGCACTTTGAGGGGTTTTAAGTTCTCTGTCATTGCGGGCTTGGTTACTGAGCGAAGCCGAAGTATGACCCGCAATCCCCTGAAAAAAAGGGGATTCTGACTTTCGTCAGAATGACAGGATTGAAAAGGGGATTGCGGGTCAT
>JAISJU010000004.1 GCA_031261165.1 Prevotellaceae bacterium
CCGCAATCCCCTGATTATCACACAAAGGGGATTGCGGGTCAAGCCCGCAATGACACGCATACAGACGACAGTACGCCGGTCTTAGCCCCAAAAAAAGGTTTTGAAGTTGGATTAAAAAAATAATTGCCTGAAAATTTGGTTATTACAAAAAAAGGGTACAGTTTTGCAATCGGATTGCAAAATTGTACTCTTTTTAATGGAGTTTATACAGAATAAGATATAAATACGTCATTTTGATTTTCCGGATTGCTTAATCTGTATAATTTTTCCACTGAAAAATATTTTTTTCCGATAATTTCTTTTTGAAAGAAAAATTATCAGTATCTTTGTACGCAGTTTCAATAGTATTCTATTTATTATGAACAAGCAAATTTTCAACGAAATACAAACTTTGAAACGGCAAATATTGCCTGACGAAAAAGTGTATTTATTCGGCTCGCAAGCGCGTGGTGATGCGCGTCCCGACTCGGATTGGGATTTGCTTGTGTTGCTGAATAAACCGAAAAAAGAGTTTGAAGATTATGACAATTATGCTTATCCATTTACCGAAATGGGTTGGAAGTATGACACTTACATCAGTCCAAAAGTTTATACGGTTTCGGACTGGAAAAGACGAAAGATAACCCCTTTTTACAAAAATGTAGAACACGATAAATTGGAAATTGTATGAAACTTAAAAAAGACGAAAGAGCAGCACTGACCGCATATCGTTTGCAGCGAGCCAAAGAAACATTGACAGAGGTAAAGGGCAATGTCGAAATGGGATTTTGGCACACAGCGGCAAACCGCTTGTATTATGCTTGCTATTATGCGCTTAATGGATTGCTTATTGATAATGGATTAACGGCTCGCACACACGAGGGCGTACTCAGAATGTTAGGCTTGCATTTTGTCAGTAAAGGTATTATCAGCAAAGAAGACAATAAACTTTATTCAAGACTTTTTGATTTACGTTTATCAGGTGATTATGATGATTGGATTGTTATAGAAGAAGAAGATATTAAACCGCTTCTTGCACCTGCCGAACAATTTATAAACACAATAGAAAGATTAATATCAAACAAATAAAAATCAATCATTTACAAAACAGAAAAGCACTCGCGTAAAAAAACTACGCAAGACATTTTGGACAAAAAAGAACTAACGCATTATTCTCTTTTCTGAAATCTGGAAAATTTCAATAGTTTGTGAGGATAAATAAGCGATGGTTTACGCAATTGCGTAGGCTCATTCGTGCTTATTTACAAACACGGCATTTTCCAGAGCCACAGAAAAAGATAAGCGTTTACGAATAGTTTACGCTTTTTTTCGTGTCTAAAAATCAACAACATTTATAAATTAAAGGCAAGCCCTGCAAAGCCGTAAGAGCAGGAAAAAAATCAAAAAACAAATGAAAAAAGTTTTATTAGTGTTTGCCGTCATTTGCGGCAGTGTAGCGTTATCGTTTGCGCAGGACATTATTACCCTGAAAAACGGCAGTGAAATTCAAGCCTTGGTGCAAAAAATCGCTACCGACGAGGTTGAATACAAAAAGTTCGACAACCCAAGCGGGCCCAACTACACGCTGAAAAAGTCGGAAATCTTTATGATTAAGTATGTGAATGGCAACAAAGACATATTTAGTCCGCAAGAGCCTGTTGCCGACAAAAAGCCGCAAGTCGAAAGCACGGCAACACCAAAGGCGGCTTATGCGTTTTTCAGTATGAACGATGCGGCACAGGCAGCATTTTTGGAAAAAAACGAGCCTGAACTGTATCCCAAATTTCATACAGGTCAGGTATTGTCGGGCGTAGGTAAAGGGGCGTTTCGTGTTCCGGGTTATATTTTGACAGGTGCGGGCACTTTGCTATTGATAATAGCGATAGATAAAAAAAATGAAGCTGATATTCAATCGGCTTCTTATGCTGTTGGTTGTGGAAATGCACTTATTATCGGTGGTATTGTTTTTTCATCTGTCGGTGGCGGATTAAGGAAAAACGTTCAAGACGACTACCGAGAAAAATATCTGGGAAACACAAACCCCAAAGGACAATTTCAGTTGCAACTGTCGGGTAATGGTCTTGGTTTGGCGTATGTGTTTTAATTGTATAACTCTAAAAAACAAAATATTATGAACAAAAAAGTATTATTTACTGCATTGCTTGCAGTAGCAACAACATTTGGTGTTTCGGCGCAAAAATTAATAACAGGGAATTTGGATTTTTTGAAAATAGAAACCAAATTAAACATTGTATTTGATTACAGTGAGTTAGGCGAGGGCGG
The DNA here is from genome assembly GCA_031261165.1 of Prevotellaceae bacterium. Taxonomy (GTDB): domain Bacteria; phylum Bacteroidota; class Bacteroidia; order Bacteroidales; family Paludibacteraceae; genus JAISJU01. Next base: position 2,263 of record JAISJU010000004.1, read on the forward strand.
CGACTGGGATAAGCCCAATTTTCATTCGGATTTTATCCGAGAATTAAATGGGCGGCTCACCGGAAAAGTAAGATTAAAAGCGGGCAATTTTGAAGATGCCAAATATCAGGCAACAGTGAGAATTTTAAGCACTCACTTAGGAGAATTTGTTCCGCCGTTTTGGCAAGCAAACAAGCCCGAATTGGATATTGAGATTGTTTTTACGGAAATAATCACTGCAAAAGTATTGGCAATAACAAGTAAATTTAATGTCAAAGGTAATGCAATGACTCCAATAACCGATAGTCGTATCAGCAGCGTGTTTGAAGAGGCAGGCGAGGCATTGGGAAAATTTATTTTGAAGAAAACTAAATAATCAATAATTCTAAATATCAATAAAGAAGTTGCGCCCGACACATATCAGGGATAAAATTATGAGAAAGATTAGTATTTCATTAATGATGGCTTTATGCTTTTGTGCCTTTACGAACAAAGCAATGGGACAGACGTGGAACATTAGTGATAATTCCACATCCGGTAATAATGTTAGTGCAACCCTCAGCGGAAGCACTTTAACTATCAGTGGAACAGGTAATATGGCTGATTTCTGGGATTCTTCCGCAGGCGAAGCACCTTGGTATTCCGTACGCACAAACATTCAGACCGTTACCATACAGAACGGTGTAGCGAACATTGGAAACCGTGCTTTCCACGATTGCATCAACCTGCGGACAATCAACAACATTCCTCCAAGCGTTACCATAATTGGCAGACAGTCATTTTTTAACTGTACAAACCCCAATTTTACGGCAATAACCATTCCTGCTACTATCAATGAGATAGAGGGCGAAGCATTTTTAAATTGCAGCAATTTAAAAACCGTAACATTAGAAAACGGAAACAGTCAATTAAATTTCACATCTTTCTATTATTCTGGAACTGAATATGCACGTGGTTCTAAATATGATTGGTTTTCAGGCTGTCCTGTGCAAACATTGCATTTAGGTAGAAATCTTTCTGCTAATTATTGGGTTTTTAACGATATAAAAACAACGCTACAATCTTTAACCATAGGAAATACTGTTACATCTGTACCTAACACAAGCTTTCAATCTTCAATAAAACTAAAAACTGTTACCATACAAGATGGTACAACAATTTTAGTTTTTTCAGGCAACACAAATAATCCGTGTTTTTATAATTGTCCAATAGAAACATTGTATTTAGGCAGAAATTTAAATTGTCCGGGATATAGTAACGCGCCTTTTATGAGTAATATATCATTAAAAAATTTGACCATTGGAAATTCAGTTACGAGTATTCCCACATATTTGTTTTATGAATGTTCCGGACTACAATCACTTACTCTTGGAAATTCTATAACTTCAATAGAGGCAAGAGCTTTCTCTGGTTGTATTAATCTGACAAGTGCATTAAATTTCCCGAATTCACTCACTACGATTGGTGATTATGCTTTTTATGGATGTGAAAATGTACCTTCTGTATTTATTCCTGCATCGGTTGCAACTATCGCTAATAGTGCTTTTATTAATTGCAAAAAACTAAAAACTGTTACCATACAAGATGGTACAACAATTTTAGTTTTTTCAGGCAATACAAACAATCCGTGTTTTTATAATTGTCCAATAGAAACATTGTATTTAGGCAGAAATTTAAATTGTCCGGGATATAGCAACGCGCCTTTTATGAGTAATATATCATTAAAAAACTTGACCATTGGGAGTTCAGTTACATCTATTGGAGATTACTTATTTTATCATTGCACAGGTTTGCAGTCCATTACCAACAATCGCACTGCACCGCAAAGCATCAATGCTAATGTATTTTCGGGTGTAACTCTTTGCAATGTACGTCTTACTGTTCCCGCCTCTTCGTTGCAGACATATAAAACGGCAAATGTTTGGAAAGATTTTTATTGCACCGGCGGCGTAAATGACTGTGTTGCTGCCTCGCTTACTGTTTCGCCCGAAAACTATAATTTTCCTGCAAGCGGCGGCGAAAAGACAGTAGATGTTACTTACGATGCAGAATGTGATGTATTCGTATCTTCTGGTGACGAATCGTGGCTTAACATACCACAGGAAGGCAACAAAGTCGGTCACGTTAGAAGAAGTCCTTCAATATCAGATAACGGTACATTTACTATGGAGGCAGCGCAGAACTACTCTACTTCCCCGCGCAACACAACCGTTACGGTTTCAGGCGGCGGAATAACGAGAACAATATATGTTACGCAAGATGGTGCAGGCACAAGCGGAATAAATGATGTAGAAAACAGCAAAATCAATATTTATCCCAATCCCGCCCAAGACGAAATTTTTATCCAATCGGAAAATGAAATCGAAAAGATAGAAATCGTGGATATAAACGGTCGCACGGTAGGGGCGTATGGCATACGCCCGAATGATATACGCCCGCAAAATCAGGGCGAATGCAATTCGCCCCTACAAAACATCAATATTTCCGCATTGCCCGCCGGGGTGTATTTTGTCAGAATGACAATAGATAAACAATTGGTTACAAAGAAATTGGTGAAAGAATAGTTTTTTTCTGGATTGCTTCGGAAATACCTCGCAATGACGTACTGCTCTTGGGTTTCGCGTCATTGGGGTTAGACGTAACACGTTTTTGAAAACGTGTTACGTCTAATTTCAATGACAAAGCATTAAACAGTTCCGCAAACTGCCCTGCTTGCCGTTTGCGTGAAAATTGTTGTATATATTCCTGATTGACAGGCTGATGTGTATAGCCGTTCTGTTGCCATTCGGCGTATTTTTCCAAAATAAATGTTTCTACTTCTTCCACGTTTTTGGCTGCCAAACCTGCATTTGCCGAAAAAATTGTTTTTTCTAAACAATCCTCGTCACTGCGCACGCACAAAATCGGTTTTTCAACTGCCAGATACTCAAAGGTTTTTGTTCCCATAATGCCTTTGGGTGTATTCTCGCCTGTGGATTTATTTGCCAACAGCAACAAAATGGAACTGCGATTAAGTATTTTTGGAATTTCTAAGTTGCTCACGGCATCAAAACATTCGACAAAATCAAGAATTTCGTAAGTTTCGGCAAGCGATTTGATTAAATTTTCTGAAAATTGGTCAGTCAAATAAAAATGAAGACGAAAGTTTTTCGGCACGATTTTTCCCGCTTTTGACAAACAGGCAACAGCCTCAAAAAGCATTGACGGGTCGCGCAACTCCTGGCTGTACATTCTACCTGTAAATACTACAATAAACTGTTCATTGTCAATCCTTTCAAAGAAAAATATTTCGGAGTTATAGCCGTTGTAAATCAATTTTGCATTGCTGCTGTATTTGGATAAAGTTTCCACGTGCCATTCTGAAACCGTTGTTACTGCATCGGCTTTTTTCAAAATTTCGTTGCGTTGCCGAGTAAGTTTTTTTTTGATGATTTTTGCAGCCAAATTATTAATCCACTGCATTTTAAATATTTTTCTGACGACCAATTCGTTATTCACATTTTGCTCGAAAATATCGCGCAAATCCATTACAAAAGGAATATTGTAGCGGCAAGCAAGTTTGTGCGCCGCCAAAGCAGGATACACCCTGAACGAACTCGAAATAATCAGCGAAATATTCTTTTCTTTGATGATTTTTTTTGCTTTTCTATTGATTACAAGGTCTTTATAATTAAAGAATAAATCTGCAAAAAGCACAAATGTATGTTTTAGAAACTGCCAAAATTTATTTTTGGAAAAATAATAATTAATGTAAGTAACGTTTTGTCCTTCCGCCAAACCGCGATAAAGGTTTTTATACGGCAAAAATTCGGTAACAACAATAGTATTCCAACCCAATTCGGGCAAATATTTACACAAATAGCCCATTCGCGGATTGGAAACAGGCGGAAAATCATCGCAAAGTATCAATATGTTTTTCATTGATTTTCTTTTATATATTCCAACAATTCCACATAAAACTTTCGGTGGTCAAATGCCGTATCTTCCGCAAAAATCGAATTATGCCAAAGCAAAACCAACTCGCCGTTGTGCTTTTTCACTTGGTCAATGAGTTCCGTAGCATAATTGAATGCCCATTCGTAACTCAAATTCATATACCTTTCGGCACTCAACGTGCAGTCCATCATCGTGAGCGGGTGCAAAGTCAGACTATCGCCAAAAGTCTTGGTTTTCAGGTTAATCCAATTCACAGGGCGCGATGTTCCCAAGCGGAAACCTGCCATATCGGCATAACCTACCGTGAAATCGTCTGTAATGCCCGCAAGAGGCAAACATTGCATATCTTCCGCATTCTTGTTGCGCAAATAATGGTAGCGGTTGTATGTAACTTCTTCGTGGTCAGTGAGCGAAGTCGAACTGTCGACAGCCTTTTGTAGAATTTCATTTTCATATACGGACAGCAACGCCATATCGCCCGCCGTGTAACTTGTGTGAAGTCCGATTTTCGCGCCCGATTGTTTTATGAGTGCGATTATCCGCTGCATATCTTTTGAACGAAGATTGTAATACGGTTGGTCGTACCGCTCTTTCGGATATTCTCCCGCTTTGAGGAAAAAGATGGTTTCAATGGGTATCCCACTGTCATTGCAGGCAGATTTCAATGCCTCATTTTGTTCCAAAATAAACGGATAAGTGTAGAAAGGGTCATTCTCCAATTTTCCGAGAAATCCTTTTAGCGCGGGCAAAAATTCGTTTCTTCGTTTCAGAAACGTGCCGCCCAACTGCCGAAAACTGCGGTAAATATACGGCACATCAATATCGTGTGTGAGGTAGATTTTTTTTATTTTTTCGGGCGGTTCCGGCACTTCCACGCCGCATTCGCGCAACCACCCGCGCAGCAGTTTGCCGTATTCATCAACCATCGGGCGGTGCATTACGCCGTCTGTTACCGAGCGTTTCCCCTGAAAACGACCGTGTTCATCGCGATTGTCCTGCACGACCAATTCCTCGTAGCGGCTCAACAAAAAGTACGAAGATGCGATAACGTCTGCATACACAACGAGGGTGTCGTTTATTTTTACTACGTCAGGCTCGCCAAAAAGAATGGGCATATTGCCGAGCATTTTCAGCGGCAACGAGGGCATTGAGCGTGGCAAACCGTAGTATCTGTCCGTGAAAAATTTTGACGGATAAATGACCAATTTGTATTGCGACCAAAGCGTTTCGTCCCACGTGTAGCCAACGAGTGGCACGAGTTCGGAATCAGGCTCGCAGTTCAGCAAAAAAGCAACGAGTTGGTTGAATGTTTTTTGCGGTATTTTTGGTATTTGTGGATTTTTCATTTTATTTTTTGACAATTCTAATCGCTTGTCCGCCCGCAGCAGCGAGTTTCAGGTCAAGCACGGTTTTTGAATTGACTTTGATTTCTTTTATAATAATGTCTGTCGGATTGGTTTTGTAATCGGCATTTTTGCCGTCTGCATAAATTTGCGCCACATATTTTTCGCCTGCCGTGAGAAAATCAAGTTTTATTTTGAAACTGCGTGGTTGCTCGTTGGTAATGCTGCCGATGTACCAATTTTCGCTGTTCCTGTCCTTACGGACAATCGTAACATACTCGCCGATAGCGGCATTCAGCACAACGGTGGTATCCCAATCCGTTACCACATCGCGGATAAACTGAAAGGGTTTCGGATTTTTCTCATAATTTTCGGGCAAGTCGCAAGCCATTTGAATAGGGCTGTAAAGCACTACATAGAGCGCAAGTTGGTTGGCAAGCGTGGATTGCACGCGGGCTTTGGGGTGCGGAATGTCGAAATTGAACACGCCCGGCGTATAGTCCATCGGTCCCGCCAAAATACGCGTGAAAGGCAGCGTGCAAGTATGCGAAGGCGGATTGCCGCCACCGTTATCCCAAGCGTTAAACTCTTGTCCACGTGCGCCTTCCTGCGCCATCAGGTTCGGTAATGTGCGGCGAATACCGGTTTGCTTAATCGGCTCGTGAACGTCAAGCATAATCTGATGTTTCGCTGCCTCTTCGAGCGCACGGCGGTAGTGGCGCACCCCGTACTGTCCATCGTGCCACTCCACTTTGTCAAATTTGTCTTTCACATAGCCGCTTTTCACTGCGTGAACACCGTTTTTTTGCAAAAGTTCGTAACCTTCCGCCATTTGGCGTTCGTAATTCAGCACTGCGCCGTAAGTTTCGTGATGCCCGATAAAATTTACGCCTTTCGCTTGTCCGTATTTGCAGATTTTTTCCAAATCAAAGTCGTCAAAAGGGCGGGTGAAATTCATAAAATTGCCATCGTGTTCGAGGCTTTCCCAACCGTAGTTCCAACCCTCAACCAACACACCGCCGAAACCGTTTTTTGCAGCAAAATCCATATAACGCATTGTGTTTTCGGTTGTTCCGCCGTGTTTTTCGCCCATTTGCCAAGTATATTTGTTGATGTGCATTCCCCACCAAATGCCGACATATTTCATCGGTTTTATCCACGAGGTATTTTCAATTTTGCAGGGCTCGTTCAAATTCAGTTCGAGGTGCGAAGTGAGCAGTTCGCCTGCATTGTCGGCAATAATTACCATTCGCCACGGCGACACAAAAGGTGTGCGAGCGTACACTTTCAAGCCGTTTGCCCACGGCACGAGTTCGCATTTTAGTGTGTTTTCTTTCGTGTTGATTAAAGTCATTGAGGCGTAATCCGTTAAATTTGCCTCGTGAATAGCGAGATGCGTACCGTATCCTTCTAATTTGCTGTCGCTCATTTCAACCGTCAGCGGCGTGGCAGCCGTTACATCAATTTTGTCAAACGAAGTTTTGCGATAAAGGCTTTCGCCAAAACTGTTTTCAGCGTGCGAGGGTATCCACCACGCTTTTGGATTTCCGGCAATATGAAATTCGGTTTTTTCGTCATCAATAATAAAATAATCCATATTCGGCTGCTCGGGAAACTCGTAGCGAAAACCGATGCCATCGTTGAAAACGCGGAAAATGACATTAAATAATCGTTGTTTGCCTGTTTTTTGACGAAATTTTACGGTCAATTCATTATAATGATTGCGCACAAAACGTTCTTCGCCCCACACCTGTTCCCAAGTTTCATCAAAAGTTGCGACTTTTGCATCAATGATTTCCACATTCTCACCAAGTTCCGGCTCTTTGCTCACAATGGAAACGCCCAATGCCGATGGCGCAATGATTTTGTTGGCGTTTTTTGTAACCTGATAATAGGCTTTGCCGTCAGGCAGATTGCCGGCTGTAACTTCAATTTTGTTATCGGGCGAGGACATTACATAAGCCACGCCGCCCTTGCCGTCTTCAATACGTATTATAGCCTGCGCCGAAAATACGGCGAAAAGGAATACTAAAAATGTGATTGTTTTTTTGTGCATCATATCTTTTTATTTTTTGTGCAAAGGTAGAAAAGATTGGGGAAATAAAAAAATTTGCAGTCTAACAAAAAAGCATTACCTTTGTTTCTCAAAAAATTAAAAAACATAATACTATGAAAACCAAACACACAATCCTTGCATTAATCCTTTTAATGCTTACGATTTTTTCTTTTGGCTGTAAAGAAAAGGACAACATTCTTTCCGAAGAAAAGCAAGACACCCCTTATTTGAATGTCCCCGCCGCAAAAGATGTGATAATGTACGAGGTCAATCCACGCGTTTTTGCCGAGAAAAATGCGTTAGATGCCATTACCGAGCGTCTTGACGAAATCAAAGCCTTGGGCGCAAATGTAATTTGGCTAATGCCCATTTACGAGCAGGGCATTCTGAACGCAAAATCGGCAGACGGCAGCGGCTCGCCCTATTGCATTAAGGATTATAAAAAAATAGATGCTGAATACGGCACGCTTGACGATTTAAAACATTTGGTGCGCGAGGCGCATAAAAAAGATATGGCGGTTATCCTTGATTTTGTGGCAAACCATACCTCATGGGACAATGCGTGGATTACCGAGCACCCCGACTGGTACACTCACAATGAGGCAGGCGATATTATCTACCCCGCCGGAACGAATTGGACGGACGTTGCCGACCTAAATTTCGGGACAACGGAAAATCCGAATTTGGATTTGTACAATGCTTTTTTCGATGCAATGAAATATTGGTTTGACGCAGCGAATATAGACGGTTTCCGTTGTGATGCACTGGACTATGTACCTACTGATTTTTGTCAAAAATTAGTTACGGAAATGCGCCAATATACTGCCGGACGCAAAATCCTGCTGCTTTCCGAGGGCGATAGAAAGCAATATTTTAATTTGGGGTTCGATATGGATTACAGTTGGAATTTTTACGAAAGAATTAAAAAACTATATAACACACCCTCTTATACTATGGGAAGTTTTATATCAAATACCTTAACTGAGTTAAACAATACGCCTGCCGACAAATCACACCTCTATTTCACGACAAATCACGACAAATCGGCGTGGGAAAAGACCGATGTACAACTATTCGGCTCTGTACAAGTCGCACTTTCCGCCTTTGTGCTAACGGCAACCATTGCTGATGCGCCGCTCATTTACAGCACACAAGAAATTGGGACAGAGTCGATTGTGTCTTTTTTCAAACACACCAATATTGATTGGAACGCCAAACCCGATATTTTGGCGGAATATAAACGGATAATGACTGCCTACCACTCGTCAAAAGCCTTTTCAACGGGAATGCTGACGACTTATAATGACAATCCCGACATTGTGTATTTTACCCGTACTTATAATAATGAAAGCATTTTGGTTGCCGTGAATGTCTGCAATGAAACAAAAACGCTGACACTGCCGGTAGAATTAGCAGGAGAAAGCGCAACGAATTTGCTGACCAATGCAACTGAAACTCTGCCCGAAACGATGGATTTACAGGCTTATCAATATTATTTGTGGAAAGTAGAGTAAATTCAGAAAATAATTACTATCTTTGTAAGTGATAAAAATCAGCACTTTTTCATAGTAAAATGAGTATAAGTAATAATATATTATCACTTATAGAAGAAACGCCCGACCGTATCATAAAAAGTCTCGCCGAAAGAGTAAAAGCCGGACGGCTTGGCTTGGCTCTTACTCAAAAGGAGTTTGCAAAGCGGGCGGGTATCCCTTTGCCTACCTATCGCCGTTTTGAGAGAACAGGCGAAATATCCTTTCGTAACTTGGTTATGTTGGGAATGATTTTAGGAATGACCGAAGAATTTTCGGCATTGTTTTCAACACAAGCATATCGCAGTATAGACGATATTTTATCAAAGAATAAAAAACGCCAAAGAGGAAAATCAAATGGATAAAATAAATGAGATAGAAGTTTTTTGCAATCGCAGCAAAGTCGGGCGTTTGGCGCAAACAGAACAAGGGTTTTGCGCTTTTGAGTATGACACGGAATTTCTGAAAACCGGTTTTACCATATCGCCTTATTACTTACCATTGCATTCCGGAGTATTTATAGCCAAAGGAACGCCTTTTCACGGCGGGTTGGCGTTTTTGACGACAGTTTGCCCGATGGCTGGGGTAGCCTGGTACTCGACCGCTATCTTCGTACAAAAGGCATAGAGCCTGTCCGACTGTCTGTTTTGCAACGCTTGGCACTTGTGGGAAGTACCGGCAGAGGCGCATTGGAATACTATCCCAACAAAAATGTTTCGGAAGAAGATACTTTTTTAGATTTCAACAAACTGGCGGCAGAGGCGGAAAAAATACTGGGAAACGAATACACAAGTGATGGTTTGGAAACCTTTTACCGCTACGGCGGCTCTTCCGGCGGTGCACGACCAAAATTTTTTGCAATAATAGACGGGCGACAATGGTTGATAAAATTTAAAGCAGCAATAGACCCGCCCAATATTGGCAAAGTGGAATACGATTATTCGCAACTTGCCCGCCAATGCGGCATCAATATGCCCGAAACAAGATTGTTTGAAGGTAAATATTTCGGTGTAGAACGCTTTGACCGCACAGAAAACGGAAAAATACACACTATCAGCGCAGCGGGTTTGCTTAATGCCGATTACAGAATACCGAGCCTTGATTATAGCACATTGCTAAAAGTTTGTTTGGATTTGACCAAAAACATAGAAGAAGTGTATGCACTTTTTCGTCTGATGGTTTTCAATGTTGCCATTTCCAACCGCGATGACCACGCTAAAAATTTTTCTTTTCAATACAAAAATGCTGCGTGGTGTCTATCGCCTGCCTACGACCTGCTACCGTCTTCGGGTTTCAACGGCTACCACACAACCACTATCAACGGACAGGGCAACCCAACTTTGAAAGATATTATGCAAGCAGCAAACGATGTGGGCTTAAATAAGAAACGTGCGGAAAGTATTGTAGAACAAGTAATGGATATATACAAAAAAAGAGGCTTTTAAAAAAAGCCTCTTTTTTTATAATCTATTTTTTACTCCGAAATTATTTTACCAATTTCACAGTTTTGCCATTAGACAGTTTTACCAAATAGATACCGCTTGCAGGTTCGCCCGGCAATTTTGCACCTAAAATAGAGTAGTAACCTACTACTTCTGCACCTGCTTCGTCAGCAATTACGTCAGCGATACCAACAGTAGTGCCAAAAGCAGGTTGGCTTGCATTGTAAGAGGCTTTTCCTGCATTACCGCCAAATTTAATAAAGAAGTTACCAAGTTCATCATAAATAGTAATAGCCGGAAGTCCATTATTCCAAGGGTCTTTTACCACTTTCGGTCTGCCGCTTTCTTCTGTTTCCGTGCTGCTGTATTCTACACCAAAAACATCACCTGCCACCAACAAATAACCGTTTTCTACCAAAATCTTGGCACCTTCTTTGTAAGGCGTTTCACTTCTTGTTCCTGCATAATCAACAACTGTTGCCCAAGGGGTGCCTGTTGAAGGTTTCACATCGCTTGTACCCGATACGGTTTTTGTAAACAAAGATGCTGCCAACACGTTAATGTAATAGGTATCCGTTTCTCCGTATCTGGTAAAACGGTTATCCCATCTGTCGTCGAAATTAACACAACGCCAATCTACGCCATTGGCACCATCGTAATTATACGGAGCAAGCACTAAACTTCTGTTAACTCTATCTTCCGCTAACCACGCTTTAAGTGTTGCATCTTCCACTGTTACCCCAAGTGTAACTACTTGATAAGGACTTACAGTAGTCAAATCAACTTCGTCTTTGAACTCACCGGTTGTTGCATCAAAAAAAGCCGTAGGTTGAGTATCGCTGGAAGTAATACCTCCAAAACTCAGTTTACCGGCAGCATTTGCCGTAAACACTGCTGCCATAGCGACAGCAAATAATGTAATCTTTTTCATAGTTTTATTTTTTTAGAAAATGAATAAATAAATAGTTTGTTTAAAAATGATGGGGCAAAGATAGAACATAAAAAAATACCGTGCAAATTTTTGAACGTTTTTTTTCTCGAAATTTTCCAAAATACCCCTTATAAGGTATTTTTAAAATAAGTATGCAGATTTGCAGTTTGATTACAAATCTGCATACTTAATATTGACTTATGGTTGCAAATACTTCGTTTTCAAATCATTTACAATTTGAATGGCTTTGTCGGTTTGCAGCGAACGGAAATAACCGAAAGCATCATTCAATTTTGCTGTTACATCTTTTTGCTCGGCTCTGTCGCTGATTTTAGAGGCTGTCACCCGCAAATCATAGAAAGTTTTGATGCTTTGCAAAATCTCAGTATTGTAACTAACGCCGGTATATACTTGCACTTTACCCAACAACGAGAAACCCAATTCTTCCGTAGGCTCAATCATCGTGCCTTCGCCGTAGTCGTTCCAAGTAATGAGTTGCAAATATTTGGGTTTCTTTTCTTTGGCAAAATTCAGTTGATTTTCCAAATAAGCACCGTCATTGTGCGGAATAACAGGGCTTGCGCTGACACCTCCATCGCCGTATGTATCGTTCCAACCGGGCCAAGCGGGATAAATGGCTACATTTCTACTGTTGAGGATATTAAATTGATTTTCTTGCGTGCCGTTATTTACCCAGCCGTATTCTCCGTCAATATTTTCGTAAGTTTTACCGTCAGGATAAGGATAAGGACCATTCAAAGCACCTGTTTTGTTAATCAAAATAAGCGTAGTGGGGTCTGTTGTTGCGTAATTAAAAATACTGTCCCATCTGGCGGAAGAAGGTCTGTCAATAAGAATAGTAGGCCAAATACCTAAAAACGGTTTCCCATTTATTTTCAAATAACTTTCAGATGAAAAATAATTATCTTGCAGGTATTTAACATCTTCTCCAGCCCAAGTTACAACCTCGTGATATAAACTGTCTATTTGCCCCTGCGTTTTGCCGTCAATGATGTCGCTCCACGCCAAAGTGCCACTGCCGTGTGCATAACGGTCTTCATAAACAATACCTAATTTAAGCCCTGCTGCTCTGATTTTTTCAAACAACTTTAACGTATTGTTGTTTTTATCTTCTTTGGGCGAAATCAAATAATCACGCGCACCATACCAGTCAACCAATACGCCGTCAATACCGGAATATTTCATCAAGAGTACCTGGTATTCCAAGACATTCGGGTCGCTTGAAGCATAAGGACCTGTCAATGGCACATAATGTGATTTTAACTTAGTCCATTTTCCTGTTGCCTCATCAAACATTGGCTGCCCCCAATGCTGTCCCCAATCACCTACAGATTCGGGTGTTTCAAACCACGGCATAAAATGTACATACACTTCGGTGTCTTTGTTCGATTTTTCTACCGTTTTCGGGTTCATCGGCGATGAGTATTCTTTCACTTCATCTCTATCGTTTTTGCAAGAAACAAAAAACAATGAAAGTATCGCCGTAATGATTAAAATTCTATATTTTCTCATAATTACAATCTGTTTTTATTTTGTTTGACTTTATTTATTAATATCCCGGATTTTGTTCTACCTCCGGCTGTGCATCTAAGATAGACTGCGGAATAGGAAACAAGTTGCGGTTTTTATCATTTGTAGGTGTCGTATGTCCACCCCAAGTAGTAGTAATGTATTTGCCCATACGAATCATATCCGCACGGCGGCGGTCTTCAAAGATAAATTCCCTGCGCCATTCTTTATCCATAAATTCCAAATCGGGGTTTGGCGGAATAATGCTTGACAAATCTGTCGGTTTCAACCAACGTTTTGACATCAAAGCCACTGCCGATATTTTTTCATTGGTATCGTTTCCTGCATTATCTTTATCCATATCACGGAAAGGATAACCTTTGGCTGTTTCGTCATAACCGCTGCCGTCTGTCGGGTCAAAACCTCTATGTTTCAACACTTCCTGAAAAAGAGATACCGACTCGCCTGCTCTGCCCAAACGTATCAAACATTCGGCTTTACTGTAAAGTACTTCAGCATAGCGCATTACTACGGCATCAACTTGTGATTGGTAGAACTGCGGATTATCAACCACCTCAAACTTAATCAGACGCGCACCTACTGTCCTCGGAGCGGCTATCGCAGGATTCATATAGGCAGAATAGGTTAAACCTCTGGTAAAGAACGGCGCATAATTAAGATATTTAGGTGGTTTCCCTGTTGTTGTTCCTCCACCATCAACATAGTTAGGATTGGGGTTATCCGGGTCGGATTTTAACCAAATCGACCAAGCAACAGGCTCTTTTGTGTTTCTGTCGTAAGTTTGTCCGTAAAGCATTGATAAACGGCGATTATCATTGGGTGCAAAAATATTAAACAATGCATTGGGGTCATCAGCCGTTTTCCCAGGTGTTACCATAAATCCGCCCGGACAATGCCCGTACATTTCATTGCCGAATACCCTGTCCATACCTCCGGCAGGTCCCGCAAACGATTCCATTTGCAAATCGTTGCCTTCGTTTGTGCCGTCTCCTATGTATCCAATGCCTAAAATAATTTCTTTTGATTTCTGACCATTATCATAATACCAGTTAGCAAACACATTGTCTTCCAAAGTGTATGCACCTGAATTAATAACCACATCGCAAGCCTCAATGGCTTTATTCAAATACTCTTTGTATTCGGGCGAATCATCAGCCAAATCCAAAAACACTTTTGAATTCAAATACAATCTTATTCTCAATGTATTCAATACACCTTTGGTCATTTTACCATATTTCTTCAAGCATAAATGGTCTTCTACTTTTTCATCACTTCCCTCAATCGTGGTTAATTGTTGTTCAATCCACTGAAACAATTCGGCACGCGATGTGTTTTTAGGCATTTTACTGTCGTTAAAGTTTTTTTCTGTAAGCAAAGGAACATTACCGAACAAATCCATTAAACGATAATAAGCGTATGCTCTTAATGTTTGTAACTCGGCAAGACCATCATAACCTAAATCGCCTTGTGCTAACAACATATTACAATTGGTAATAATATTGTACAAATAATTCCAACAAGAAAGGAAATGAATATTGTCGGGTTTCCAAGTGTGCTGCTGCATATCTATGTAGACACCGCCATCATACCAGTCCATTGAGTTTTGAATCGGCACACAAATCTCGTCTGTCGATGTTTGAATGGTATAAACGAATTTCCACCACGGACACGCATAAGGATTTTCGTTGGCATAACCTTTCAGAGTACCATACACCGCCTCGATTTTGGAACTTGAAGGTATTAATTTGCCGTCAATCTCATTGTAATAGGTTTCGTCTAAATCTGTACAAGCAAAGAACAGAATAGGCAACGCTATCAGTGCTGTTAAAAATTTCTTTTTCATAATATTCTAAATTTAATTGTTTTTTAAAATTGAAGATTTAATCCTATCATAAAGGTGCGGGGTTTGGGATAATTGTCGAAATTATCAATACCCGGACTTCTTTTTTCGGATTCGTTCATTTTGGTAACGTCCATATCAATGCTTACTTCGGGGTCTACACCGGTGTAAGTGGAGAGTACAAACGGATTTTCGACAGTGGCATACACTCTCACGGAATTGAGATATATCTTTTTCAAGTCAAAAGTGTAGCCCAATGTAATGCTTTGGAGACGGAAAAAAGAGGCATCTTCCAACCAATAATCAGAAACGCAATTTGTTGTTTGTTTATCCAAAGAAGAAGTCAGTACATTTTTTCTGTCTTGTCCGGTGCTCAAAACCATAGCAGTGGCATTATACACTTTTTGACCAAAAATACCGTAAGTGTTGATGCTTGCATCAAATTTTTTGTAGGCAAAATTCATTCCGAAACCTACATTCAGTTTTGGCATCGCATTTCCTAAATAATATTGCCTGTCTTCGTCTTTCAAGTCGCTGGCAGACGTAGTAGTAGTTAATCCGCCGTATTGGTCTTTTACTACATAGCGCAATTTGCCTGTTTCGGGGTCAATACCGGCAGTTTTGGCACCGAAGAAAGAGCCTACCGAATAACCTTCTCTTAATTTTTGAGAATATTTATAAGAAGACATACCATCATAAGGACCGACAGGACCCTCAATTAAACCCATATCAAGCGGCGTATCGGGGAATTTGGCATCGGAAAGTTTTGTAACTTTGTTTTTGTTGTGTGCCAAATTCAAGTTGGCAGTCCAAGAAAAGTCTTTTGTTGTCAAAATTGTGCCATTCAAAGAAAATTCAATACCTGTATTTTCCAAGTTTCCTACATTCATTAATGTATAATGAACCGGTGAAGTGGCTCCGATGTAGTAGAAATACAATAAATCATTGGTTTTCTTGTGATATACTTCGATGGTACCGGACAATCTCTTTTTCAAAATTTCAAAATCCAAGCCGGCATTAAATTGTGCCGTAGATTCCCATTTCAAATCTTCGTTTGCATTTCTGGTTTTCTCAAAGGCGCGTATTGGAATGCCTGAATTATTTTCATTTTCTTCACATTCACTACAACCTTCCAAACGGTTTTCACCATTTCCATCTGCCGGCTTGTAGGTAGCAACGGAAGAATAAGAACTAATACCGCCCTGGTTACCCGTAATACCATAACCAAGTCGCAGTTTCAAATTATCAAGCCACTCTCTTGTGTTTGCCATAAATGCCTCATCAGAAATACGCCAAGCCAAAGAGGCAGAAGGGAAGTAACCCCATTTGTGATTTTTTCCGAATTTAGAAGAGCCGTCAGCACGCAAAGTAGCTGTCAGCATATAACGACTCATAAATGAATAATTAGCACGACCGAAGAAAGACGCCAATTTACTTTCATCTTTATAGGAGTATGAATATTGTGCTCCACTCATTTGATATTCATTCTCTCCAACTTTTACCAAATTTTTGGCTGCGTCTAACGCATTATACAAAAACTCATCATAATCAAAATGATAAACACCTACGCCAAAGCCTTCACCGCCTTCTAATCCATAAGAATAACCTGCCATAACATTCAATTTATGAATACTTTCAAATGTTTTGTCATAATTCAGATATGCTTCAATTTGTTTCTGTGTGTAAATTCCTTGACTTCTGGTAGCAGACCCCTTCATACCATCGGATGCCGATTGTCTTTGTGCAACAATAGGCAAGTAAAAACGGCTTTGTGTATCGGTAGAGTTATATGAAAGATTGACAGTTCCTTTTAAACCTTCATTTTCTTTGCCTTTTTCTTTGTTTCTAAGAATATAAACATCTGCTTTCAAATAACCCATAAAACGGTCTCTCGTATTGGCAGAATAACGGTCTTGTAAAATTTCAAGCGGGTTGTACAAATCGGTGGTGCTTGTCGGGTCTTTGAAAAAACTGCCGTCTGCATTTCTAACAGGCCAAGTCGGATTGGCTCTATACATTGTTTCAAAAAAAGATTTGTAATCAATTTCCGAATAATCGTCTTTGTTTTTGCTTAATCCTAACTCCAACGTCAAGCGGTCGTTCCACAAGTTGGTAAAGCCGGACAAAGTTGCACCAAGACGTTCCAATTCAGACGTTTGAACGATACCTTCCGAATTCAAATAAGAAATAGTTCCTTTAAAACCTCCGCTTTTGGAAATATTTGAGAAAGTCAATGCGTGCGAATGCGTAAGAGCCGTCTGCAGGGCTTTTTCTTGCCAATCGGTATTTGTGCCGTAATCATAAATATCATCACGATTATTTTTCCAAGCACCTGCATCTAACAAGTCTAATTTATTGGCTGCTTTTGCAACACCAAAATAACCTGTATAATTAGCAGAACGACTTTCTACATCTTTTCTTTTAGTGGTTACAATAATAACACCATTTGCAGCACGCGAGCCGTAGATAGCCGACGCCGATGCATCTTTTAATACGTCCATTGAAACGATGTCGGCTGCAGGAATAGTATTCATATCAATACCCGCAACACCATCTACTACTACCAGCGGCGAGTTGTCTCCTGACAAAGAGGTACCGCCGCGCAATCTTACTACTGCCCCTCTGGTGGGGTCTCCGGAACCTTGCACTACGTTCAAACCTGCAACTTTGCCTTGCAGAAGTTGCTCAGAAGACGTTACAACGCCCTGCTTCATATCCTTGGCATTTACGGAGGCAATAGCACCGGTTAAGTCGCCTTTGCGCATTGTACCGTAGCCTATGCCGACTACATCGGCAGCAGCCAATTCGATTGCTTTTGCGTCATCTTGCAACGTAAAATCAAGGTGCGTTGTTGAGGCTCCTACTTTTTTCGTTTGCACCTCATAGCCCATCATTGATACTTTTAGCGTAGCACCTTCGGGTACTGTCAGTTCAAAATTGCCGTCCATATCGGTCATTGTACCGACTTGGGTGCCGTCAATTTGCACGGTAGCACTCATAACAGGCTCTTTGTCCTTATCAAGCACCGTACCTGTGATGGTTTTCGTTTGCTGTGCCTGTACCGATAGGGCTGCGAGGCTTGCACAGCAGACCAACAAAAATAACTTGAATGTTTTTTTCATAGGTATTTAATTTAGATTATTAATTTGGTTGTTTTTGCGGACAAAAGTACAATAAGTTTTCCGTACGACAAAAATTATTTTGTATTTTTCTTTTGTCCGTGTCATATAGATGCAATAAATCCGAAAAATGTTGTGTTAAAAAACGGTTTTTTCCCGTGAAAAGTTCGATTTTTTTGTTTTTTAACTCTATCTTTGCAGCTTTCAAAGGTGTCATTGCGGGCTTGGTTGCTGAGCGTAGTCGAAGTATGACCCGCAATGACAAAAGACAAGATATACATTATATATATGCAAAATATTTTTTCCGCCTTACTAAGTATATTTTATCCCAACACCTGTGCCACCTGCGGCGATTTGTTGGAAAAACACGAAAAATGTATCTGCCTCAAATGCCTCTATCATTTGCCGAAAACGAATTTGCATCTGCAAAAAGACAATGAGTTGGAACAGCGTTTTTGGGGCAAAGTGCCGATTTTTCGAGTGGCAGCGTTTTTTTATTTTGAAAAAGGCTCGCCGTTTCAAAAATTGCTGCATCATCTGAAATATAAGGGCGAGAAGGAAATCGGCATTATGCTGGGCGAATATATGGGCGTGGATTTGCGGCAGTCGGCGGATTTTGCGGCGGTAGATGTGGTGGTGCCGGTGCCGTTGCATCGCAATAAAATGAAAACACGCGGCTATAACCAAAGCGAACTGCTTGCCAAAGGCATTGCGGCGAAATTGCAAAAACCGTTGGACACGGACACGCTTTTTCGCGCTATCGAAAATCCTACGCAGACCAAAAAAGGCGTTTTGGAACGCTGGGAAAACGTGGAAGGCATTTTTTGCGTTAAAAATAAAGAAACTTTTGCGGACAAGCACATTCTTTTGGTAGATGATGTATTGACCACCGGCGCAACGATTGCTGCCTGCGCTGCAGCCCTTTTGCAGTGCGAGAATGCAAAGGTTAGCGTGGCATCTTTGGCAGCAGCGTAAAAAATATTCCCGAAAAAATTTTTTATTTCAAAAACTATTTTCTAATTTTGCAGCCCGAAATTTCAATTAGAACAATAAATAAAAATCATATAGAAATGAAACAAGGAATTCACCCAGAAAATTACCGCGAAGTGGCATTCAAAGATATGTCCAACGGCGATGTATTTATCTCGCGTTCAACAATTAATGCAAAAGAAACCATCGACATTGACGGCGCAACTTACCCGCTGGCAAAAATGGATATTTCCAGCACGTCTCACCCGTTTTATACAGGGAAAAGCAACTTGGTGGATACCGCAGGTCGCGTGGATAAATTTAAAAGTCGCTACGGAAACAGAGGAAAATAACCGGTTTCTCCACAGCGAACAAATTAAAGACTGTTCTTTTGGAGCAGTCTTTTTGTTTGAAATATTATTTTTTCAAAAAACATAATGTATTGAAAAAATCACTACCTTTGCGGGCTTATTTTTTCAATCAAAACTATGGCAAAATGAATACAACTGACACGCTCACTGAGCAAAATTTGCTTACACAAAAAACCGCTAAATTCAACGAGCCGGATAAAATCAGAGCGTTGGGCGTTTATCCCTATTTCCGCCCTATTTCTTCGGAACAGGATACAGAAGTTACTATTCAGGGCAAGCGTGTGCTGATGTTCGGCTCGAACAGTTATTTGGGTTTGACCAACCATCCGAAAGTAAAAGAGGCATCAATAGCCGCCATTCAGAAATACGGCACAGGCAACGCCGGCTCGCCTTTCCTCAACGGTACGCTGGATATTCACGTGGAACTTGCCGAAAAATTGGCAAGATTTGTGGGTAAGGAAGATGCAATTCTATATTCCACCGGTTTTCAGGTTAATATGGGCGTTATTCCTTCGCTGGCGGGCAGAGAAGATTATTTGATTTATGATGAACTCGACCACGCCTCCATTATGTCTGGCAAGCAACTTTCATTTGCCAAATTGCTGAAATTCAAGCACAACGATATGGAATCGCTCGAAAAAATGCTGCAAAAATGCGAGCCTGACAAAGTCAAACTGATTATTGTTGACGGCATTTTCAGTATGGAAGGCGATATGATAAATTTGCCGCAAGTGGTAGCGTTGGCAAAGGAATATAACGCATCGGTGTATGTTGATGAGGCGCACAGTTTCGGCGTTCTCGGCAGAAACGGGCGCGGCATTTGCGACCACTACGGATTGAGCCAAGATGTAGATGTGATAATGGGAACGTTCAGCAAATCGCTTGCGTCAATCGGCGGTTTTGTGGCTGCTGACCACTCGGTTATCGACTGGCTGCGGCATAATTCACGCTCGTATATTTTCAGTGCCAGCCCCACGCCATCGGCTACGGCAGCGGCTTTGGCAGCACTCGAAATTATGCAGGATGAGCTGGAACGTATCGAAAATCTTTGGAAAATAACCAATTACGCGCTTGACCAGTTCCGTTCGCTCGGCTTTGAAATAGGCAATACGGAAACACCGATTATCCCGCTCTTTATCCGCGACAACGAAAAAACGTTTATGTTTACCCGAATGGCGTTCGACAAAGGCGTGTTCATCAATCCGGTAGTAAGCCCCGCTGTTCCTTCGGCGGATACGCTGATACGTTTTTCGCTGATGGCTACGCACACGATAGAACAAGTGGATATAGCCATTACGAAATTGGCGAAAGTAGCGAGAAATTTGGGAATTATATAAGAATAATAGAATAAGCGAATGATTGAATAAATGAATAATAGAAAAAACTCATTATTCAATTCTTCAATCATTCGTTTTTTTTCTGTTATTCATTTATTCAATCATTCAATTATTATGGTATCCATCAAAGAAATCACCACTCCGCGCGGTTTAAAGGAATTTATCAAATTCCCGCACACGCTGTTCAAAGGCAATCCGTATTGGGTGCCGCCGCTTGACAAAGATGAAATGGCAACCCTGCGTTGGGACAAAAACCCCGCTTTCGAGTATTGCGAGGCGCGTTATTTTATGGCGTACAAAGACGGCAAAGCCGCAGGACGCATCGCCGCCATCATCAACCATCGCGCCAACGAGAAATGGAAGTGCCGAAATATGCGTTTCGGTTGGGTGGATTTCATTGAGGACATAGAAGTAACCCGCGCCCTGTTTGCCGAAGTGGAAAAATGGGCTGCCGAAAAGGGTATGACGGCTATTGACGGACCGCTCGGCTTTACGGATATGGACTTTGAAGGTATGCTCATCGAAGGTTTCGACAAACTGCCGACCATTATCAATATTTATAACCTGCCTTATTACCCTAAATTTGTAGAACAACTTGGTTTTTCGGCAAAAGAAGATTGGATACAATTAAAATTTGATGTTTCGCAGCCCGTTCCCGAAAAAATGGAACGACTGAACAAACTTATTTTGCAAAAATACAACCTGCACATTGCCGAATTTAAAAGCACAAAAGACGTTTTGCCTTACGGGAAAAAATTCTTTCAAGCACTGAATAAAGCCTTTGTCAATCTCTATGGCTTTGTGGATTTAACCGACAAGGAAATAGATGTTTATATAAAGAACTACCTCGCTTTTGTTCAGCCTGAACTGGCGTGTATGGTACTTGACGAAAACGATGATGTAGTGGCATTCGGTCTCAGTATGCCCTCGCTATCAAAGGCTTATCAGAAAGCGAAAGGAAAACTTTTCCCATTCGGCGTTATCCATCTTCTGAAAGCATTGAAAAAATACGACAAGATAGACCTTTACGTTAACGGCGTACTCCCCGACTGGCAGAAAAAAGGCGTTGCCTCGATTTATTATGCCGAGATGCACAAAGCGGCTATCCGTATGGGTGTGAAAACTGCCGTTTCAAACCCGCAACTTGTGAGCAACACTGATGCCGTTTCAATGTGGAATAATTATGAACACGAACCGTATCTGAAAAGACGGTGTTATATTAAAGAAATATAATGAATAATTGAATAAATGAATAATTGAATTATGAATACCGAGAATTTCG
Organism: Prevotellaceae bacterium; assembly: GCA_031261165.1. GTDB lineage: Bacteria > Bacteroidota > Bacteroidia > Bacteroidales > Paludibacteraceae > JAISJU01. The sequence continues at coordinate 23,951 of JAISJU010000004.1, forward strand.
ATTTTATAAAAGCATTGCAAAACCGCACTAAATCTTTTGCAATAAGAATTATTCGATTATGCCGTTCTTTACCAAAGACCACAGAAGCATACATTGTTCAGAAACAAATATTACGTTCCGCTACTGCTATCGCTGCTAATTACAGAGCCGCGTGCAGAGCAAGGTCAAACTCAGAATTTTATAGTAAAATTTGCATTGTTGTTGAAGAAACAGATGAAACAATGTTTTGGCTGGAAATTTTGCAGGAAGCAGAAATAGTTAAAGCAGAACTACTTACCAACTTATACAAAGAAAATGAAGAAATTTTAAAAATAATGGTAACCGCCAAAGAAAAATCAAAAAAAGAACAAAAGTAAACCATTAGTTATCCATTAACAAATCATTTATTCAATTATTCATTTATTCGATTATTTATGAAGATTCTCATTACCGGCGCGAGCGGATTTATCGGCAGTTTTATGGTGGAAGAAGCCTTAAACAGAGGCTTTGAAACTTTTGCAGGTATCCGCGCAACGAGCAGCAAAAAATATTTACAAGACGAGCGCATTCAATTCGCAGATTTGGACTTTACCGATACAACAGTTCTCGCGAAACAACTGCGGGCGTTGGGCAGGTTTGACTACATTATCCACAACGCGGGCGTAACGAAATGCCAAAACAAAGGCGATTTCGACCGCGTGAATTTCGGCTACACGCGCAACTTTGTTGATGCACTGATGCAAGCCGATTTGATGCCAAGCAAGTTTCTGTATATGAGTAGTTTGTCGGCTTTCGGAAGCGGTTGCGAGGAAACGTTTAAGCCAATTATGCTTGCCGACACGCCCAAACCCAATACGGCATACGGCGCAAGCAAACTGAAAGCGGAAAGATATATCCAGTCGTTGAACAACGTTCCCTACCTTTTCTTGCGCCCAACCGGCGTATATGGTCCGCGCGAAACGGATTATTTCGTCTTTAATAAGACCGTTAATCGCGGCATTGAGCCGAGTATGGGACTTGACACGCAGTACCTTACCTTTATCTATATTAAAGATTTGGTGCGCGTAGCATTTGACGCTTTGGCGAGTAACATAGTGCGCAAAGCCTATTTCGTTGCCGAAGGGCGGGTATATACCAACGAGGAATATGCCACGATTGTGAAAAATATTTTGGGCAAAAAGCGCGTTTTGAAACTGCGGACACCGCTGTTTCTGGTCAAATTCATTTCCGCCTTTCTCGAAACCGTCTGCGGGTGGTTTGGCAAAACGCCCACCCTCAACCGCGACAAGTACAACATACTTAGCGCAAAAAATTGGAAGTGCGAAGTCGAGCCGCTGGAACGCGATTTCGATTTCCAAGCCGAATATGATTTGGAACGCGGTATGACAGAGGCAATTGAATGGTATAAAAAAGAAAAATGGCTATGATAAAAAGATTTCTACCTGCCGAAATTCTTACATTATTATATATCTTGCTGACAGGGATTTATATTTTGATATTCAAGCAAAATATCTATTTCAACGCGGCAGGAGATATGATGCTTTTTCGGTTGCTGTTTGCTTGTATTATTTATTTTTTTGCGCGTTACTGTCATTGCGGGCTTGACCCGCAATCCCCTGTTTGCCGCACTGTTCGGGGGATTGCGGGTCAA
>JAISJU010000019.1 GCA_031261165.1 Prevotellaceae bacterium
ATTAACGTTATTTATATATGCCAATTTTTTCGGCAATAGTTTCCGAAAAATCGCATTCGGCAAATATAAACGAATGTAATTCACAATATAATATTTCAATTTGTTGTTTTTGTGCCGAAACGAGGCGCGTTTTATATCTTTAAGCATATTTTATTGTACGGTTAAATTGTTATTCGTCATTCGTTTTACATATTGCTGAATATATGCTTTAATTCGATTTTCAACAGCAGGATTAATTTCTATTTTGCCGATGAGATTATTTTTCAACTCAAAATCATTCACAAAATCATACACGGCAAAGATTTTTTGTTCGTTGAATTGATACATATAATTTCCTTCAAAATATTGAAATACAGGATTATTATAGGCAATAGCATTATCAATTTGCGTGCTGTCAAGCAAATTCTTACCAAACGCCACAAAAGGTTCTTCGTAATTCAGATAACCGAGAATGGTCGGCATAATGTCAATTTGTTGGGCGATTTTCTGTATTCTGCCGTGCAAATCGCCATTGGGCGTGTAGAAAACGATGGGAACTTTGTAGAAACCGGCATCGTTCAGGTACTCCTTCCGCGTCAAAGCATTGGTGTGGTCGGCGGTGATGACGAAAATGGTGTTTTGAAACCACGCCTCTTTCCGCGCCGTTTCAAAAAAGCGTTGCAGCGAGTAGTCCGTGTAGCGCGTACATTTGTGTATCGGGTGGCTGCCTTCTTCGGGGAAACGCGCGGCGTATTTTTCCGGCACTACAAAAGGGTGGTGCGAAGATGCCGAAAAGAGCGCGGTCATAAACGGCTGTTGGAAAGTGTCCATTTTGCGGGCATAAAATTGGAAAAATTCCTCGTCCCACAACGCCCAAGTGCCGTCAAAATCCACTTTTTTGTCGCCGTCATACTCGTTCATTCCAAAATAATTTTTGAAACCCGATACCTTGGCGAATGCCTCAAAACCCATTGAGCCGTTGGGCGCACCGTGAAAGAATGCTGTGTAGTAGCCTTTTTTGTCCAACTCGCCCGCAATGCCCGACACTTTGTTGGTGGAATAAGAGGTCAAAAAATACGGCTCGTAAAACATCGGTATGCTTGCCAACACAGAGGGCATTCCATCAATGCTTTTCCGACCATTGGCAAAGGTGTATTCAAACGTAAGTCCCTCGCGGATAAGCGAATCCAAGAAAGGCGTGTAGCCTTTGTACGCACCGTTGTCCAAATCCTTGTTCAGTTCGCCGACAAACTCTTTGCTGAGGCTTTCGATAATGAAAATGACCACGTTCATTTTTTTGAAATCGCCACTGTCGACGGGATAAACAATCGGATTAAAAACAGCATTCAGTTCCTCGTCTGTTTTGAAATACTGCGGGTCTTTGAAACTTTTTTTGCCGATGGTGCGATAAATACAAAAGGGCGTGTTCAGTATGATTGCCGTTTCGTTGGGCTTATCCGCATACGCATTGGCGTTGCTCAAAGTTATCGGGCGCACATAAGCCCCCACGCCGCCACGCGCAGCAATCACAAAAAAGGCTGCAAATGCCGTCATCGCCGCTGTGTTCAATACATAATATAATAATGTAGTTTTTCGTTTTTCGGAAAAACGTGGCGTGTGGTAAAAATACCACAGGGCAAACAACGTAGTCAGTGCAAATAGTGTTACACCCCAATGTTCAATCATACTGAGCGCGAAAATTCTAATAAGGTTGTTTTCGTTGGAAAACTCCGAGAAAACGGACATTGTCGTGCGCCGAAACGTAAAAGGAAAATAATTGATGTCCGCACAGTTTGCAATAATGGCAATGCCGTTTGTAATAATGAAAAGCCATTTGGCGATTTTTTGATAAATACTGTTCCGCCGAAAACCGAAAGGAATAAGCATCATCACAAAATAGAGGATATTGGTGTAAAGCACTGCCGTGAGGTCGAACTGCAAACCGCCTTTGCAAAGCGTGAGAAAATGCGAAAAAGTCATTTCGCCGAACAGTTCGGCATTGAACAGGTAAAATGCCACACGGCACGCCATAAAGAGCAGCATTACCAACAACAAGTTGCAGGCAGCAGCAGCGTAAAAATTATTTTTGATGTAACGGTCGAAAAAGTTTTTCATCTTGAAAAAAATATGCCGACAAAATTACAAAATAATGCGTTAATGTGCAAATGTGCTAATGCAATCGTCTGTCAGGCAATTAACACATCAATTATTTGCACATTATTTTTTCTTATATTACTTTTGCGGTCGAAAAATGAAAGACGAAGATAAAAAAATATCGCAACGCAGCAATTTGACACGCAACAATCGCGTGGCTTTTGTTTGCAATGATGAAGAAACGAAAATGCTTAATCGCTTTTTCGATAAATATCATATTCAAAACAAGTCAAGATGGTTGCGTGAAACTATTGTTACGGCAGTTCTAAAACAAATGGAAAAGGACTATCCGACACTCTTCCGCGAAAATGAAATGAAATAGAACATTTTGCCGTGCGCAGCGCACGGACAAAAACAAAAACACATATAATTATGAATTACTTGCTTCTCGCCATTCTCGGCTTTATTCTCGGTGCCATCACCATTTATTTTTTCGATAAAAAGAAAATAGACATCTTGCACAAAACGCTCGTCGATTTGGACAAAGATAAAACCGTAGTCATCGCCACGCTCGAAAACGACAACAAAAACCTGTCGGAAAAACTGCTTTCGCAAAAAGCGGAAATCGAGGAACTGCAACGGCGGCTGACCATCGAGTTTGAAAATATCGCCAACCGCATTCTCAAAGAACGCGCCAACGAATTTTCAAACAGCAACCGGCAGCATCTGGGCGAAATTCTCAATCCGCTGAAAGAAAAACTGTCGGCATTCGAGCGAAAAGTGGAAGACACCTACAACAACGAGACACGCGAAAAAGCCTCATTGCGCGAGCAAATCAAGCAACTTGTGGAACTGAACACCAAGATGCAAACCGAAGCCTCCAACCTCACCAAAGCCCTCAAAGGCGATAGCAAAACGCAGGGCGACTGGGGTGAGTGGCAACTCGAAATGCTGCTCGAAACGGCAGGATTGCAAAAAGAGGTGCATTTCGTGCAGCAACAAAATTTCAAAACCGAAGAAGGTTTGAATGTACGCCCCGACTACATTATCAATCTGCCTGACAACAAGCATTATATCATCGACAGCAAAGTGTCACTCACGGCTTACGAGCGATATTTCAACGAAGAAAACGAAGAAGTGAAGCAGCGGCTTTTGAAGGAACATCTCAACAGCATTAACACTCATATCAACGATTTAAGCGCAAAAAAATATCAAAGTCTGTACGACATCAATTCGCCCGATTTCGTGTTTATGTTTATAGCCCTCGAGCCTGCGTGGATTATTGCACTGCAAAACGACCCGACACTGTACGAAAAAGCATTCAACAAAAACATAATGCTGGTTTCCAACACCACATTGTTAGCCACTATGCGAATGGTTTCCTTTATCTGGAAACAGGAAAATCAGCGGAACAACGTGCTTGAAATTGCCAAAATCGGCGGACAACTATACGATAAGTTTGTCGGATTTGTTGAAAATATGATTAAAGTCGGCAGAAATATGGAAGATGCCAAAAAGACCTACACAGAGGCAATGAGTCAGTTGGTAAAACACAATCCGAGCGGCACTTATCACGGCGGTACGATTGTAGGAATGACCGAGAAATTGAAAGAACTCGGTGCCAACGCCACTAAAAAACTCCCGCAAAGTGTGATAGACAGAACGATAGAAAATTTCTAAATTGTTTTGAACGCAAATGACACAAATTTTCGCAAACTCTTCTTATGAAGAATTTGCGAAAATTTGTGTCATTTGCGTTCAAAAATTCAGCAAAAAGCCTTTGAAATCCGCAAACTCTTTGCTCAATTCTACACTTTGTTTTGTCCCTTTCATAAACGCCTGCAAAGGTAGAGGAATTTCCACTTTCTTGCCGATGATTTTCTCTACTGTTTCCAAAAATTTGGCAGGGTGCGCCGTTTCGAGGAAAACGCCGGTTTCGCCTTTTTGCAAACCCTCTTGCAATGCGCGGTATCCGCAAGCACCGTGCGGGTCGAGTAGGTAGCCTGTGGTTTCATAGCACGTTTTCAGCGTTTCGGCAATTTGCGAGTCATTGTACGTTGCGCCGCCGATGTCCGCTTTTACAGCCTCGTAAGAATGTCCGTAGAGGTCAAGCACGCGGGCGTAATTGCTCGGGTCGCCCACGTCCATTGCGTTGGCGAGCGTGGCGACAGAGGGGCGCGGGTTGTACTCGCCTGTTTCGAGGTATTGGCAGAAAATATCGTTACGGTTGTTGGCAGCGATGAAACGCTTGACAGGCAAGCCCATACGTTTGCCGAACAGTCCGGCGGTGATGTTGCCGAAATTTCCACTCGGTACGCTCACAACCACATCTTGCGCTTTGCCCAACTTTTTTAATTGTGCGTAAGCATAAAAATAATAAAACGCCTGCGGCAGAAAACGCGCCACATTAATGGAATTGGCAGAAGTCAGTTTCATTTTCGCATTCAAATCCGCGTCTAAAAAGGCGGTTTTCACCAGTCGTTGGCAGTCGTCAAAGGTGCCGTCAATTTCGATGGCGGTAATATTTTTGCCGAGCGTGGTAAATTGGCACTCCTGTATCGGGCTGACCAATCCTTTGGGATACAGCACAAACACGCGAATGCCCTCCACGCCGAGAAATCCGTTGGCAACCGCGCTGCCCGTGTCGCCGGACGTGGCAACCAGCACATTGACAGTCTCTCCTGAGTTTTCTTTTTTGATGAAATAGCCCAGCAGTCGCGACATAAACCGCGCCCCAACGTCTTTGAACGCGAGGGTGGGACCGTGATAAAGTTCCAAACTGTAAATATTGCCGCTCACGCGCAGCAGCGGCACATCAAAATTGAGCGTTTCATACACAATGCGTTTCAAATCCGCCGCCTCTATGTCTTCGCCGAAAAACGCATCGGCAACCGTGTAAGCAATTTCTTGAAACGAAAGATTTTCGATATTGTCGAAAAATTCCTTTGGCAAAATTTTGATAACATCGGGCATAAAAAGCCCCTTGTCTTCGGCTAAACCTTTGACAACCGCATCTTGCAGCGATACGTTTTTGACTTGTTGGTTGGTGCTGTAATATTTCATAACTCTGTTGTTATTTGTGTCATTGCGGGCTTGACCCGCAATCCCCTGTTTAATCTGTCATTTTGACGAAAGTCGGAATCTCCCTTTTTTCAGGGGATTGCGGGTCAAGCCCGCAATGACAGAATCCTCAAAAAAATCGTGTAAAAAATATCTTCTTTACACGATTTTGTCGAGATAGGGCGACTCGAACGCCCGGCCTCCACGTCCCGAACGTGGCGCGCTACCAACTGCGCTATATCTCGTTCCGTTTTGCGGGTGCAAAGATACATATTTTAATTGCAACTTTCCAAACAAAAAGAAAAATATTTTTTCTCTTATTTTTTTGTCATTCTAACGAAAGTCAGAATCTCCTTTTTATGGGGAATTGCGCAATGACAGCAGTCCTATCCCAACTGTTTGATACAGCGCAATAAAGCATCTTCCCAATGCGGGATTTCGATGCCATAGGTGGCTTTTATTTTGGCTTTGTTCAGCACGCTGTAAAACGGTCGCGGCGTTTTGGCGGGGTAATCTTTGCTTTCGATGGGCAACACTTTGCAAGTTGTAATGCCTGCTGCTTTGTGAATGGCGATTGTAAAATCGTACCAACTGCACACGCCTTCGTTGGAAAAATGGTAAATGCCCACCACAAAATTCTGTGCTGTAATCACTTTCATTATGGCAAATGCCAAATCCGCCGCATAAGTGGGCGTGCCGATTTGGTCGAAAATCACGGTCAATTTTTCCTTTTCCGCGCCGAGTTTGAGCATCGTTTTCACAAAATTATTGCCAAACGATGAGTAAAGCCACGAGGTGCGGATAATGGCGACTTCTGCGTTCTGTTTCAAAATCTCATATTCACCCTCCGCTTTCGATTTTCCATAAACGGTGTTTGGCGCAATGGGCATTTCTTCGGTGTAAGGCAGATAACTTTTGCCGTCAAACACATAATCGGTGGAAATGTGAATGAGTTTTATCTCGTTTTCTGCCGAAAATTTGGCGAGCAAACGCGCGGCTTCTTTGTTGATTTTATACGCGGTTTCAACATCTTCTTCGGCTTTATCCACAGCGGTATAGGCAGCGCAATTTACAATAAAATCGACTTTGTTTTCTGCAAAAAATGCTGTCAATGCCGCCTCGTTGCAAATATCAAGTTCTGCCACATCGGTAAAAATATAATTGTACTGCGGATATTGCGCCGCTATAACTCGCATTTCGTTGCCCAACTGACCGTTTGAGCCGGTTACTAAGATTGTTTTCATTCTCAGAAATTTGTTTTTACATCTTTCAATAATGGTAATTTTAAATCCTTTTCCGAAACAAGGGCTTTTTCCGCAGGAATGCGCCAATCAATAGCGAGCGAAGGGTCGTTATACAGAATGCCGCCTTCGCTTTGGGGCGCGTAGAGATTGTCGCACTTGTAACTGAAAATCGCTGTTTCGCTCAATACAGAGAAACCGTGTGCAAATCCCTGTGGAATGAGGAATTGCAGGTGATTTTCGTCCGAAAGTTCTACGCCATACCATTTGCCGAAGGTGGGCGAATCCGCACGTAAATCCACTGCCACATCATACACTTTTCCCACCACAACAGACACGAGTTTTGCCTGCGAGTGCGGGTTAAGTTGATAATGCAGCCCACGAATAACGCCGTAAGACGATTTCGACTGATTGTCCTGCACAAATTTGTTTGTTATGCTCTTGTCGGCAAAGTTTTTTTCGTTGTATGTCTCGAAAAAATAGCCTCGTGCATCTTCAAAAACGCGACTTTTTATAATTAATAAGTCTTGAATGTTGGTTTTTATTATTTCCATTTTCTATTTGTTTTTTATACTGCAATTTTAAACAATGTATTTTCTTCCAAATTTAATAAATCGTAATTTGCTTTTTCTACAAACAAATCCCCATCAATTTCATCAATTTTCTTTTTTGCAACCTCTATCGCCAATTCAGATTGGTCAATGCCAATCCAATGGCGATTGTTTGTTTGAGCGGCTTTCAATGTTGTTCCGCTACCGCAAAAACAATCCAACACAATGCTGTTTTCGTTAGAAGAAGTTTTTACAATCAAGTCTAACATTTCAGCATTTTTTTCGGTCGGATAATCGGGATATTGCGGGTCTTTGAACTCCCAAATATCTTGTACTCGCATACCTTCTCGCTCATCGGCATAAATTATTTTTCGCGGATTTCCTGTTGAAGACCATTCAATTAAGCCGTCTTTGTCCCATTGTTCCAAAGTTTCTACATCGGTGCGCCAATGCCTGCCTGCGGGCGGCAACATTCCTTTGAATGGTTGGTTTGATTTGCCATTTTCGGTTTCGCCCGGCGCGTGAATGGGAACGGTAGTGTATCGCCGTCCGTTTTTGTCTTTTTTTGCAAAAAGCGTTTCCAAATCTTTTTCCGAATACTTTTTGCGCGGCTCGTTCCAAATTGGATTAGCCGTTTTGCTGTAAAACAAAATCAAATCTTTGATATTGCCGTAACCAACTCTGTCAAAGTTTTTCGGGTTGCATTTTATGCGTGTAATATCGTTTCTGAAATTCTCAATACCAAAAACTTCGTCCATCATCACCTTTACATAATGCCCAATTTTATAGTCAATATGCAGATAAATAGAGCCGCGTTCCGACAAAAGTTCGCGTAATAAAATCAGCCGTTCGCGCAAAAACTCAATAAAATCTGTGCCTTTTAATGTGTCGGTATATGCAATATCGCCGTTTTTTGAATTGCTGATTGTGGTTGCTCTGCCGTTGGTAATGGTAAAATTTCCGCCTGTGGAGTATGGCGGGTCAATATACACCAAATCTATTTTACCTGATAAACCGTTGTTTAATAGGTAATTTAGACCTGTGAGGTTGTCGGCATATATTAAAAGATTATTCTGCATTTTTTTCTTTTTTTCTAATAACTTTTGAAAGAAGTAATGTAGCAATCATCGAACTTGCAATTCCAAGGAAAAAAGCGATTGCCCTATCAAGCCAAATATTTTTTCTTTCATATTTAGTTTGCGCATTTAATATTTCTCGCACAATTTGTTTTTCTGTCTTTAATAATGGTTCTATTTCTTTGCGTTGTTGTTGTATATTTTCCAACAATAATTGTTCTTCTGTTATTCTCTTTTTTTGAATATCTAAAAAATCTATCATTTCTTTTAGATTATCAGACATTAATTTTACTTTTTGCATTTGCTCTTTAATATCACTATTCTCACTATTCAATTTTTCTTCTGAATAACGAATAAAAATCAAAACAATAGAAAAAACAGTTGCAATAAGACTTATTATGGTTGTATATTTCCAATGTATAAGATATGTACCATCAAACAACTTCTTTAATTTCTTTTTTTCTGTCATTTTTTACCTCTTATAATTGATACAAATAATTTCTCAAAACCAAAGCACTCATAATATTGTAGTTTTTATAAGTTTCGGTTACAGATTTATACGTTTTGTTGTTGCCTTTGATATACAAAACACCGTCCAAAATAGCGATTTTTTCGGCTTTTACATTCGGCGTTTCGATTGTGGAAATAGCATCAGCAAATTGTGCGTTTTGGTGTCCGCCGAAATCGGTAAGGAATTTTGCCTCGCCAATCACATATTTTCCGTTGAAACGAGCCACAAAATCAAGCCCTTTGTTGTGTTTGTGGTTCAATTCATCGTGCGCAAAGTCCATCATTGCCTTGTCGCTGCCGTCTAAAATGGCATCTTTTTTGTCCGAAAGAAATGTTTCCAAATCAACGGGCTGTATTCCTAACGATTTATTCCGCAACCAATCTTTAAACATTGGTCCGATTTGTCGGTTGGTTTCTTTTGGCTCGCTGCATTGTGCATAAATTTTGTCCAAACCCAACTCGTAAAGTCGTCCGCAAATACGATTTATTGTGCGCGGATTGCGCTCAATAGAAGATTTATCTCGCTTTAAATAAGCAATATAACTGTCTTTTATCGGGAACAAATCAAGTTTCAACAATTCGCGGATAAGCAAATCGTTGTTTTTCTGTTTGAACGCTTTTTCAACTCCACTCCAAACTTCTTTGTTTATCTCTCTAATTCCATCTGGAATGGTAGGATAAACCTGAAATAAATCGTCAAGATACGAGCGTTGATTGGCATATTCTATGCTGAGTTGTGTCCATTTATTCATTTTTAATTTATTCGTTTTTTCTCGTTCGCGATTTTAATAAGATATTCTCCATAATGATTTTTCTTCAGCGGCTCTGCCAATTTCAAAAGTTGTTCGCGGGTGATGTAGCCGCTGGCGTAGGCGATTTCTTCGAGGCAGGCGACTTTTAAGCCCTGACGGTTTTCGATGGTGGAAATGTAGTTTGAGGCTTCGAGCAGGCTGTCGTGCGTGCCGGTGTCGAGCCACGCCATACCGCGACCAAGCAGTTTCACGCTCAAGCGTTCTTCTTCCAGATAAAGGCGGTTTAAGTCTGTGATTTCCAACTCGCCGCGCGGCGATGGCTTTAGACTTTTGGCTTTACCGACAACATCGTTGCTGTAAAAATACAAGCCTGTAACGGCGTAGTTGGATTTCGGCACTTTCGGTTTTTCTTCGAGCGAAAGCACTTTGCCTGCTCCATCGAACTCTGCCACGCCATAGCGTTCGGGGTCGTTCACGTAGTAGCCAAACACTATTGCGCCGTCTTGCAGTGCGGCGGCTTCGCGCAGGATACGCGAAAAATCGAAACCGTAGAAAATGTTGTCGCCCAGCACCATACAAACGCTGTCTGTGCCGATAAACTCTTCGCCGATAATAAACGCCTGCGCCAATCCGTCAGGCGAGGGCTGAATGGCGTATTCGAGTTTGATACCCAACTCCGAGCCATCGCCAAGCAGGTTTTCGTACAAATGAATGTCGTGCGGCGTGGAGATAATCAGAATCTCTTTGATGCCTGCAAGCATCAACACCGACAGCGGATAATAAATCATCGGCTTGTCATAAACCGGAATAATTTGCTTGGAAATACTTTTGGTTATCGGATAAAGCCTTGTACCCGAGCCACCTGCTAAAACGATGCCTTTCATAGTAGAGTTTATTTTAGATATTTAGTTCTGGGGAACGCGGATAAC
>JAISJU010000063.1 GCA_031261165.1 Prevotellaceae bacterium
AAAGGGTATTACAAAAATGCAACATTTCTGTATGAAGCCTACCAAGCAAGCGATTATTTTAATATAACGCACACACACAGCATTATACCTTTTCCGTTTGAAGACTATTTGATACCAAAAAAGAAAAAACGAGGTACAAAAAAACGCAGATTGCAAATTATTGAAATGCTTTAAGAATGGAAAGAAAATAGCGACAGCATACTATTGTACGACATCAGGGAAACACTCCACCAAGAAGACCCTTTAATAGTAGAAGCATTTGAAAATTTGGATATTGATTTTGTAAAAAATCACATAACAGCAAATAAAAAGTTAGAATTAGAAATAATAAAGAAAAAATCAGAAGACGGTAGAGATAATTTCGCTATTCTGAACTCTGTATATGCTATTTTTAAAGTGGGGAAAAGATACCCGCTTAAACACATAAAACAAGAACTTCTTAACATCTTTAAAAAATATGGCGACAATACTAAATATAAGGCAGCCAAAATAGAAGAATATTTTAAAGCAGATAATATATATATAAATAGACAAAGAGGTTATATATTACAGCGTAAGTTATATTAGTACGAAAATTTGAAAATAAAAAATATTGCAACAACATTTTTTTTTAAAGTTACATATTATACTCCGAAATATAAATGTTGTACTTGGTAATTCAAACACAGAGATTGTTTCTCTACTCAAAAATCTAATTTTTTGATAATCGTTTTACTCTTTAAATAGAAGAAATAAAAAATCAAATTTAGTTTTTTGAGATAGAGAAACAATTTCATTATAATTTACTACCTTTGTCGTTTCAAAATTAGACAATCAAAGCAAATGCAACCAATAGCAAAATTCACTTTTGAAACCTATGTAGAAGAAGAAGACAAGTTAGTGGAATACATCGTATCCATAGCCGATGAATATGCACCTCGTTATGATTTTGACGGACAACAAATGAGCAATGCCCCAGATATGTTTAAAGTAAGATACAATTCAGGCGAAATATTTAAAAACACACGTTTTTCTTTTAAAGATTATGTTAGTAATGAAGATATACAAAACACCATAAAAGCATTAAATTTAGACCCCGAAAAGTTTTGGTACTTACTTCTTTTTATTTGCGATTATTGTGTTGGACATTGTTTAGAGGGGCAAATATTGCAAAAATTCCCAAAAGAAGAATTAAAAAACCTCATAACAGCATTTAAAGACAATGCAAATGCAGATTGCGAGATTGTTATGAATATGAAAAATAAAAAAGTCGCTGTAATTAAAAATCCAACCGCCATTAAATTTTTAATAAATACCTGTGAAGATGCAATAAATCAAATTACCGACCCTTTCTATCTAAACATTAGGAAACCAAATTTTGAGGGAAAAAATTTACCTGATACGGCATTAATTACACTTTTTACAGATATGATAAATTCTTTTTTTGAAATAAATCCACAATTCAAAGGAAAAAGAACGGTAGGTAACACTGTTTCTATCAACAAAAGATTGTTTATATCAAGACTTATTGATATGACAAAAATATTTGGAAAGCCTAAATTTCGGGGCGATGACGATTTATTAAGTGGTTATTTGAAATATCCAAAAGATAAACTTAAAAAACAAAGAAACAAATATTACTAATCTCCATTTAAACCAAATCTTTAAATAAAAATAGCGAAATTACCCACCCTCGCAAGCACTCTAATAACTTTTCAGTCCGTTTCCTGCGGACTATTTTTTTGCTACCTGCAACAATACCACTCCCACTATATATTATATACCTAAAAAGTATGGAAATCTTTTTGAAAAAATAATAAAAAGCAATATTCTGAAAACTCACTAACCTCTTGTTTTATAGATAAATACAAATATTTTACAAAAACACAAAAGCAAATTATTTATAAAACGAATGTTTTTTTTCATTATCCGCTTGTTTTTTTAGAATAATGCGTACCTTTGTCGCTAATTCTAAATGGCTCGAAATGTCGAGTTTTAGAAGGACATATCTTGCTTTATGAAATGTAGGAAGTTTCAAAATAGTATATTCAATAGTAGTATATTCAAGTATAAATATACCGCGTACAAAGCGGATTTATTTATTTGAATATACAGGTAATTCCTACAACCTCATAAAGCGGATATATAAGTCCGTTTTTTTATTTGTCTAAAAATGAAATATTTACTTAAAATCAATTATTTAACCGTCTAAAAAATTAAGACTATGGAAAAATTAAAAGAAATTATGCTCGAAAAAGAGCAAGAAAGTTTTGAGAGAAAACTATCCGATTATTTGGGTATTTCTTATGAAGAATTTACTAATCTTTTGTGTGATATTGATACAGAAGAAAGTAGCGATGGATTAATTTACAATTACATCGTAAAATTTAATTCTGATGATAATTCAGAAGAATTATTGTCTAAAATACGAGGAATAAATACTAATAAACAAGTTGTTATTCCCTCATTAGTGTTTGACCAGATTACCAAATAAAAAATGAAAACAACTAAATTAATGCTATTAGTAGGAACAATAGTACTGCTTTTAGCGACTTCTTGTAAGAAAGAAGACCCACAACCAGAACAACCAAAGTATGTTACAACAACATTTTCTGAACAATTCGCTGGTAAAAAATTTATTTTGCATACCAATTATGGTGATGAAATTTGGAATAAAACGTATGAGGTTACGTTTGAGAAATCTCACCCTGATTATCCTTCTATTGTTACGCAAATAGGAAAAGTACAATGGACTTTTAATTCATATAATTACAAAGGTATTGATTATTTGATTGGTCATTATGATACCTATGATAGTTATATTCAATTTGTTAGTACAACCTATTGGTTATTCAAAGTCATTGATGGACAGATTGTTCAATATGATGCGTGGTATTCTATGAAAAAGTTTCAAGATGAGGATTTTGATAGAATGTATGGTATAGTAATTCACAATAGTACCATCGAACCTCCCAAAGAAACAGGTGTTCGGTTAATTCCGATAGAATAACAATACAAAAAATATTCAATCTTATGAAGAAGAAATGTAAAGTGGTTAAAATCAAGTAAAGTCCGTAGCAATACGGATTTTTTTTATCGGGTAGCCCCGAAACTCGCTTTTAACTCAAAAATCGGGGAGTGAGTAAATTTTTTGCGGGCGGTCTATATAGATTAAAAACATTTCGATTTTTTTCTCAAAGCAAAAATACAGTGTTACACGCATATAAGAGCAGTTATATACAATTTCCCCCCGCGTTCAAGCATTTTAAACCGAAAAATCACACTTCTTTTTATTGGTTACGGAAAGTCAAAAAATAAACTTGCTTTGACTTATATATTTAAAGAGCCTGAAACAAAAAAACTACTGAAATAAAGGGTTTTATGCAAAAATAATTGCAGAAAAATTTGTTAGATTGAAAAGTTTTTTGTAATTTTGAGGCTGAAATAACAGCAATTTTATTAAGATTGCTTTATTCACAGGTAGTAAAACGGTCTTATTCCGCTTATTTACCGCCAATTATCAATTAAATAAATAAAGGAAAGCCTTTATTTGGAGTTAATTTATTGAAATATAACACTTTACAAAAAAGTAATCGTCAATTTCCCATAGTATGACCGACACGATGGGACGTATGCACGGCGATGCGCAGTTTGCAGGCTCGTCTTCCGTTCCCGCACACGTGGAAATGATGGGCTTTCTCGGAATGGGCAACAACCCGATGGTAGGGGCTACCGTAGCCGTTGCTGTTTCGGTGGAAGAGGCAAGCAGGTAATTTCATTTGATAAATAAAAAAGCGGCTCATTTTTGTGAGCCGTTTTTTTTATTATAATGTTCAAACAGCAGGCTACTTTTTGAACATTAAGCCGTTAAATCAAAATTCCACAAAATACATCACATTCATATCCCGCGTACCATCGGGCGCAAGTTTGGGTACAATCGTGCCATCGGGCGCGGCGGGGGCGTTGATGCCGAAATCATCATCATTGATAATGCAAAGTGTAGGGGCGGAAAAATTTCCGCCCTTGTTTATCAGCGCGATGCCTTCGGGCTTGTCGTGCGGGTAAGAGGGAATGGTGGCGAGAATGTCCCAAAACAGTTCTTTTTGAACAGGGCGGATATGATTTTCCGCGAGCATTTCGGCAGACAGTGTTTCGAGCGGACGGTTGTCGGCGGCAATGTCTGTTGCCTGCGAAAGGTTTATTCTGAATATTTTTTTGAAACCCTTGCCGTTTGCGGGAAAATCACTGTCGCGCTCCAAAACGAGGAAGTCGCCGTTGTCCATCGTGCAAATTTCACTCACGGCATATTTCGCACTGCTCAATGGATAGAAGTATTCGCTCGTCCGGCGGCTCTGCAAGTCGATGGAGATGATGCGGACATAGAGCGAGTTGTCCTTTGTGGCGGGATAGTAGAGCGGTGATTGCATAATGCCGGTGAGCGTTTTGCCGTCCCTGCTGATGGTCAAGCCTTCCATTCCGCGATTGGGGCGGCGGGTGGCATAGTGCGGGGGTAAACCACCGTTGGCAGGGTTGAGTTCTTCGAGCAAAAAGCCTTTGGCGTCGAAATGCAAGATGTAGGGCGCGTACTCGTCGCTGACCCAAAACGAGCCGTCGGGCGCGAGGGTAAGCCCTTCGGGGTCGATGCCGCGCCTGCCGTTGGTGTTGATGATTTCACCGCGCAGGTTATAAGCGGTTTCGTTGATGGCTGCCGTGCCTTCGGTACTCGGAAGTCCCGAAAAAGGCGTGCCGTTTGCCTCTTTGAGTTCGATTTTTTCCATCAACACAAGTACGCCGTTTTCCAGACGGAACTTGCCGATGTGCGGTACAAAGTCGGGCAGAGGAAACACTTTGCTGTTTGACGTTTTGCCTTCGACATTGGGACCACGGTCGGTGAGGAGATAAAAGACTGTTTCGCCGCCTGTGGTTTCGCACGCCATCGACGAGCCGTATCCGCCGATATACACAGGCGTTGCGCTTTCGGGGACGGTAACAACAGCCGACTGTACAACAGCAATGCTGTAATTTTGTTTTTGTCCGCTTTGGGCAAGCAGTGCGCCACACAACATCGTGCCGCACAAAAAGTAAATTGCTTTTTTCATTTCTTTTTTTTATATTTAATTAATCCATAAAATAATCCGATTGTCAGCAACGGCAATAACTCATTGCCCACAGGGGCGTTCTTGCCCGGGTCGCCGGGTTTGCCTTCCATTTCGTCATTCATACCCGGGTCGCCGGGCTTGTCTTTGTCCATTGCTGTGGCAAAGGGATTTTGTGGAATGATTGCCTGCTCGTTTTGCCGAAAGTACTCTTCGGCTTCGGAATAGGGTGCTGCATCAAAGGGGCTGTCAATTTTCCTGTTATATTCTTCCTCCTGATAATAACCCTCGTAAGGAAAGTAAGCACCACTTATGGTGCTTACCGATGAAAACAAGATGATTATAAAGATAAAAACCGTTTTTATTAATGTGTTGTTTTTCATCACTGTTTTATTTTAAGATGACCTTAACAGCGGCTGACTGTGCGGGATTGACAATCCTTACAATGTATATCCCTTTGTTTGCCGTTCTGATAATTTGTTTGTTGCCGATATTTTCATATATGGCGGTTTGCCTGCCTGCGAGGTCGAAAAGGCTGACCGTGCTTGGCGACTGCAAACCGTGCAGGATAATTTGTCCGTCTGCTGCCGCGAGGGTGATGTTATCCGCGTTGCGCTCGGCTGTTGCGGTAATGACGCCGCTTTCACTCCACAGTTTCACCAGCAAGTCGAAACGGCTGTTTGCGCTTTCTGCCGCTACGGTGGTGAATGAATAGGCAGGCGTTGTCAATAAATCGGTTTCCGTGTTTTCTTTTTTATCCATCAACACAAGTTCGGCAATATTTTCGCTGCCCGCCTCGTAAGTTATCGTGTAAGTACCGGCTGCGGGCGCGGCATAAGCAAGGGGAATGATTTTTCCCGTTCTTTGTACAGGACACGGCATTACATCTATGGCATAATCCGTATAGGCGGTTTCGCGGTAGATTTGTGGCACGCGGGTACTCAACATTTTGACGGCGTCAATATTGAAATCATAACCCTCTGTGGCACTCTCATTGTCCGTTAGGCGAAGACGGTAATAGTCTGTGAATGAAGGGTCTTTGCTGATGCCGAGTTTTATTTCATCATAAGCGGAAACAAGCAAGCGAGCGCGGCGGAGTGATGCAGCCTCCGGCACAAATTCAAAGGCGTTTTCTGTTACTTGTACAAAGAAGGCTTTGAATGGCTCAATGTTCCCGCAGGCTTCGTCATAATCTTTGGTGTTGATGTTATAAACGTAGGTTGGCACGAGGCTTGTGAGGTCGTAAGACACAGTGTGGGGGTTGCCAATCAAGTTCCAACCGGTGTGCAACTCGTGCGCTGACGGCGTGGGTGTAACACTGCAAGTTTTGTACAAAACGGCAAATGCCTCCTGTGTGTCTGCCTGTTTAGCAGTGAAGTAGAGGGTTGTGCCTGCGCCCAAATCCTGCCCGAAAAGGTAGCCTTTGTTTTTGTCAAGCGTTGTTTGCTCGCCTGTTGATGTCCAACTCGGGCTGTTGGTGTCTTCTTTGTGGCTGCGGGTGGCGCGGTTTTGGGTGTCGTAAGTTTCGGCATAAACGCCTTTGCCGTTTACTGTTTTGTTCAATGTTTGTACAGTGCCGTTTTGGTCGGTTACCGCCACAATATCGAAAGGAAAAGACAGCATATACCAAATGCCATTCAGAAAATCTTTTTTCACTTTGACATTTGCAGCGTTGAGCACGGCTGACGGTGCTACTTTCAATTGCCCTGCCGTATTATCCGCCGAAGTGATAATCAAATCGCCGCTGACGGTGAGCGAGCCGGCTGAAAGGTCGAGGCTGCCCTGTGCGCCGATTTCTATATCTTGAGTTTTGTAGGTATCGGCAGGGACGTTGGCTGCACCTAAAACAGTGATTTTCCGCACCGAATTATCATTTACAGATATTGCAACAGGAGTGCTTTCCCATTCGGCATTGTCATTGTATTTTACTTTCCATAGACTTTGGTCGAAATCTGCCGTAATACCTTTTTCGAGCAAATATTCGGCAAGAAGTTGCCTTATTGATAATGTATGTTCTGCGGACAATGCCGAACAATAATTACCATTGGCAGCAATATTGGCATAAAATTTTATTTCACCGGCTGTTTTTACGGTTATCGTGCCATTGCTGACGGCAGCAACGTTTTCATCGGTGCTGTAATAAGTAATCTCTCCTGCACCAGCCGAAGGCGTTGCTACGGCTGAAATCGTGCCGTGATTTGAATACACTTCTGTCGGCAGGTCGGCAGGGAAAGACAGTGTTCTGCTACCACAGGTTACACTGCCGTTTAATTGAACTTTTTCTGTTAAGGTTGCCGTGGTGGTGTTACAGTTACTGCTGTTTTTTGTATTATAAACTGTCGAAATACTGATTTCATCACTGTAAGTGCCTACATTTTGACCTTCTTTCAGTCGGACATAAACAGTTGATGTTGCAACTGCATTACTGCTTCTGTTAAATGTCAGCGATTGAGCATAACCGCTTGTGCTGTTTTTTGATATTTCATATTTGGAATTGGCAGGAAGTGATACAGTTATATCATTGGCTAACTGTGTGCCGCTAACGGTAAATGATTTCACTACTGACGACTCGCCGTAGGCATAGCCAAAGCCGCTGATGGCGGTGGTGGATATGTTGAGCGTGGGGTTGTATTTCCATACTTGAATACCGTGAATAGCAACAGGGTTTTTATCATCACTTGTGGAGCCGCCTGTTATTGTAACAGTTAGAGGAGTAGGGCTATTGTGAGTAACATCATATACATTACAATTATCTTTGTTCAAATTAGATATTTTTACTGTTGATTTGCCTGTTACTGCAATATTGATGTAACGGTCTGCCGTACTGCTTTTTGCGCCTACATAAATACGTATTCTTTGGGCATTAGGTACGGTAAATTCTAATTTTCCGTTGTCTTTTGTGCCATCTACCAATAATATTTTACTGTTATTGAGAATGGGGTCTTTACAATTCCCCGGTACATCTTCCACCTCCACTGCGCTGGGCGTAAAGCAAATATTTTCAGTCGCTGTCTTGGGTTTAAAGAATCTGTTGGCGGTTGCAACATTGGAACTTGATTTCGGGAAATCGCCCATATCATCATTAATCCAATAGTCGCCGCCGGTGGGTGTGGCAGTGTCGGAAGTTTCCGCATTCAGCGGCGGTATGCTCGCGCGGCTAAAAGAATAGATGGTTGACGAGCCTTTTTCATCGCTCACGGTGTAGAATTTCAGTGCATCGTTACTCCACGCTACGGATTCACCTTTGGTATCGGCATTGTTGTAAGTGGCAATGTATTGCGGATTGCGGGCAATAACAGTTGCAAAAGACTCTGCGGCTGCTTGTCTGCGCCAATACAGGATATGATTGACATTACGGATAAGAATATGTTGTCCGTCAGCCGAGATGTCGGCTGCGGTAATGGTGTTGAATGCCTCGCCGTTGTTGCCGAGTTTTTGTACTTCGGTGAGGGTTACGGTGGCAGAGGTGGTGCGGAAAGGCGTGCTGAATACCGTGTTGGCATTGCTGCTTTCGCTTTTGCCGACATATTTATCCACCACCAGAATAAGATTGCTCACAGGGTCGTACATCAGTGCTTCGGCGTTGTGCGCGTTGCCGTCGGGATAACTGAATTTGATGTCGGCAATAGCCGAAGAGGATACCGATGCCGACGAGCCGCTGATGGCAGGCTCTTCAAAGACGTATATATGGTAATCACCTTTAAATTTACCATCGTTGTCGCCAAAACCGCCGATGAGAATATAATTTTTATTACTAACGGTAGCCAAACATATATCTTCCCAATCGCGCATTTTGAGTCCGCCGAGCGTGAGGGTGAGTTTCAACGTGCCGTTTGAATTGAGGGCATAAATACGGTTATCGTCATCAGGGTCGTCAAGTTCTACCCAAAAATAATCGGGTGTGGTACGACTGCAAGCCATACCCGAAATTTCTTTCAGGCTACTCGGACTATTGCCCTGTGTGGCGCGGACAAATTCCGTGTTGTTGTCAATGCTTTGACCCTTATAAGTAAAAGCTGCTGCTTGTATAAATGCTAATGCAGTAGCAATAAACAGGAAAATCGTTTTTTTCATCTTAATAAAAATTTAGTTTAAATAATTGGTTTGTAATTAATTCTGCACAAAAGTATTTTGAAGTTATTATGATGCAGTGTCATTTAATTTACAATATTGTTAAATAAATTTGGACAACAAAAAAGAGGGAAAGAAAAAATCTTTCCCTCTTTTTGAAAATGCTCATTATATTTTAGTTACTCATTCCTTTGGTAGGATTATTCACTGTTTGCCAATTCTCACTACCATTAGGAATGCGGGCGTAGGATTTTCCTTTGTCTTCGCCGAAGTTAGGTGTGCTGATGTCGTCTATTTTTACCCGCTCGGCATCAAGCAAAATCACTTTGTCGCCTTTTGAGCCCAAACCGAACTGAAACGATGAGCCGTTTTCAAAAACAATAAAGCCTTTTGCAGCGATGGTGGTGTTGGCGGGAATGATGTACTCTTCCGCCGCCCCTTTGTCGTCCTGCAAGATGAAACCGCCGATGTTTATTTCCGTGTCGCCGGCATTGTAAAGTTCAATCCAGTCTGCATCTGTACCGGCGGGGGCTGATACTACCTCATTGATGTAAAGTTTCAATGTTGTGTTGGTTGGCTCTGCGGGGGCTTGGTCGGTGTTGCTGATGCCTTTGGTGGGCGGGACAAGTACCCACGCGTTGCCGCCGTCTGTGCTGCGGGCGTAGGATTTGCCGTCTGAAATAACCGGTATGATGACTTCATCTATTTTGCCCGACTGTTTGTCGAAAAGCGTTACTTTGTCGCCGTTGGTCGAACTCAACCCGAAAGCAAAGGCGTCAATCACCAAAAATGATTTGCCGTCAATCACCGTACCTGCGGGAATGATGTATTCTTCCGCCGCCCCTTTGTCGTCCTGCAAAACGAAACCGCCCAAATCCATTTTTGCATCGCTGCTGTTGTAGAGTTCCACCCAGTCGGGGTTTGAGGTGAAAACCTCGTTGATGTACAAGCCCTGTACGTTTGATGTCATTTGTTTTAAATCGTCTTCTGTGTCCGTTTTACACGAAGAAAGCAATGCTGCGGCAACAACGGTTGCCCATAAAATCTTTTTGTTCATAATTATTTATTTTTTAGAATGATAATAAAATTCGTGCCTGCAAGACGCTGAAGTCAATGCCCGAAGTATATTCCTGACTCAACGCTTTGCCCTGATAACTGACGTGTCCTTTGTCGTCTGCATATTTATCGTTATTCATATACACATAATTCAGTCCGACAAGTACGTTGCGGTTCGGATACCAATTAACTCCTGCCGAGTAAGCAATCGCCTGCCCGCCTGTGATAACCGCCGAAGCATCTTGAAAATCGTTCAGATTTACACTGCTCACGCGCACTTCCACTTCCAGGTTGCCTGTTTTCGGGCGCACGGCAGCGTTGGTAAATTCGGCATCCGACGGGTCATATACGCGGTTTTTGCCCAGTATCATATATGAAGCCGTAGCATACCAGCCGTCGAACAGCGCATTTTTCAGCGCAATGTGTTCCGTGCCGTTCAGTTTGTAGCGCGAAAGGTTGGTGATAAAATACTCGCCATAAACCAGCAGTTTTTCGTGGCGGAAAGCCAGTTCCGCACTGCCCACCGTGTAATGATTTACATTCGGAATCTCATAACGCACAAACCGGCGGTGGTCAACATAACTCTCCGGCAGTGCGCGAAACTCCACAAAGCGGTTTTCCAGCCCCAGTCCGTTGGGCGTGCGGTAACTGCCCGCCACTCCGATGTGCAAAGTGGTATGCTCGTTGGCAACGGGCGACGCCGCTACGCGAGCCGTTGTGCCCCAGCCGTTGCTGCCCCTGTTTTTCTCCTTATGAAAAATGCTTACCTCTTCGCCGAATAAGCCTGCTGACGCCCACCAGTGATTGCCCCAACCGGTAGCAGCAATGCCGAGTCGCCGCCCGCCCGCAAACATCTGCACCGCCATCGGGCGTTCCATTCCGGTCAGGTTTTTGGAACTCGTAACGCGCTCAATGCTCATCGGCTCTTTGAAATTCCCTATTTTTATCGAATAATTATCATTGAAGCGATAGCCCACAAACATATCTTCCACTTCCACCTCATTGTAGGCAAAATCTACATCAAGTTCGCCAAACCATTTATGGTACAGTTCCGTCTTCACCGCAAAACGCGCCCGCCGCAGCACCACGCCGTTTGAGAAACGAAACTTGCCGTCATCTTGCTCCAAGTCCTTGTTGGCTTTCGACTGCAACTGCGAAATATCATCCTGCGGACTGTAATACGCCGCATCAATATATACACGGTTGTCAAACCAGAGATGAAATGCCTCGTTTCTCGTTTGGAAATGTAACTTTCCGTCTTTGAAATACGCCCGCGCCTCCACTTTTGAACTGTCTTGCTGCGCTTGTGCTGCCAAGCCGCCGAAAATCAATCCTAAAAAAATAAAAATGTTTTTCTTCATTACGATAAATATTTAATTTTTCGGCGGCAAAAGTATCTTTTCTATATTACGAATTTATTACAATATTAACACGCAAATATAAAGTTATCAATCATTAATCTTAATAAAAAAGTTATTTATTTGAAACCAAATCGTTGTAACGGCAGCATAATTTTGCCACAAATTAATTTAAATTCTTATAATAATGAAAAAAGTAATTATCTCAATGATGTTAAGTGCCTTCGCCCTTTCGATGAACGCACAAGAGTATTGGATTGACGAAGATTTTTCTTCGTTTGAAGCCGAAGGCGACTATGTGAAAGTGGTGGATAACATTGAAACACAGCCCAACGGCATCGAATTGGAACGCTATTACGCCAATTTTGAAACCCTTTCCGGTACAGACGCCTCCAATGATGGCAAAACCGAAGGCGTATTTCTTCGGGTGCGCGGCTTTAAAGACGCCGGTTATGCGGAATTTACTCTCCCCGCAGACGCAGGTGTAGGAACTATCCGTATCGTTTTCAAAGCAAAAGGCACAAGCAATGACCGCACGGCAGCCGTCTTGCTGAACGGCGAAGTGGATTCGACTTTCACAGGTTTGGGGTTGGAAAGTTCCGCCGTGTATGAAAAGACGCTGAACACTACTGACGCTGTAACAGTGCGTATTCGAGGCAATTTGGATACAAATAATGACCCGATTATTATTAATCGTATTCAAGTAAGCAAATACACCGTTCCCGAGCCACCCACCGGTATTGCCACCCCCTTGTCCGCACGGCTTGCTGTCTATTTCAATCCGCAGGAAGATGTTTTGAAAGTTAAAAACACTGCCGATGTTGAGAAAGTCGATATTTACAATGCGCAGGGTGTTCTGCTCATTTCAACAAAGACGAGTGGAAAATCGGAAGTTGTCATTCCCACCGCTACGCTTGCATCGGGCATTTATATAGTAAAAGCAGGTACAGAAACGGTAAAAATAAAAAAGTAAATTATTTTTCATAGTGAAAAAGGCTTACGATTTCTCGTAAGCCTTTTTTTATTCTTGAAAATAAACTCGTTTCACGCGCCGCGAAATATTTGTCAAAATCTCATAAGGAATTGTGCCGAGCCAATCGGAAACCTCCAAAATAGAAAGATTATTGCCAAAAAGTTCCACGCTGTCGCTCTCTTTCGCGTCAATGCCGGTGATGTCAATCATCGTCAAATCCATACACACGTTGCCGACAGTCGGGGCAAGTTTGCCATTCACAAACACGCTGCCGTAACCGTTTCCAAGCCGACGGTTGTAGCCGTCAGCGTAGCCGATGGGCAAAACGGCTATTCGGCTGTTATTCTGTATCTTGCCTTTTCGGCTGTAACCGACAGTTTCGCCCGCCGGCACATCGCGAATTTGCAAAATAGTGGTTTTCAGGCTGCAAACATTCTGAACATTCTGTTGATTTACCGCGCTCATTCCGTAATGCCCGATGCCCAAACGCACCATATCAAACTGATATTCGGGAAAACGCTCAATGCCTGCCGAATTAAGAATGTGCCGCAGGATTTTATGTTCAAAATTTTTCTCGAATTTATAATTAACTTCTTCAAAAACAGATATTTGTTTTTTTGTAAAATCGTCAAAACGCTGCTCGTCTGCACCCGCAAGATGTGAGAAAATGGAACGGATTTTCAGGCTGTTTTGCGATTTCAAGATGTCAATTAATTTGTCGATTTCTTCGGGCGAGAAACCCAAACGGTGCATTCCGGTATCAATTTTCAAGTGAATGGGATAATCAATAACGCCCTGCCGTTCAGCCTCTTTGATGAAACTTTGCAGAATGTTGAAACTATAAATTTCAGGCTCGAGGTTATGCTCGAAAATCAGCCCGAAACTGTGTTGTTCGGGATTCATCACCATAATCGGAATGTGAATACCCTCGCCGCGCAGTTCCGCGCCCTCATCGGCAACGGCAACCGCCAAATAGTCGCATTTGAGGCGTTGCAACGCCCGCGAAACTTCCGATGCACCGCTGCCGTAAGCGTGCGCTTTTACCATACTGACAACCTTTGTTTCAGGTTTCAAAAACGAGCGGAAGTAATTGAAATTGTGCGCTAAAGCGTTTAAATCGACTTCCAAAACGGTTTGATGCGCCACTTGTTCCAATTTTTCGGAAATTTTCTCGAAATGAAAATCGCGCGAGCCTTTCAGTAGAATGGCAGCCCCCGTGAGCCTGTCATTGCGGGTCAAGCCCGCGACAAGTGATTGAAGAAATTTGTCTGTTGTTTTAAAAAATGTGCTTTCGCAATCGTCTGCAAGAAAATTCTTCATTCTTAATTCTTCATTCTTAATTTCTTCCCCGATGCCTATAAACTGCTGAATACCTTTATTTTTAATCAATTCGGCAACAGTTTGATAAAGTTCTGCCGAAGTTTGCCCGCTTTGCAAAATATCTGACAAAATCAATGTTTTTTTGAGGTTTTTATCGGCTGCCTGCTGCTGCAAAAAGTCAAGTGCGATGGACAGCGAACTCAAATCGGAATTGTAACTGTCGTTGATTATCAGACTGTTGTTGATGCCTTGTTTCACTTCGAGGCGCATTGCTACGGTCTGCAACGTTGCTATTCTTTCCGCTATTTTAGTTTCTTCAATACCCAAATGCAATAGCAATGCGAGGCAATGCAGGGCATTCTCTATAGACGCTTTATCTACAAAAGGAATTGAAAATTGAAAATTGAAAATTGAAAATTTTGGAAATGAATAAGTTATAAGCGTACTGCCATTCTCAATTTTCAATTCTACATTTTCAATTTTTATGTCCGCTTTTTCCGCTTTTCCCCAAGTAAATTTCTTTTTATGATAGCCCGATTGTTCTACGCAAATGTCTATCAATTTGTCGTCTATACAATAGATTAATGTATCTGTTTCGGCAAAAAGTTTGAGTTTTTCGAGGCATTTTTCTTTGAGCGACACAAAATTTTCCTGATGCGCCTCGCCGATATGCGTAAAAATGCCGATGGTCGGGCGGATTATCGGCTCAAGCCGTTCCATTTCGCTGCATTGCGAGATGCCTGCCTCAAAAATGCCGAGTTCCGTGTCCTTATTCAACTGCCAAACGGACAGCGGCACGCCGATTTGCGAATTGTACGAACGCGGCGAGCGTGTGATTTTGTAGTCGCGATGCAGAAGTTGGTACAACCACTCTTTGACAATGGTTTTGCCGTTGCTGCCTGTGATGCCGATTACCGGAATGTTAAATTCGCTGCGCTGAAAGGCTGCCAAACTTTGCAATGCCGTTAAT
>JAISJU010000088.1 GCA_031261165.1 Prevotellaceae bacterium
CAGGAAAAACCTGTAACATTCACCCGCCTGCCCGGTATGACTTATTATTGGGGTTATTACGGTGGTTTACGATTTAGCCGAAACAATGGCAGTGTGTTGAACTGGTGCATTATTGAGTACGTCAAATCAGGTATGGCTGCTATAGAATTGGAGTATGAAGGCAATATTACGCTCAACAACTGCACCATTCGCAACAATCAGTATGTAGGCGTAGGTTGGGGCAGCGGACATAGCAATTGCGTTGTCAATCACACAGGCACGAATGAACGCTTTGCCAACAACGCAGGCGGAAATGTGAAACTTTCCAATGGCAGTATTGTAAGTGCTTTGCCGTAAAAAAGCGGCGTTTTTTTAGAAAGAGGCAGCGGTGGTGGCTGCCCTGATTGGTGCAAGTCTGCGTCTTGTGCCTAAAACAAAAGAAGTTTGCAACTTCGTATTATAAAAATACAAAGTTGCAAACTTTGATTGTTTTAGGCACAAGACACAGTCTTGTGTCAGCCTGAGTGTTACGTCTGCATAAAATTTCCCTAATTGGCAGATTTTCGTCAATTAGGTTTATATATTTATTGTTTCACCATCATAATACAGCGTTTCAGGGGCAATATCAACATCATTTGCCCACGCAATGCTGTCGAAACACACTCTTACGGTATTGAACATTTCAGTGTCTTTCAAACTGCGAAAAACTCCAATATCCAACAACGGTTTCATATCGAAACAGCGTTTCTCTTCGTTCTTAAACGTAAGAGCCAAGAGATAATCGTTCAGTGGTTTAACTGATTTTACTTCCCATTCCATATATATTTATCTTAAAACGGCTCTTGCATTTTGATGTTGAACGTGTATATGTGGCGGTTGGTGGTCGCGATAATACATTCTGATTATCAAACCGAAAAAAACTGAGAGTGTTGGCATAATTAAAAATCTTTACGCTACAAAGTTACAACAAATATTTATTTTACAAATAATTATCAGGATTAAAAATCAAGAAAATCCTGATTCAGACATTGCAAGCGAGTAATCGAGTGTAGGGGCGGAATATTTTCCGCCCTTTCTTCGTTCTCTGCTCTTTTTGTGTATTTTAAAAATAGTTTGTATTTTTGCATTATCAAATTTAGAAGGAAATGACTAAAAAAGAAATAATAAATGTTCAGGGAACGGAAATCATTTTGTTGTCGCAAAATAAAGCAGATTACATTTCGCTGACCGATATGGCAAAATTCAAAAATGCAGAAGCAACCGGATTGGTGATTTCTCATTGGTTGAGCACCCGTTATACAATCAGATTTATGGGAATTTGGGAACAGATGTACAACCCCAATTTTAATGTTACGGAATTCGGTAACATTAAAAATGAAAGCGGCGACAACGGCTTTGTTCTTACCTCAAAACAGTGGATTGAAAAAACTAATGCCGTTGGGATTATTGCCAAACCCGGGCGGTACGGCGGCGGCACTTATGCGCATTCCGACATTGCTTTTGAATTTGCCACTTGGTTAAGCCCCGAATTTAAGTTTCTGTTAATCAAAGAATTTAAGCGACTGAAAGAAGACGAGCAACACCGCCTTTCCCTCGAATGGAACTTACAGCGCACGCTTTCCAAAATCAATTATCGTATTCATACCGATGCTATTAAAGACGAGATTATTCCCAAAGAAGTTACCAAAGAGCAGGCAAAATTCATTTATGCCGACGAAGCCGATTTGCTGAATGTCGCGCTTTTTGGCAAAACGGCAAAGCAATGGCGTGATGAAAATCCCAACGAAAAAGGCAATGTACGCGATTATGCCACACTCGAACAACTTGTTGTACTCTCTAATATGGAAAGTATCAATGCTTTATTGATAAGACAGGGCTTACCGCAGAGCGAGCGGCTTGTGCAACTCAACAGTGCAGCAATTACGCAAATGCGTTCGCTTTTGCAAAACAATAATTTACAGAAAAGATTGAATATGTGAAAAAAATAACTGTCTTTACGCTTTCAAATTTAAGCCGAAAAAAGGGCGTTGCACGCAACGCCCCTACGCTCAATCAAATTTACCCATAAATAATATTCCCATTCTCATCGCGATACTCGTCAAGTCCCTTAATATACTGCTCCATAGCGCGATAACTCATACCCATATTAGAAAATCCGCCATCGTGGTAGAGGTTTTGCATCGTTACCTTTTTGGTCAAATCGCTAAACATCACTATGCAATAGTCGGCGCAGTCGTCAGCCGTAGCGTTGCCGAGCGGCGACATACGTTCCGCAAAGTCAAAAAGATTGTCAATGCCTTTCACGCCGCTGCCGGCGGTGGTCATCGTGGGCGATTGCGAAATGGTGTTTATGCGCACGTTTTTCTCGCGTCCGTAGATGTATCCGAAACTGCGGGCGATGGATTCCAGCAGCGATTTGGCATCTGCCATATCGTTGTAGCCCACCATTGTGCGCTGTGCGGCGATGTAACTGAGTGCCACAATGGAGCCGCCTGTGTTGATGGCATCAAGTTTTTTGGCTACCTGTATCATTTTGTGAAACGAAACTGCCGACACATCGAGCGTGGTGTTCAGCATTCCGTAGTCCAAATCGTCATAAGTACGTTTTTTGCGCACGTTTGGCGACATTCCGATGGAATGCAGCACAAAATCGACTTTCCCGCCCAGCACTTCCATCGAGCGTTCAAAAACCACCTGCAAATCATCTACACTTGTAGCATCTGCGGGGATAATTTCGGCGTTCAGTTTTGCGCCGAGTTCGTTGGTTGTACCCATACGCACGGCGAGCGGCGTGTTGGTCAGTGTAATTTTTGCGCCTTCTTCTACGGCTCTCTCGGCTACTTTCCAAGCGATGGACATCTCGTTCAATGCGCCGAAAACGATGCCGCGTTTTCCTGCTAATAAATTATTCGACATAAAAATATTTGCTTTAAAATTCTGCGCAAAAGTACGAAAAATGTGCAAGACGAAAAAATAATCTCACTTTTTTTGCAAATACTTCGCAAAACATAGTATATTTGTGCATTAATTTTTTTGGAAAAATATGACTATTACAAAGAAAAATATTATAATCATTCTTGTTTCAGCACTTTTGCTGATAATGAGCGGGCTGCTGTTCTTCCATTACGACCGTATTTTCAAATCGAACTGGGAAATTACAGACGAATTAGACGGCAATATCTTTCCGTCAATCGTTCTGTCTATGGCAACGAGCCACACCGAAATCATACTGCCGGCAGACAGCAACTTTTTGGGCAATCCCAAATCAACCTTTGCCATTCGCATCGAAAGCCCCAAAGAAAACGCCCATCTGCGCATCGAACTCGACGAAAGCCCCTACTACAACGCCACTGTAACAGACTTCGACCTCCCCCAAAAAGGAAAAATCTACACCGTTTATCCCCAAATGACTTGGAAATATGACAATATGCTCATCGACCAGCCCAAGCCCCTTGATGTATCCATTCGCGTATTTATCAACGACAAAAGTTTCGGCTCCGATACCCGCACTTTCTCCGTCCGCAGCATCAACGAATGCCTGCTTGGCTACAAAGACAAAAATAAAAAATACCACGACACCGGCATCCTTTTTGCCGCCTACGTCAACGAAGACCATCCGATGATAGACAAAATCCTGCGCGAAGCACTCGACACCCGCATCGTGCGCCTTTTTCAGGGTTATCAAACCAGCAAACCCGAAAACGTAAAAAAGCAAGTTTACGCTATCTGGTACGCCTTGCAGCAGCGCAATTTCAAGTACAGTTCCATTTCCAAAACCAGCCTTTCGAGCGATATGCTTTTCAGTCAGCGGGTGCGCACGGTGGGCAATTCACTCGAATCATCGCAAATCAACTGCCTCGATGGCACGGTGCTTTTCGCCTCTTTCCTCAGGGCAATCAATATTGACCCGATTATTGTGCGCATTCCCGGACACGTGTTTGTGGGTTGTTATCTGGACAAAAAGCACACGGAAAAACTCTTTTTGGAGACCACTTTTATCGGGCAAATTGATTTGGACGATTATATGTCCGACCAGTATGACGAGGCACTTGTATATGAAAACGACACGACCATCAAGCAGATAGACACGCTGAATTTACGCGATTTTCTACTGGATACTGCCTACGTTGCCCTGCGGAAATCGACCACCAAAAGTACCATTTCAAAGGCAACTTTCGATTTTGCCGTGAAAAATGCAACGGAACGTTACGAAAAATATAAAGATTTTTTCGGAAAAAACAAACCGAATTATATGTATTTGGAAATAAATAACGATATTCGCAAAAAAATTCAACCGATTGGAAATTAATTCTAAAACCTTAATACACAATTATTATGCACAATTTTAACCCTTGGCATCACGTTTCGCATAACTATGATGCTGCCGCCGGAACAGTTAATGGCATTATCGAAATCCCCAAAGGCACCCGCGCCAAGTACGAACTCGACAAAACAAGCGGCTTGCTGCGTCTTGACCGCGTGCTGTATTCATCGGTCTATTATCCGGCAAATTACGGTTTCATTCCGCAGAGTTTTTGCGATGACAAAGACCCGCTTGACATACTCATTTTGTCGCAAACAAAGGTGGTGCCGCTCTGCATCGTTCCCGCCAAAATCATCGGCGTAATGCGAATGCTTGACAACGGCGAGGCAGACGACAAAATTGTAGCCGTAGCCGAAGGCGACCCCAGTATGAACCACTACAACGACATCTCGGAACTGCCGATGCACATCGTTTCCGAAATAATGAGTTTCTTTGAAGACTATAAAAAGTTGGAAAACAAGTCGGTAGTAGTCGAAAGAATGTTTAGCAAAGATGTTGCCACACAGATTTTGGAAGACTCTTTCAAACTCTACGAAAGCAACTACGGCTCTTTGCATCGGTATTTCTTTGGAGGGAAATAAAAACCAACAATTATGAAAAAACTCTTTCTGATAGACGCCTACGCAATGATTTACCGCTCATACTATGCGTTAATTCAAAATCCGCGTATCAATTCCAAGGGTGTGAATACCTCTGCCATTTTCGGCTTTGTCAATACGCTCGAAGATGTGTTGAAACGCGAGCATCCCACGCATATCGCCGTTGCTTTCGACCCGAGGGGTAAAACCTTTCGGCACGAGGCGTTTAGCGAGTACAAAGCGCAACGGCAATCCACGCCGGAGGACATTCGTTTTGCCGTTCCGCTCATCAAGCAAATTGTGGAGGCATACCGCATTCCGGTTTTCGAGATAGAGGGCTACGAGGCTGACGATGTTATCGGAACGATTGCGAAAAAGGCTGAAACAGAAGGATTTGAAGTGTTTATGATGACCGCCGACAAGGACTACGGACAACTGACTTCCGACCGCGTTTTTATGTACAAACCGCGCTTTGCAGGCGGTTTTGAGAAACTCGGCGCAGAGGACATCAAAAAAAGATACGGACTTACCTCGCAACTGCAAATTATTGATTTTCTGGGGCTAATGGGCGATGTTTCGGACAATATTCCGGGTTGTCCGGGCGTGGGCGAAAAAACCGCACAAAAACTTTTGCAGGAGTTTGGCAGCATCGAAAATATGCTTGCCAATACAAACAGAATTGGCGGCGCGTTGCGCAAAAAAATTGAAGAGAACAAAGAAAAAATCGAGTTTTCGCGCTTTTTGGCAACCATCAAAACAGATGTTCCCATTGATTTTGACGAAGAACAATGCTCGTTTAAAGCACCCGATGACAACAAACTTGCCTCGCTGTTCAACTATCTGGAATTTAGGGCATTAATGGAAAAGAAAGGCTATGTGAATCCCCTTGAAAAAGAGAAAAACAGGCAGCCATCGCTTTTCGATATGTTTGACGAAGCCGAAAAAAAGCCATCGCAATCGCCGGCAAAGACAAAAACCGTTGCCACTCCGCAACCGCAACCCGAAGTAAAATTTACTTTCCAAGACCTGAAAAACATTAACAAAGTACCGCATAACTATGTGCTTGTGGATAGCGAAGAGGCGATTTCAGACTTAACAAATCGGCTTTCGCAACAAAAATCGGTTTCTTTCGACACCGAAACCACCGGCGTGAACACTTTCACATCGGAATTGGTCGGCTTGTCCTTTTCTTGGCAGGCAGGCGAGGCATATTTTGTTACGTTGCCCAAAAAGCGCGAGGAAACGCAGGCGATTTTGGAAAAATTCCGACCGTTTTTTGAAAATGAGGACATTGAAAAAATTGGTCAAAATATTAAATTTGATGCTTTGATGTTGAAAATGTACGACATTGACGTGCGCGGAAAAATGTTTGACACAATGATTGCGCACTATCTTATTCAGCCCGAACTCAGGCACGGTATGGACTATCTGGCGGAAATTTATCTGCAATACCGCACTATTCGTTACAAAGAGTTGTTCAATAACGACAAAAAACAGGACATCAGGAAAGTGGATATTGAACTGCTGAAAAATTACGCTGCCGAAGATGCCGATGTAACTTTCCAACTCAAAGAAATCTTGGAGAAAGAACTGAAAAACAACGCTTTGGAAAGTCTTTTTTATGATATAGAAATGCCGCTCGTGCGTGTGTTGGTAACAATGGAACTGACCGGTGTGCGCATTGATGCGGAGGCGTTGCAGCAAAGTTCAACGGCATTGACCAAACAGATGCAAAAGATTGAAAAAGAGATAATTATGCAGACAGGTGTTCAGTTTAACGTCAATTCGCCAAAACAAGTGGGCGATATGCTTTTTGATACGCTGAAAATCGACAACAGAGCCAAACGGACAAAAACCGGACAATACATTACTTCCGAAGATGTGTTGGAAAAACTGCGTTCCAAGCACCCGATTGTAGGTAAAATTCTTGATTATCGCGGGCTGAAAAAACTGTTAAGCACTTACATTGATGCCTTGCCCGAATTGATAGACAAAAAAACAAATCGCATACATACATCTTATAATCAAACCGTTACATCAACAGGGCGGTTGAGTTCCAGCAATCCGAATTTGCAGAATATACCGGTGCGCGATGAGCAGGGCAGGGAAATCCGCAAAGCCTTTGTTGCCAACGATGACGACAGCCTCTTTTTCAGTGCAGACTATTCGCAGGTGGAACTTCGCCTGATGGCGCACCTCAGCGGCGATGAAAATATGCAAGAGGCGTTCAACAGCGGGCAGGACATTCACGCAGCGACCGCCTCGAAAATCTACAAAATTCCTCTCGAACTCGTTACCAACGATATGCGCCGCAGGGCAAAAACCGCCAATTTTGGCATTATTTACGGCATTTCCGCCTTCGGGCTGTCCGAGCGGCTCAACATATCGCGTGCTGAGGCGCGGGAACTCATTGAGGGCTATTTTGCCACTTATTCGCAGGTAAAAACATATATGGACACGAGTATTCTCAAAGCCAGAGAAAATGGCTATGTGGAAACGCTTTTGGGCAGAAAACGCTATCTTGCCGACATCAACTCGCAGAACGCCACCGTGCGCGGTTTTGCCGAGCGAAACGCTATCAACGCGCCCATTCAGGGTACGGCAGCGGACATCATCAAAATAGCGATGGTGCGCATACACCGCCGTTTTGAGCAGGAAAACATTCGTGCCAAAATGATTTTGCAGGTGCACGACGAACTCAACTTTTCCGTACCGAAAGACGAATTGGAAAAAGTGCGCGAAATAGTGATTTGCGAAATGGAAAATGCCGTGAAATTAAATGTGCCGCTCATTGCGGATTGTGGGGTAGGGGAGAGTTGGTTTGAGGCGCATTAAAATGAAAATAATTTGATATGGAATATTTTATTTATTGTGATGAATCGGTAAGCGAAGGAAAGTATTATTCTAATTTTTATGGTGGTGCATTGGTGCGTTCCATAGATTTTGATAGAGTAAATTCTTTGTTGAATGACAAGAAGTTATTATTAAATTTGAAAAATGAGATAAAATGGAATAAAGTAACGGAAAATTATCTTGAAAAATATAAAGAAATGATGAATTTGTATTTTGAATTGATACGCAAAGACATAATAAAAGTGCGAATAATGTTTAGTCAAAATGCAAATGTACCGTCAAATCTTACAAAAGAGAACAGAGATAATGGTTTTCATTTACTTTATTATCAGTTTGTTAAACACGCTTTTGGTTTACGTTATCATAATGCAGAGCCAAACAAAAAAATATTTTTACGTTTGTATTTCGATAAACTTCCTGCCAATGAATTGAAAAATGAAACATTCAAAACCCATATTTACGGGTTGCAAGGTTTGGAAATATTTCGGAAAGCAAAATTAAAAATACGTTATGAAGATATTGCAGAGGTTGATTCACATGAACATGCCATTTTGCAATGTATGGATATTATTTTGGGTGCGATGGCATTTCGATTAAATGATGGTCATAAAGAGAAAAATTCGGAAACGAATAAACGAGGCAAAAAAACGATTGCAAAAACGGCTTTATATCAACATATTCTAAAATTGATAAGAAGTTTGGAAAATCACTCGAATTTTAATATCGGTGTATCAACAGGGCGTTCAGAAACAGATAGTTTCTGGAAAAACCCATATAGGCATTGGAAATTTGTACCTGCTGAATTTACGATAGATAAAAGCCGTTACAAATAAAAAACCCCCATTTTTGCTACATAAATCTCTCAGGTGGAACCTAAGAATTCGCATAAAACAGGGATTGTGTCAATAATGACACTGCAAAGATAATACTGTTTTCTGAATAAAAAAAATATTTTTGTGCTTTTTTGCGACAAGTCTTGCGAAATGGAAAATGCCGTGAAATTAAATGTGCCGCACATTGCGGATTGTGGGGTAGGGGAGAGTTGGTTTGAGGCGCATTAAAAAACTTAACCTCCAAATAGATTGGAGGTTAAGTGATTTCTTAAAATGAAAATCCAAAATTGAAACTTAAAATGCGATTATTATAATCATAATTAGGATAATAATAATCACCTTTAAGTTCACAATATTGAAGGTCAAAACTTGAACTGATATTTATAGCCGTTTTTCTACTTGTTTTAAATGAAAGACCAATTGCAGTGTTAAAATAAAGCCCACCTATGTTATCATATTTTCCAGAGAACGAATACCCAAAATCTGTTGAAACATAAGGAGTTACTTTATAATCGATAAAGTTAACTCTAATATTGGCAAAAACAGGTATAAATAAATTATCACGTTTCGAATAAAAATCAATTCCTGTTCCAATTCCCAACGAAAGATAAGGATTAAATTGATAACCGTGAACAGTATGTACTTTTATTTTATACAACAGTCCAAAGTCTAATCCATTTCCCATTTCTATAAAGCCTCTATAGCCCGATTTCATATATTCGGTTTGGGGGATTATTTCTTTTACTTCTGATTTAGTGATTTCTTTGGTGATTTTTTCAATCTCATTCATTTGAAAAACAAAAAGATTACTATCTGCAGTTTCTATTTTTAGCGATTGACTGGGTATCTGTTCTATAATCATACCGCGAATAATACTGCCGTTTTTTAAATAAACAACATCTTGATAAATGTTCTGTGAAAAAGCAGATACAAAGATGAATAGCATAGAAATTAGTACAATACTTTTTTTAATCATAATTCTCATTTTTATTTTGTTTTATATTTTTCTCGCTCTTTTCTTTTCAATAGGTTTGCGAAATGTTTTCCTATTCGGTTAATTCAAAAACACTTTTACATACGCACAAAAAAACGTAGAATTAACCTATCTGTTACAAAGGTTTTCCACGACCCACAACGACTAATAAGTTAAGCCCACGCAAACAACGTGAACATTTACTAACCTACCCTTGTCGTTGTTGCCCAAAAATGAGCGAATTGTGGATTTTTTGTAACAAGAATAAAGCAAACGCTTTTTTTACTAAAATGTGCGTATTCAATCACGCGGTTTTATATCATAGGCTATTGGTTTTTAGTTGTTTGTAAGTTTATCAACTTCTTCTTTTAATAATGGTATATGTCTTTTTATAATAACCCAAACGATTGAACTGTCGATATTATCATAAGAATGTATCAACCTGTTTCTAAAATCAATCATTTGTTTGGCATTGTTCAGTACAATATTGCTGTCAGTTTGTTTCAGTTTGCTTACTACTTCGCCGATAATGGCTAATTGACGTTCTACGGCACTTTGCGTTTTTATATCGTTTTGGTAACTTCCGAAAGTATCCGTATCTTTTGTAAAAATTTCAATAAGCGATATAGCATACTGAATATCAAATAAATACTTCCCTGCTTTGTCCATCATATATTAGTTTTCGAGTTTGTTGTATTTCTTTGCGTAAATAGGGATTTTTGAGCGAATCCTCTGTTAGCAAATCCACTTTTCGATTAAACAAAAGTTCGAGTTTGCCCCACAAATCAATTAATTGTTCACCTTTTTCTTCGGGTAAAAGGTTTTTAGTTTTCACCAAAATATCAATATCGCTCGTCTTCTCATTAAAACGAGGCGTAAGTGCTGACCCGAAAAAGTACATTTTATCGATAACATTTTTCTCTTGCAACACGTCTGTCAGCCCATTTTTATATTGATTTAGAGCAATCATATTTTTATGATGGTGTTTTCATTCTGCAAATGTACAAACATTTTCCTATTTTAAAAGCATATTTCAAAAAATTCTTGTACTTTTGCATCTTCAAAAAATAAAAATGCTAACAATAGAGGACATAAAACAATCCGTTCAGGCTGAATTTCAAGCGTTTGAAAAGAATTTCAACGCTGTTTTTCGTACCGAAAATCCTCTGTTGCAATCCATTTTCGACCACGTTCTTGCAGGTAAAGGCAAACAAATCCGTCCTATTTTGACACTTTTGGCTGCAAAACTTTGCGGGGAAATCAATCAATGTACATTAAACGTAGCCGTTTCGCTCGAACTGCTGCACACCGCTACGCTCATTCACGATGACGTAGTTGATGAAACTTACCAACGGCGCGGAAATCCCTCTATCAATGCACATTGGGATAACAAAATTGCGATTCTTTCGGGCGACTTTATGCTCTCACACTCGCTCTACACCGCCGTACAAACCGCCAATTTGGAAATCCTGCAACTCATTTCGTCAGTGGGTAAAGAACTCGCAGACGGCGAACTCCTGCAAATACCGGTCGCCAGAAAATCAATGTTGCCCGAAGAGGCGTATTTCCGCATTATTCGCAAAAAAACGGCGTTACTGTTTTCCGTTTGTACGGAATCGGGTGCCATTTCTGTTGATGCCGCCGTGCAAGAAAAAACCGCTTTGCGCAGTTTCGGCGAAAATCTCGGTATGTGTTTTCAAATTCAAGACGATATTTTTGATTATTCAGAAAACAAAAACATCGGCAAACCTGTCGGCAACGATATTCGCGAAGGAAAAGTAACTTTGCCGCTTATTTTGGCGTTGAAAAATGCCGATGAGCAGGGTAGGAGAGAGGTTTCCGCAATTATCGACAACGGTGATTTTTCGCCCGAAAACATAGAAAAAATCCTGCACTTCACGCGCCAAAACAATGGCATCGCGCTTGCACAGGATTATATGGAAACTTATAAAAATCAAGCCGCCGCCGCCCTCGACTTTTTCCCCGAAAGTGCGGTAAAAACGGCTTTGCTCGGGGCATTGGAATACACTACTCGGCGAAACAAATAATGTTATAATTTGTCATTATTCTTGTGCCTTTCACTATCTCTCAAAGTCTTCTTTTGTATATTCTCGGCAAAAGCCTGTTCCAAATCCACGCCTGTTTGGTTGGCGAGGCAGATTAAAACCCACAGCACATCAGCCATTTCGTCTGCCAGATTTTTGTCTTTGTCAGACGGCTTAAACGATTGTTCGCCGTACTTTCGGGCAATTATACGCGCCACTTCGCCCACTTCTTCGGTCAGAATTGCCATATTCGTCAATTCGTTAAAGTAGCGCACGCCGTAGGTTTTTATCCACGCATCTACTTGATTTTGAGCTTCTTTTAGTGTCATAATTGAGATTTGAGGAACGCAAAAAGCGCAAATCTTCGCAAATTTTTATTTTTGCGTAAATTTGCGCCATTTGCGTAATTTGAGATTTATTTCTTTTTATTGTTGGCTTCTCCCACGTTTTGCGGTTTGCCGTCTTTGTAAGTGATTTTGCCGGTGCCGTCTTTGTACACGAAGTCGCCGTTTTGGAATTTATTATCCTGAAATTCGCCGATTTGTTCGTTGCCGTTGCCGGTCGTTTGCTTGCCCTGACCGTTGCGCACGCCGCTTTTCCATTCGCCGTCATACGTTCCGCCGATGTTGTACGCCATTTTGCCCTGACCATCGCGCAAGCCATTTTTATACGTTCCGGTGTAGGTCGCGCCGCTTTTCCAAGTGTAGGTACCTTCGCCGCTGAACTGGTTGTTTGCGTACTGTCCTTCGTATTTATCACCGTTAGCGTAGGTAAAAGTGCCTTGTCCGTTCTTTTGTCCGGCTTTAAATTCGCCTTCGTATTTGCTGCCGTTTTTCCACGTATAAACGCCGTTTCCGTCAAGTTTTCCATCAACAAACGAGCCGGTGTAAGTGTCGCCCGCAGCCTTTTTCAGCGTACCCTGTCCGTTGGGTTTGCCGTCTTTAAACGTGCCTTCATACTTGTCGCCGTTTTTCCAAGTGTAAGTGCCGTTGCCGTTAAAGCAATTTCCGGTGCAGGTTTGAGCAGAAATGCCGCCTGCCAACGCCATTGAAAATAATAATGTTGCTAATTTTTTCATAGTTATAAAGTTTTAAGTATTTGATATTAAGATAATTACATTGTGATTTTTGATAAAAAATTGAGCCTTTAAATATAGAGCATATTTTTTGAATAAACAAACAAATTATTCTTTATTTTTGCTGTCCATCAAAATTGTTACAGGACCGTTGTTTCTGAGGTCAATTTTCATATCCGCAGCAAACACACCGCGTTTCACTTCTTTTCCGATTTTGTCGGACAATTTCACGCAAAATGCCTCATACAGTGGTTTTGAAATTTCGTGTTTAGCAGCGCGGATATAAGACGGTCGGTTTCCTTTTTTCGTCAATGCGTGCAGTGTAAATTGGCTTACGGCAAGAATATCGCCTCCGATTTCCACTACGCTTTTGTTCATCACACCGTTTTCATCGTCAAAAATCCGCAGTTGTGCAATTTTGCCCGACAGCCATTCGGTGTCTTCCGCCGTGTCTTCGGTTTCGATGCCCACCAAAACGAGCAAGCCGTTTTTTATCGCCGAAAAAATTTTGCCGTCAATTTCTACTGAGGCGTGGGTTACTCTTTGGATTACTGTGCGCATTTTCCTTCGTTTATTTTCGGGCAAAGTTACGGAAAAAAATATATATGCGATTCTCAATGCCTCAAATTTTA
This sequence comes from Prevotellaceae bacterium, assembly GCA_031261165.1. Taxonomy (GTDB): domain Bacteria; phylum Bacteroidota; class Bacteroidia; order Bacteroidales; family Paludibacteraceae; genus JAISJU01. The sequence goes on from JAISJU010000088.1 coordinate 13,293, forward strand.
TTTAAATAATTTATAAACAGCGAGATATGTGTTATTTTGATGATGTGTTATTCTGACGAAATAGAATTTTTCTGCAAAAAAAATGGGAAAAATTTTGTTTTGTCAAAAAATAATTATAATTTTGCAGCATAAATCTTTAAATAAAATAACTATGAAAAAAATCTCAATCTTTTTCGCGGCTATGTTAGCCATTATTTGTCTTTCTTCTTGTAGTAAAGACGAAGTTGATGTAACTATCGTTGATGTAAGGTCAAAAGGGAGTGTTCAGTTGATAGTGCGAGGCTATTCCATTGGTACTTCTGGTACTTCTTATGTTCCGGAAGTAATTAAAAAAAGGGAGTATGTACCTGTCGAAGGATTTAAAATAACTTTGGCAAATGGGCAAGTTATCACGAGTGATAAAAATGGGAAAGCCGCTATTTCTCTTGAAACAGGGGAATATATTATTGATAAAATAGATATTCCGAGTGAATATTATTATGCTTATGATTGGAATTATGAATATGATTATGAAACGGGAAATATTTATTACATCTATATTTTGCCCGAAAATAATGATGATGCCAATTATTATTATCGTCATATTGATGTTTATTCAGGTCATCAAGAAATATTAATTGACTTGTATAAAAAATGAAACTAAAAATTGGCAAAAGATTTTTGCCAATTTTTTTATTTTTGTCTATAAAATTCTGCAATAATTTCCGCTCGTTTTTCCCCAATTTCCGCCGTCAATTCTTCTAATGTTGCCTCACTAATCCGTTTCACGCTTTTAAATTTCAGCAAAAGTTGTTCCTTTGTTTTCGCACCGATGCCTTTTATCTCGTCGAGCGAAGAGCCGATTTGCGCTTTGCTGCGCTTGTTTTTGTGGTGTGTGATGGCAAAGCGGTGCGCCTCGTCTTGAATTTGCGCGAGCAGTTTAAAAAGTTCGTCTGTGGGTTTCATTCCGATTTCTTTTGGCGGGAATCCGAACAGCAGTTCGCTTGTGCGGTGACGTTTGTCTTTGGCAAGTCCCGCGATGGGGATTTCGAGATGCAATTCGTCTTCTATCACTTGGCGCACCACTTCCATTTGTCCGCGTCCGCCGTCTGTGATGATGAGGTCGGGTAGGGGAGTGCCTTCGGTGAGCATACGCGAGTAACGCCGCGAAACCACTTCTTTCATTGACGCGTAATCGTCTGCGCCGACCACCGTTTTGATGTTGAAATGGCGATAATCCTGTTTTGCAGGTTTGCCTTTGCGGAACACCACGCAGGAGGCTACTGCACTTGTTCCCTGTATGTTTGAATTGTCGAAACATTCGATGTGCATCGGTATTTTCGGCAGTTTCAGCGCGTTTTGAATGTTGGTCAGAATACGCGCGGCGCGTTGGTCGGGATTGAGTTTTTCGGCTTGTTTCAGGCGGTCGAGTTTGTGCTGTGCCACGTTTTGCCGTGCAAGTTCGAGTAACTTTTTCTCATCGCTTTTTCTTGGCGTTTTGATGCTGAAATCGGGGAAAGTTATTTCCAAATCAAAGGGCAGCAGCACATTTTTCGAGGTACTTTGCAGTTTCTCGCGCAGTTCCACTACAGCCAAAGCAAGCAGTTCCTCTCGTTCTTCGTCAAGTTTTTTCTTGTATTCAATCGTGTAGCCTTGCACCACGCAGCCTTTAGAGATGCGCAAAATGCCGATGTACGCCGCCGATTCGTCTTCGTCGTAACCGAAAACGTCTGTGTCGTCCATCGCCGCATTGGCAATGAGTGATTTTGATTTGTAATTTTCAATGTGGTCGTACTTTTCTTTCAACTCGTGTGCCTCTTCAAAACGGTATTCATCGGCAAGTTTTTTGATTTCCACCAGTAGCAGTTTTGAAATGGAGTTGGCATTTCCTTTCAAAATTTCGGCGATTTCATCGATGTTTTTTCGGTAATCCTCTGCCGACTGATAGCCTTCGCACACGCCGGTGCAATTTTTGATGTGGTATTCGAGGCAAACCTTAAACCGGTGTTTCCGTATTTTCTCTTCGTTGAGCGGCAGGCGACAAGTGCGTAATTTGTAAATGCCCTTTATCAACTGCAACAGGGTTTCGAGCGTATAAACATTGCTGTAAGGTCCAAAATATTGCGAGCCGTTTTTGATAATCTTCCGCGTTTTGAACACGCGCGGAAAAGAATCGTTGTTGATGCAAATGCTGGGGTAAGTTTTGTCGTCTTTCAGCATTGCGTTGTAGCGCGGCAGGTACTTTTTTATCAGGTTGTTTTCGAGCAGCAATGCATCGCTTTCGGTATCCACCACGATGTATTGCAGGTGGTCGATTTGCCGTACAAGCACCTGCAATTTTGGGTTGTCATCGTGTCGTTTGTTGAAATACGAGGCAACGCGTTTGCGCAAGTTTTTGGCTTTTCCAACGTAGAGGATTTCGTTTTTGGCATTGAAATATTGATACACCCCCGGCTTTTCGGGCAGGGTGGTAATACTTTGTTTCAATGTTTCGGCTTTGTTTCCCATATTTTTTTGATGTTCCACGTGGAACATTCTTTAAAAATGAATTAATGAATCAATTTTCACATCGGCAGGCAAATGCGTTCTGCCATTCAAAAAGTCAAGTTCCACAAGAAAATTGACATAAATTTGTTCCACGTGGAACATTTTGACTAATTCTATGGCAGCCTGCATCGTTCCGCCGGTTGCCAGCAAATCATCGTGGATAAGCACCACATCGTCTTTGCCGATAGCATCTTTGTGAATTTCTATGCACGCCGAGCCATATTCAAGGTCGTATGAAACCTCATAACTATCGGCTGGCAGTTTGCCCTTTTTGCGGATAGGCACAAAGCCCGCGTCAAGTTTTTCCGCCAGACTTGCACCTGCAATAAATCCGCGCGACTCTATGCCCAACACTTTGGTAATGCCTTTGTCTTTGTACAAATCCACCAGACTGTCGGAAATAAACCGCAGACATTTTGGGTCTTTAAACGCCGTAGTGAGGTCTAAAAACACAATCCCTTTTTGCGGAAAATCGGGGATTTTTCGGATACTTTGTTTGAAATAGTTTTTGTCCATATAATTAATAATGTGTTTTTTTGATGTTCCACGTGGAACAATTCTTGTTTTTTATGGTTTTGGGCTTCGACTTAGTTCGACTACGCTCACTAACCAACGCTCAGCCACCGGTGTAACCCGCTGCCTGAGCGTAGTCGAAGGCTATTTTTTCAATCGCAGTACGTTTTCACATCGGGCTTCGACTTCGCTCAGCCATCGGTATAACTCGTTGCCTGAGCGTAGTCGAAGGCTATTTTTCAATCGTAGTACGCTTTCACATCAGGCTTCGACTTCGCTCAGCCACCGGGCTGCCGGTCGGTGAGTGTAGTCGAACCGCCATTCTCGGAACTTACCTGAAGGCTGAAGTTTTTATAATGACTTTCATTCTGACATTCGGCATACCATTTCAAATTTTCGGACATATTTTTTATCAACGCCTCTTTCTTTTTTCTATTCCAACCCTGAATTTGTTTCTCGCGATAATAAGCATCGTCAATTCTTTGAAATTCCTCAAAATAAACTAACTTTACAGGCAAATGTTTTCGGGTGTGATTTGCACCCAATCCATTTTGATGCTGCCAAAGTCTGTATTCCAAATCGTTAATGCTGCCGGTATAGTAACTGCCGTCAGCGCATTTTAATATGTATGTGTATCCTTCCATTGTTTTTATGTGTTTGGCTTCGACATTCAGGCTTCGACTACGCTCAGCCACCGGTGTAGCCCGCTGCCTGAGCGAAGTCGAAGGCTATTTTTCAATCGTACTACGCTTTCAACATCGGGCTTCGACTTCGCTCAGCCACCGGTGTAACCCGCTGCCTGAGCGTAGTCGAAGGCTATTTTTCAATCTCAGTACGCTTTCACATCAGGCTTCGACTTCGCTCAGCCACCGGAATGCCCGCTGCCTGAGCGTAGTCGAAGGCTATTTTTTCAATCGTAGTACGTTTTCACATTCAGGCTTCGGCTCCGCTCAGCCACCGGAATGTCCCGCTGCCTGAGCGAAGTCGAAGGCATTTCTTTCAATCGTAGTATGCTTTACATCAGTCAGGCTTTCATTTTCGTTTTATGGGAAATTCTTTGGCAAAAGTACATAAAAAAGTTCTATTTGTGAAGTTTTCGGTGGGAATATGAGTTAATTGTTTGCATATCAGTGTGATACAGACAATAAATATGTTGAGTTTCTGGAATAAATATTGACATTGAAATTCAAAATTGCCGGAAGAATTTCTTGCCCTTTTAAACAATCTACACAAATTGTTCATAGCGTGTTCAATTTGTAATTAAATAGTTTTGAATTTATTCCAAACTTTCGCACCAATCTATAAATTCATTCATTGCCTCTTTCCAATACATTTTATCCCAATTATGTTTGCCGTCAGGGGTGATTTCTTCAAAATTATGTCCACAACCGACAAAAGGTCGCATTTTATAGTTTGTTTTTCCTACAAGTTCAAAATAGATAGGCAGAATATCACACATTTGCGCACCATCGTCTTCTGTTCCGTAACTAACAAAAACAGGCATCTTCAAATCTGTTAATTGTTTTAGTATGGGGGCACTAAAACTTTTCCAAGTCTTTTTAGAATCTCCCATTTCTATTGAAAAATCTGTTGTATCACGACACACAATTTTCCACCATTCATATTTTTTCTCAATGTTTTCTTGTGCCTCTTCTTTGGAAATAATTCCTTTCCGTGCCGCATTTCTTTCTTGTAGAATAAATCCGGAATATCTTCCGAGAATATTGCCACTTGCATATCCAATGGCATAAATATCAGGATTTTGTTCTGCTAAACGAACAGCGATGTATGTGCCTTGAGAATGTCCGAATAAAATAATTTTGTTTTTATCTACCCAACGCTGTTTTCTTAGAAAATCAAGTACGGTATTACCACGCTTGACATATCTTTCCAAATAATTGCTTTCCCAATACTGAATGTCATAATTATGAGGCTTTAATGTGTCAGGCACATAACAATATTGATTATTCAAGTGATTTTCATCTGCAGCAATTGGAGTGTGTGGCATTGAAATAACAATGATATGGTATTTTTTGGAGATGCTTTGATAATCAAAGTTACTCATCGAAGTGAATTTTTGGTCAATTATCAAAGGTATCGGAAGAGAACCTTGACAAAACAATATGGTTGGTTTCGTCAGGCTTGTATCCGCATCAATTTTTATAAATTGAATGCTATCGCCGGAATTTGTTATTTGGAATGTTTTTACATTCTCTATTGGCAAATTTGCTTTCGATGAAATGGTCGAAAAAACAAAAAAGAATAGAATGACAAAGAAATGATGTTTCATAACTTTTCGGATTAAATAGTTTCTATTTTTGTTCCACGTGGAACGAATTATAATTTTTACCGCCCCAACAACACCAACAAAATATTAATATCACTCGGTGAAATGCCTGGAATGCGGCTCGCCTGTCCGATGGTTTCGGGGTCTATTTTTTGCAATTTCTGTTTTGCCTCTGTGCTGATGGCTTTGAGGGTGGGGTAGTCCAGTTTGCCTTTCAGTTTGATGTGTTCGAGGCGTTGGATTTTTTCGGCAATGCCGCGCTCGCGGCTGATGTAGCCCTCGTACTTTAAAAGAATTTCTGCCGCCTCGATAATTTCTTCACGGCGATTTTCGATGCTGTCGCATATTTCTTGCAAAGCAGGAATTTCGCCGATGAAATCGGATAAATTTACTTGCGGGCGCAGCAGTACGTCAAGCAATTTCACACCCTGTCGCAACGGCACTGTTCCCAAGCGTTCGAGCAGTGGGTTTATTTCTTGTGGTTTTATGGAGTAATTTCGGATAAAATGCACCATTTCATCGCGCTTTTTCAGTTTTTCCTGCAAAAGGTCGTAGCGGCTTTTGTCCGCCGAGCCGAGTTCGTAGGCGCGAGGTGTGAGGCGGGCATCGCTGTCGTCTTGCCGCAAGAGAATGCGGTATTCGGCGCGTGATGTGAACATACGGTACGGCTCATCAACGCCTTTGGTAACGAGGTCGTCAATCAACACGCCGATGTACGCCTCATCTCGCCCAAGCGTAAAAGGCGTGCCGCCGTGGCAATTAATGTGCGCGTTGATACCCGCAATCAAGCCCTGTCCGCCTGCCTCTTCGTAGCCGGTGGTGCCGTTCACCTGTCCAGCGAAGAACAGATTTTTGATGCGTTTCGTTTCGAGCGTGTGTGTCAGTTGTGTGGGGTCGAAAAAATCGTACTCAATGGCGTAACCCGGTCGGTAAATTTTGATGTTCTCAAATCCTTTAATCGTCTTCAGCGCGGCAATCTGAATGTCCATCGGCAGAGAAGACGAAAAACCGTTCAGGTAATATTCCTGCGAAGTTTCACCCTCCGGCTCGAGGAAAAGGTGGTGGCGTTCCTTGTCCGCGAAAGTTACGATTTTCGTTTCGATACTCGGACAATATCTGGGTCCGATACTCTGAATTTGTCCATTGAAAAGGGGCGAATCTTTCAATCCGCTGCGCAGCACGGCGTGAGTTTCCTCATTCGTGTAGGCAAGCCAGCAACTCAACTGTTTCAGTGGGCGCGGTTGAAAATCTAAATACGAGAATTTATGAAAATCGTTTTCGCCTTTTTGCTCGATGAAATCGGGGAAATTTACACTTCGCCCGTCAATGCGCACCGGTGTTCCGGTCTTCATTCTATTCACTGTGAAACCTATTTCGCGCAATTGGTCGGACAGCCCGAAAGCGGCAGGCTCAGCCGTGCGTCCGCCCGAAATTTGCACTTTGCCAACGTGGATTAAGCCGTTCAGAAAAGTGCCGGAAGTCAGCACTACGGCTTTGGCGGAAAACACTGCACCGAGCCGTGTTTCCACGCCCGCCACGGCATTGTCCTTTATCAAAAAACGGCTGACGGTGTCCTGCCATATATCCAAATTTTCGGTATTTTCGAGCCTGTGCCGCCACTCCGCGCTGAACTGCATACGGTCGCTTTGCGAGCGCGGGCTCCACATCGCGGGACCTTTTGAGCGGTTGAGCATCTGAAATTGCAGCGCGGTCAAGTCCGTAACGATGCCCATCAGCCCGCCGAGCGCATCAATTTCGCGCACGATTTGCCCTTTGGCAATGCCGCCCACAGCGGGGTTGCAACTCATCTGCGCAATTTTGTTCATATCCATTGTTATAAGCACCGTCCGCGAGCCGAGCCGAGCCGCTGCTGCTGCCGCCTCGCAGCCCGCGTGTCCCGCACCGATAACGATAATGTCGTATTTAAAATCCATTTTCTTTGATTTTTCCTACTGCAAAGGTAGGGGTTTTTGTGGATATATGAAAATTTTGTAATTTCCTCTATATTTTTTCTTGTCTGTGTGTAAATTGAAAAATTTTATGTATATTTGTGGCGGTATAATTTGTTGAAAAATTGCACATAGAAAAGAATAATTTTAAAATCCTATACTTATGAAAAAAACCACTTATTTAATTTTGATAATTTTTGTGATAGTAAGTTCCTGTAAAACAGATGAACCGAAATCAAAATTAGTGCCAATAACAATGGAAACAAATGGTATTCAAAAAACGTTATCTTATGATATTCAGGGCAGGTTGATTAGTATTCAGTCTGTAAGCGACAAATATACAGCATTTTCGACAGAATTTATTTATGAAAATGACGAATTAACCAAAATCATTAAAAAGTCAGATTTTGTGAATAGTAATGAAGATATTACGATGGAATTTTCAGTTGTAAAAAGCAATGATACAATTTATTTAATGATTTTACCTGATGAAGGAAATGCGTATCCATTCTTTTTTATTGTTAAAACCAGCAATGTTTATAAGATATACAGAGGTGAGATTAGTGATGACTATTATTCTTTAGAGTTTGATAATGATAACCTGAAAACTGTACAAATGATTGATGACAATCGTGTAACAATCGAGTATGAATATGTGTATTCTAATGATAAATACGGAATTTTCTCGAATGTGGTAATACCTCGTGAATTTCGCTTTATGTTGGAAATGCAAATGATAGATTGGGCATCAACAACATTTGATGTAGGTAATTTGGGTATATATAGTAAGAAATTATTAAATAAGGTTGTTGAACACAATAATATTTACAATAATACACTAACGGGCTATTATGATTGGAAAGATTTTGAAAATAATTTTCCAAAAACATTGGAAAGGGCGTTAGATATAACAGATATTTCTTACAAAGAATTAAATAGATAGACTTTCCCGCTGGCGCGGATTTGCAATTACGAGTGTTCGGAAGATTGTAAAGACCTCATTTTTACCTAATTTCTCTAACAAAACAGCCTCAGTAGCATAGTTATTTGTCCGTGTCCAACCTCATTACCTCATTTTTTTAATATCCTAATTAGGTAATGAGGTTTATTTAACTCCAATTTTTCTACTACTGAGGTTGTTTTGTTAGAAAAATTAGGTAAAAATGAGGTCTTTACAATCTTCCGAACACGACTGATTTGCAATCCGTGCCGATTTAACTTGATATAAAATACCATACAATATCAAATCAATAAAATGGATTTGGGCGTTTTTTTGTGTTATCAAAAAAAATATTGTACCTTTGCAAGCGATAATAAGTACCACCAATAAATAGATATTATGTTTTCCGGATTGCTTCGTTCCTCGCAATGACGCAACCTCCATTGTTTGAGAGAGAGATAGAAATAGAAGACGCAGTGAAACATTTAAGAATTACGCAAGAAATTTTATCCAAGTAAAAAGAAAACAGCAAAAAAGAATAAAAAATGAACGAAACAAAATATATTAATATTGTCAATGCCGACTATTTGGGGGACTACAAAATTAAACTTCAATTTAATGATGATGTAGTTCGTCAGATAGATTTTGGTTATTTTCTTCAAAATCACCCGCATCCGCAACATAATAAATACCGAGATTTGCGCAATTTCCGCAAATTTAAAATAGATGGCGGTAATATTGTTTGGGGTAAAAATTGGGATTTGATATTTAATCCTCGAAAACTGTATGAAGGAATAAATCCGCAATAAAAAAACAACATAAATATAAAAGATGAAAAGAGACACAGCAATTTTCGACATCATCGAGCGCGAACGCGAACGCCAAATGAAAGGCATTGAGTTGATTGCGTCCGAAAACTTTGTAAGCCCGCAAGTGATGGAGGCGATGGGCAGCGTATTGACCAACAAGTATGCCGAAGGTTATCCGGGCAAACGCTATTACGGCGGTTGCGAAGTGGTGGATTTGAGCGAACAGTTGGCTATCGACCGCCTGAAAGAGATTTTCGGCGCGGCTTGGGCAAACGTGCAACCGCACTCGGGCGCACAGGCAAATATGGCGGTTTTTCTCGCCTGCCTCAATCCGGGCGACAAATTCCTCGGCTTAAACCTCTCGCACGGCGGACACCTCTCGCACGGCTCGCCCGTCAATTTCAGCGGACTGGCTTACCAAGCCCTCGAATATAATGTGAAAGAAGACACCGGGCGCGTGGATTACGAGCAAATGGAAGAAGTAGCCCGCCGCGAACGTCCGAAACTGATTATTGCCGGCGCATCGGCTTACTCGCGCGAGTGGGACTATGCCCGAATGCGGAAAATCGCCGATGAAATCGGGGCAATTTTTATGGTGGATATGGCGCACCCCGCCGGACTGATTGCTGCGGGACTGCTCGAAAATCCGGTGAAACACGCCCACATCGTAACGTCTACCACGCACAAGACGTTAAGAGGTCCGCGCGGCGGCATTATCCTTTTGGGCGAAGATTTTGAAAATCCCTGGGGCAAAAAAACGCCCAAAGGCGAAACGAAACTGATGTCGGCGTTGCTCGACAGCGCAGTTTTCCCCGGCGTGCAGGGCGGTCCCTTGGAACACGTCATTGCTGCCAAAGCCGTGTCGTTTGGCGAGGCGTTGCAACCGGAGTACAAAGACTATCAAACGCAAGTAAAGAAAAACGCCGCTGCAATGGCGCAAGCCTTTATGGATAAGGGCTACAAGATTATTTCCAACGGTACGGACAACCACTCGATGCTGGTAGATTTGCGCCCGAAATTCCCCGATTTGACCGGTAAAGTTGCCGAAAAAGCCCTCGTGGCAGCGGACATTACCACCAACAAAAATATGGTGCCGTTTGACAGCCGTTCGCCTTTCCTCACATCGGGTTTGCGTTTCGGAACGCCCGCCATCACCACGCGCGGAGCCAAAGAGCCGTTGATGGGCGAAATCGTGGAAATGATTGACACCGTGCTTGCCAACGCCGAAAACGAAACACTGATAAAATCTGTGGCGCAAAAGGTAAATGGCATTATGACCGGGTATCCTTTGTTTGCGTATTAGCACGCAGATAACGCGGATTTTCGCAGATTAATTATTTAGCCACTAATGCACGAATATGTATTAGTGGCTAAAAAAATATCTGCGAAAATCCGCGTTATCTGCGTCATTTGCGTGCCAAAAAAATTACTTCACCCCTTTAAAATAGATAAAAAGTTCATAAGGTGTAGAAACCGCCTGCCCGCGAAAATCTGCCGGAATCCACTTCGGCATACTTTTTATTACGCGCACCGCCTCCTCATCTAATAAAGGGTGAACGGAACGGCTCACTTGCACATCGGTAATCTGACCGCTTTTGCGAACAATGAATTTCACGCCCACCTGTCCGGAAATGCCTCTGCCGATTGCCTCTTCGGGATATTGCAGGTGGTCGCTGATAAATTTCCATAATTGCTCTTCACCCAGCGGATAGCGGGGCGCACGGTCAACGGAAATAAATACGTCATCATTACTATCCGCATCATTGACAATCATTGCATTTTCTTCGGAAGTTTCCGATTCGGGCAATACAACTTCCAAATGCCCTTGTGCATAGCCGTTTAAAGCAAAAACAAAGCCGGCACAGATTAAAATTGGTTTTAATATTTTCATATCATTTTGAGTTAGTGAGTTAAAGGTCTATTGTCTTGTGTCTAACAGTCTTACGTCTAAATATCTTTTTCCTTAATCAAATATTCCGCAATCTGCACAGCATTGAGTGCCGCACCTTTTTTAATCTGGTCGCCCACGCACCAAAACGAAATGCCGTTAGGATTGGAAATATCCTTTTTGATACGCCCCACATACACAGGGTCTTTGCCTGCTACAAAAAGCGGCATCGGATACACTTTTTCAGCCGGATTGTCCTGCAACACAATGCCTTTCGCTTTGGCAAACGCCGCACGCGCTTCTTCTACCGACACGGGTTTTTCGGTTTCCGCCCAAATGCTTTCGGAATGGGCGCGAAGAGCGGGAACACGCACGCACATTGCGCTCACTTCGATGTCCGAGTGCATAATTTTGCGCGTTTCGTGATACATTTTCATCTCCTCTTTTGTGTAACCGTTGTCGGTAAACACGTCAATATGTGGTATCAAGTTGTAAGCCAACTGATAAGCAAATTTCGATACAGTCGGCTCTTCGCCGTCAATGATTTGTTTGTATTGCGTTGCCAATTCGTCCATTGCTGCTGCACCCGCGCCGCTCGCTGCCTGATAGGTGGAAACGTGCACGCGCTTGATGTGCGAAATGCCTTCGATGGCTTTCAGGGCGACAACCATTTGAATGGTGGTGCAGTTCGGATTGGCGATAATACCGCGTGGACGATTTTTGGCATCAGCGGCATTCACTTCGGGAACAACCAAAGGAATGTCCGATTCCATACGGAACGCGCTCGAATTGTCAATCATCACCGCGCCGAATTTGGTAATATCTTCGGCAAATTCTTTGGAAATGCTCGCACCGGCAGACGTGAAAGCGATTTGCACGCCTTTGAAGTCATCGCCGTGCCGCAATTCTTTCACGGTGTAATCTTTACCGCGAAACGTGTACGATTTGCCCGCGCTACGAGCCGAGCCAAACAATAATAATTCACTGATGGGAAAATCTCTTTTTTCGAGGACACGCAAAAACTCTTGTCCTACGGCACCACTGGCACCTACTATTGCTACTTTCATTTTATTATTATTAGTATGATTTTTTTAATTCCGCAAAATTAGTTATTTTTGCACATAAAAATATCAAGTAAGATGAAAAAAATAATTTTTACCCTCATTTTTATGCTTCCATCGGTGATTTTTGCCCAATTCATCGAGAATTTTTCCAATAATTCATTTTTAGAAAATGAGAATGTTTTTGGAACAAAGGAAAGATTTTATATGTATGAAAGCGGCGATGACTATCAATTACGCTTGGCAGACCCTGTATATCAAGCCTCGCAAGCATATATTTCGATGCCGTCTGAGGTTTCTTATAACGCAGAATGGCAATTATATGTAAAAATCAATAATGCCACATCAAGCGGAAATTATGTGAGATTTTATTTGATGTCAGATACAAGTGCATTGAATGAAAATCTAAACGGTTATTATATAATGGTTGGTAATACGCTTGATGAGATAAGTTTGTACAAACAAAAAGGAAATACGCGAACAGAAATAATTAGCGGAACGGATAAAAGGATAGATGCCTCTGCTGTTCGTGTAACAGTAAAAGTAACTCGTGATGAAGATGGAAATTGGGAGTTATTCTCAAAACTTGACAGTGAAAGCGATTTTCTTTCAGAAGGAACGTGCAATGATATTGATATTCTCAAATCAAAATACAGCGGTATTCTTGCAACTTATTCGGCAAGCAATAATAATTCATATTTTTTCGATGACTGGCAAGTTTCCGGTGAAAAATACGTGAAACCCGAACTCAATGCAGACGATATTGTGTTCAGCGAATTGATGGTAAAACCCGCGCCTGCCGTTTCGTTTTTGCCTGAAAATGAGTATATTGAGATTTATAATCGCAGCGATAAAAAAATAAATCTTTCAGGTTTTCATTTGGCGGATAACTCGCGAAAATATACTATTGATAACTGCATTATCCAACCACACAGTTATTTGCTGCTTTGCGCCGAAAGCAAAATTGCCGATTTCATCGACATTGTTCCAAATGTAAAAGGCATCAGCAGTTTGCCCACACTGACAGACGGCGGCAAGTTGCTGTGGCTCGAAGATGACGAGGAAAACGTGATTTCGTGGGTAGAATACAGTAGCGATTGGTACGGCTCGGCATTCAAATCGGGCGGCGGTTGGTCGCTCGAATGTATTGATATTGATAATATTAGCAACAATGCCGATAATTGGACAGCGTCTAACAGCGAAAACGGCGGTACACCCGCGCACGAAAATTCCGTTGCGCGGGAAAATCCCGACATTATCGCGCCGAAAATTGAAAAATTAGCCATTTCATCGGATAAAAGTATTGATATATATTTCAACGAGCCGATGGACTTATTTAAAATCTCAAATTTTGAAATTGAAAACTTGACGATTTCGCATATTGAAATGCGAAAACCGCAAAATAAATCGTTAACGATTTATTTTGCGGAAAATATAACACAGCAAAATATTTATGAAATCACCATCAAAAACCTGACCGACAAAAGCGGCAACAAATTGGAACCCCAAAGCATAAAATTTGCCATACCCGAAACGACAGAGCCAAATGATGTGGTCATCAATGAACTGCTTTTTCACCCCGCGAGCGGCGGCGAAAAGTACGTGGAACTCTACAACCGTTCGGACAAAACGCTTGATTTATCGGCACTGATGCTCAGCAACCGCAAAAACGGTGAATTGCAGGCAGGAACGCCCATTTCATCGGTGAAAACGCTGCTTTTTGCGAGCGAATATGTGCTGCTGTCGGCAAACGTTGATACGGTTTGCGAGCAATACGCTTGCGGCGAAAATGCACAGAAAATCAATGTAAAACCTTTTCCGTCATATCCCATCGAAGGCGGCTCGGTGGTGCTTGTTGCCCGCAACGGAACGGTTATTGACGAGTTTATTTACTCTGAAAAGTTGCATCACCCGATGGTGAAAAATCCTGTCGGCGTGTCGCTCGAAAGGATAAATCCGAATGCGGCAACACAAAACGCGGATAATTGGCACTCGGCATCGTTTGAGTGCGGATATGGCACGCCGGGCGCAAAAAACTCCCAATTCATCGACATTTCGGCTGCGCTCAATGACCGCAAAACCGTGTGGCTTGCCCCCGAAACCTTTTCGCCCGACAATGACGGCAACAACGATTTTTTGAATATTTACTACCACTTGGGTGAAAACGCTTACACAGCGACCATCAAAGTTTATGATGCCAACGGCAGATGCGTAAAAAAGTTAGCAAGCAATGTATTGGCGGAAAGCGAAGGCGTTTTTCGTTGGAATGGCGAAAACGATGGCGGAACAATTTGTAATATAGGAATTTACGTTGTCGTTGTTGAATTTACAAAAACCAGCGGCAGTGTGAAACATTATAAATTGCCTTGTGTTTTGTCGGTGGAATAGTGTCGGTGTGTCATTGCGGGTCAAGCCCGCAATGACAAGTTGATTTTCGCCAATACGAATTAAAAAAAACAGAAAAATGTACAACGTATTGTTTTATTCCTTACTTTTGCAGAAAAATTTTAAACAAAACAGAATTATGAAAAAGTTATTCTTTTTGAGCCTTTTGGCTCTTACCTTTGTTGCAACAGGTTGCAGCAAAGATGGTGAAAAAACCTACGATGTGCCGACCGGAAACAAAACGGAAATCGTTGGTACGAGTGTTGTTCGCACGCAAGTAGTGAATAGCGGAAAAGAGGCGGTAAGAGTTACCTATGCTTTTGACGGAACGGCTTATGCCGGTCAAACGTGGGAGTTTATATTCAGTACCGAAGGCGGCGCGTTGGTGGGTTATGCGGCGTATAGTGCAAAATATTATAACAAACCTGACGAAGCAACGGTAACTGTTAAGGCAAACGTTGTAACTATCAAATATGTATTGGGCAAAGGCATTGGCGATAGCAAGTTGCAAGGGCTTACTTCGCTTGACGCCATTAAAAGTGCAGCGGAGATACTGGATATTCTCGGACTGTTTAACGGCGGAACAAATTAGACATTAAAAAGGTACTGACGTTTCATCAAAAACGTCAGTACCTTTTATCCAAATCGTCAGTATCTTTTAGTAAAAAGGTACTGACGATTTTCTTTATTTGAATTTCAATTCAAAAACCTCATTATCATTATAAACTTTCTCTTTCGTAACATTCTCAAACACAGCCGAGCCTGTTTGTTCTTTCAGCAAAATATCCTTTCGGCGTTCTGCTTTGTCGAGGCGCGAGGCGATGTCGTAGCCGTTTGTTACGCCGCTGATTTTTATGTTTTTGAATGAGGTATTATTGATATTTCCGCCCCAAATTTGAATACCGTCTGTTTGCGGACTGATGATTTCGATGTTTTCAAAGGTAATGTTGTCAAGCGGATACTGCTTGCCGCCGTGAATGTCTATCGCGCTGAGGCGGTCGTGGAACAAATCCGAAGGCGTGCCGCACTTGTAAATAATGCAGTCGTGAACGTACATTTTGTTCGCCGGGTCGGTGTCCAGCGGGCAACCCGGGAAATCCGCCGTGAAACGAATGCCCGCCGAGAGCAAATGCTCGCCCACATAGCAATGGTGAATATGGTGTCCGCCGCCGCCGAATATACCGATGGCACCTGCACGCCAACCGAGTTCAACGGTGTTGTAGCGGAAAGTGTTGCCCTGATTGCAAGGCGTGGTCTTGCTTGCCGTTTGCGACCACGAGGCAATGCCGTCATCGCCGCAGTTGCGCACGTTGGAATGTTCAAACACGCTGAGCGATGTACCTTCGGCAAAATTCACGCCATCGGCATACTGATTTCTTAGACGAACATTTGAAATGCGCAGGTTTTTTGTAGGTGCTTTCAAAGGCGGCGTGTGCGCATAGCCCGCTGTCCAGATGCCGCACTCAAAATGCTCTACCCACACGTTTTCAATCACAGAACTTTCGCCCCAATTGCCCCAAATACCTTTTTGGTCGCGGTAACTTTTGTCGGCTTCCTGTCGCAGGGTATTTACGCCGTTGATGTACAAATCGGCGAGGCGCAAACGGCTGGCATTGCCGCAAACGGCTGCTTTCATCTTGTTGTTGTTCGAGAAAAAGAGCTTGGTGTACCACATTCCCGCGCCCTGAATGTTGATGCCGTCTTGGTCAAGTTTCATCAGCGTGTCGATGCGGAAAGTGCCTTCGGGGATATACACCGTTTTGCCTGTTTTCAACGCCTCTTTTATGGTGGCGTTGATTGCCCCCCAATCGTCTGCAATGCCATCGCCTTTGGCACCGAAATCTTTGACGGAAAGGGCGTTTTCGGGTTTGGCGATGGGCATAGGCACGCTTTCTATTTCTATAAAGTCAATGCCGGTGGTGAGGTTATCGTTCTTCGATTTCACAATCTTAATCGTATCACCCACTTTCAAAGAATCGCTCAACAAAAAATGCACCTCGTCAAACCGCATCATTGCATAATCGGTAATATGAGTTTTCGGGTCGGAATCCATATCTACGAAATATTGCCACGCCCAGCGCGAATCAAGTGTAACGGTTTTCTTTTTGATGCAATTTACATAAATGTCGATGTCGCTTTTTTGACCGACACTCTCGCCTGACCGGTTGCTGAGCGTAGTCGAAGCATCAGGCAGAGTAAAGCGTAGCGTAACGCCTGTTTTGGCAGAAAGCAGCGTGTTTTCGTTGATTGTCCAAGAAATAAAACTGCCGGTATCTTTCAACGCCACATATTCTTGGTTTGAGGCTTCCGATGCGGTGTTGCGGCGGTCGTAGTCGGGAGCGGTTTCGCGCACTGCCGCGCCGCCGATTTCTGCCTCTTGCGAGTCGTAGCGCAGATAGGGCATTTTGTATGCACCGATGTTATTACTTTCCACTTCTTCCTCTGTGGTTTTTTGCTTGCTGCCGCCGCAGGAAAGGCAAATGGCAGCAATGGTTGGTAATAATAGATGTTTGATTTTCATAGTATTTAATGAAATTGAAATAATAAATGATGTAATGTGAAATAGTTCCCTTCTCTTTGGTGTATTGAATTGAAAGTGAAGTCGTTGTTTTCTATTGAATTGTATTTAATTTCTTGTAAATCGCCTTTAGGTGAAATATCAAATTTATCTTCTAACTTTTTGATTATTTTATCTTTTATGGGTTGTGCATCGCCTTGCAATACGAAGCCAATCATTCCGCCAAAATCTTGGTTTTGTGCATATTTGCCATTGAAATAGCGATAAACGCCGCCGTCAAAATAATGTACCTCATCTTTTACTTTTTTGCAATAAACATACTCGTTTATCAAAGTCGGTTTATCTTCTCTCAAATTTTTACATTCAAAGTAAAAACGGTTTTCCCAATATGTATTTTCTATAACAATGTCATAATTACCTTCCACATCTTCATCATTTGTCAGTTCTCCTAATGGTTTTTTAAAATTTAAACTAAATTCTTTGTCATCTATTAGGTGTTTTCGTAAAAATTTTGCAATGGCTCTTTCCGTTCTCGGATAAGGTTTTGATTGCTCTAACTTGATTATTGCATTTAATTTTTCTCTATCATAATTTTTATAGAATGACAATAAATGACGGAAAACCCAAGTTTTCCAAATGCTATCGTCTATAATCCTTAACAAATCAGTATCTTTCGGAAATGGCGAAGTTTTTGGTATTTTTATGTATTCTTGCTCCATTTACTTTGCCATTAATCGTTTTAATATTTCGTGTCCATCTTCAAAAGCCTTTGTTTCTGTCCAATTTTTGTTTACATTTTTCCTAATTATATAAACACAATCTTTGTCGAATATTTTTTCTTGTAGCAACACATTGTCACTTGGATTTTGTTCAAATATTTCATTAAGAAAAAACTTTGCAACTTTATTGGCATTTGGATTTTCGAGTTTGTTTTTATTTAAAGAAATTTTTGCCGCAATCAAATCAAAACTCGTTGGCGAAAATTCCACATCAAACAATTCCGGATTTTTTAGATACATACTAACTACATCGGTCAAAGTTTGTTTATATACTTCCAATTCTGTTTGCTTTGGCGATGTTTTCTTTTCGGGCAAAAAATAATCTCTAATTCTCTGCTTTTCTATGTATGACAAATCGTATAAATCAAAAATCAAACCGTTTAATTTACGAGCAATTTTTTCTGAATATTCATATTTTCCTTCTGTTAAATCTTGACTGATTTCTGAGATTTCGGCGACCAAGTCTTCGTTTAATTCTTTGGGAATGGGAATGGATAAAAGAGCATTTTTATCCAATTTAGCCCAAGAACTATTAAATCTATTTGCCAATGCTATATTTAATATGTATCCTATAAAATAGGAGTTGATAATAGCTGTAAATAAAGGATACAAATTGTTATCCTTTAATCTCAAAACATAAATATCGTCGGTATATACTGTCGTTTTTTTATCAAAAACTGCTGGTATAAAGTATTTGCCATTAATCTTTTTTACTATTCTTCTGCACAATAATTTATTTCCTTCAAAAAATCCAATATCTTTATTTCTTCGATATTTTTTCTCTATTATATCATTAGGGTTCAAATATTTCTTAGAATAATAAGAAAACGGAAATATGTCGTTATAATCCACACAAGGAGTAGAAAATATTCCAGTCTGAGATTCTGAAAAAAAATGTTGCATAAAATTAGATTTCATCTTTGCTTGTTCTTCTTCATTATGCAATTCTTTACCATTTGCATTATTGTGTTTTGCAATTACATCATTTCGTATTATTCCAATACCTACAGCACACGAAGATACATACTCGTTCAATGGAATGCACTCTTTTGAAATAGTGTTTATTATCTCTAAATCATACTCATTTCCAATATAGTAATCTCTTAATCGTAGTCCGTCTTTTGTTAATGTTTGCTGTAAAATCTCTATAACACTATCTTCTTGAATAATAAGCAGGTTAAACGGCTTCTCAGAAAATAGTCCCATATCCACAGGATAATAGGCTATTTTATTGTTACTTTGTGTGTTATTTGTGAATACAACTGACACAACACCTTCTTTTGCTTTTTCAAATAGAATATCCTTTACTCTCGAAAGCTCATAAATTTTTTCTATGTTATAGTTGGAATAAAAATATTGTTGAAAATCACAAAAGAAATTGTTATAGAAATTAGAATTATTTGACACGAAACCAAATCTCGTATTCTGCTTGCTCCAATCTTTTATTTTCAAAAAGAAACATTGTGAAATTTGATATTGACCAACAATATTTTTTGCTTTTGTTGTTGTTTTATTATCTAATTTCACTTCATACTTATTCAAAAAAGCAATCTCTTCCGAAAACACGGTTTCATCTTTTATTTTAAAAAATGGTGGATTGCCAACTATAAAATCAAAATTTTCATTATTAAATGGTTTGTCATCTTTAATACTTAATGAATTTGCACATTTAATATTATCAAAAAAAGAATATTGGTTAAATAAATCTATTTCCTTGTTTTGTTGCAACTGTTCTGCAATGTAATTTCTTATTTCTATTGGGTCTATATCTTTAAATATTTGCAAAGAAAGAGAGAAAATAGCAAATCGTTGTGCTATCGGGAATTTTTCAATGCCGAATATATATTTAGATAAAATTTCTGTTCTATGCTGTATTTTCTTGGCTGCACTCCATTTCTTATCTTCTTCGCTGATTTTCAGTAATTTCTGAAAAGCCGTTACCAAAAACATTCCCGAACCACAAGCAGGGTCTAAAACTTTGCCCTTTTCTGTAATAACATCATCTACAATCAGTTGTGCTAATTTTCTGGGTGTATAATAAATACCGTTTGCCTTTTGTTCTTTACTTAAAAATGCTTCATAAATATAACTGATTAGTTCAATAGGAAGTACATTAAATTGAAAATCGAATAATCTTAACTGTTTTGTTTTTAAATCAGCAGACAAACTTGTATATATTAAATTACAAACTTCTTTTGTTAGATATTTGTCCTCTATTTTTGGGTCGTCAAATAGATTATTGTTGAAAATTTCGTGAATTATTTTAAATAATTTATTCAATTTAGAAGGGTTGCCTTCTTGCAATAGTTGTTTATAGTCCAAATCACTATCACCAAAATAGTGTTTATAAAACACTGAATTAATAATGTGATTATCATCTAAAAACTTAGCATACAAAGTTCTGTCAATCCACGCCTGCACTATATCTTCCTTATGAATTAGTTTTTGTAATTCTTTTCTCAAAATTTTTAAGGTTTCAACTAATTCTTTATCAATAGTTTTTGTCTTTGCTTTTTTCAAGAAATCAGCATAACTTAACCAAAAAGCCCCACTATCGAATTGCCATTTTTTTATTTTTTCAAAATATGTGGCTTCCTCTTTTGTTACATCAAATGTATCAAATTCTATTAAATCTTCTTTGGGGTTTCCTTTGGCATAACAAAGGCGCAAATGAGTTTCATCTGTTGGATAGAAAAATGAAGATGCAGAATTTTCATTCCAAATACTTTTACGGATTTTCTCTAAATTTTCTTCGGAAGGTGTGATAGTAATTAAATAGAATGAGGCATCTGTCTGATTTTTATTGTCATAAAAAAACACATTGCCTTTCAAAAATTCTTCTTTTCTTGACAATAAATTATCTGACTTCAAATCTTGTTTGAAATCAAAATTTAACAAAGAAAAGTAACGTTCTATTAAGTGATTAATTATCATATTGTTATGTGTATAATCAAAACAAATACATATAATCTACAAAGATAAGTCAATTGTTTTTGTTATGTCATAACACATTTGCCAATAATTGTTAATACGTCTGCATTTTTTTATTACATACTGCAATATCAGCCCCAAATCTTTGTTCTGACCAAACAAAAAACTCATTCATACGCCCCCATACTCAGCATACTAACCTCTTTCTCGCTCAAAAAGCGATATTTCCCGCGCTGTAAATTTTTCTTAGTCAGTCCGGCGAAATACACGCGGTCGAGCCTTTCCACGCGGTATCCCAGATGCTCAAAGATACGGCGGACAATGCGGTTTCGCCCGCTATGGATTTCGATGCCCACCTGCTTTTTGTCCGTTTCATCAACGTAACTGATGTTGTCCGCGCGGATTTCGCCGTCATCAAGCGCAATGCCGCCCGCGATGGTTTCCATATCGGCTTTGGTAAGGGCTTTGTCGAGGAAAACGTGGTAAATCTTCTTTTTGTTGTATTTCGGGTGCATCAGCCGTGCGGCGAGGTCGCCGTCATTGGTAAGCAGCAGTACGCCGGTGGTGTTGCGGTCGAGCCGCCCAACGGGGTACACGCGCTCGGTGCAGGCGTCTTTTATCAAGTCCATCACCGTGTGGCGTTCCTGCGGGTCGTCTGACGTGGTTAAGCAGTCTTTCGGCTTGTTGAGCAGGATATACACCTTCTTTTCCGAGCGCACGAGTTGGTCGTGAAACAGCACTTTGTCGTTGAACGACACCTTTGTGCCCATTTCGGTAACCACCTGCCCATTGACGCTTACCACGCCCGCTTTGATATACTCGTCAGCCTCGCGGCGCGAACAGATGCCCGCATTTGCCAAAAAGCGGTTGAGGCGGATTTCGCTGTTTTCGTGCAAGGTACGCCTTTTGAACTCGATTTGTTTTTTCAGGCTGTATTTGGCGTTCGGGTCATAATCGGCATCGTGGTTTCGACTGCGCTCAACCACCGGTTTTCTGTCGTCATCGTTGCGTTTAAAAAACGGTTTTCCTTCCGAACTCGGTTTAAATCTCGGTCTTTTTTCAGATGGTTTGTCGTCGAAATTACGTTTAAATGCGGGTTTATCTTCAAAATCGCGTTTGAATTTGGGTTTCTCAGACGCCTCAAAATCCTTTTTGAATCTTGGTTTTTCTTCAAAATCGCGTTTGAACTTTGGCTTTTCAAACGGTTTATCTCCAAAACTCTTTTTGAATTTGGGCTTTTCTTCGGAATCACGGCGGAATTTGGGTTTTTCAAACGGTTTATCTCCAAAATCTTTTTTGAATTTGGGCTTATCATCGGAATCACGGCGGAATTTTGGTTTTTCCGAAAAGTCAGATTTCTTATCTTTATTATAAGAAGAATTATCTTTGTTAGATGATGATTTGAAAGTCTTTTTAAATGGTTTTGCCGGCTTTGCGGCGGGGCGATTTGGTGTTCTCATTTTTTGTGTATAAATTTTCGGGCAAAGGTATATGAAATTTCTAAATTTCACAAGTGCAAAGGGCAGACTTGTAACAAATAGAGGTAAAAAAAAACTTTTCCAAAGTTTTAAAACTCCGGAAAAGTTCTCTTTTAGCAGAATAAAATCTTACTCTACGATTTCGATTTGCGTCAATTCATACATTTCTGCATTTTCGCCGGTGATGTGCTTGCCTTCCATATCAAGTTGTATCAATCTGCCTTCGCCAACCTGATAATAGGGCGGAATGCTGGCATCGTTTGCCAGAGTGATGGTGCCGCCTTTGTCGTCCCACGAAAAACTGCCCGAAATTTCTGTGACGGGGCTTTTTCCCTTGCCCAGATAATCGTAACTCAACTGATAAGTGCTGTCGCTCAGCACAATGGTTACGTTGATGCCCTCGCAGTCGGCACAGGGGATAACGCCTGTGTACGTGCCTTTCCAATTCACACTGATGCGAGAATTGTCTGCCATCTCGGTGATAACAATCTCCTCTTGATTGTGTTGCTTCTGTCCGCCTCCGCAAGACGCAAAGCCTGCTGCTGATAAAATGGCAATCGCAATTGCCGAAAAACATACTTTTTTCATTTTGTTTTTTGTTTTTAAATTATGAATATAGTAAACAGGTTTTTGTTTTTTCAAGTGTAACCCATCACTTTGGTGATGTAATAAATTAAAACACAAATAAAAAGACCAAACGGGGACATTCCCCACCGGAATTATTTCGGTGCAAAGTAAGAAATAAAAATTGACATAAACAAATAAAAAAGAATATTTCGCAATATTTTTTTTGAAACTCCCTTAAATACGCCTGCTTCGTTGGGCATTGTACAAAATAAATAAAAGAAATCTGCGTATCCCGCCGCCAGGTGTAGGGGCGGAAAATTTTCCGCCCTTTCATTTGGTTGATTGTAGGGGCGTATTGCATACGCCCTGATGAAAAATGCGAAAATGCGGGCGTATGCAATACGCCCCTACGGGCAATCAAAATAAAAGAGAGGGCGAAAAATATTTCGCCCCTACAAAAAACGTAACACGTTTCCAAAAACGTGTTACGTTTCGTATTTATTTAAAACGCCTGCTCCACATCAAAACTATTCTCCTCTTGCTGTTTCTGCGTTTTCTTTTTCGGTTTCAGGTTGCCGAAATTATACGAAACCGTCAAACGGACAGTGCGCCCATTGAAATACTGCTCGCTTTCCTGACGGAAATTGTCCGAGAAAATTTCCTGACGCATTTTGCGGGAATTGAAAATATCGCGCACGGAAAGATTGAGCGTGATTTTTTCCGCAAAAGTCTTTTTCAGACCGGCATCAAACGAATAAACGGGCAGTCTTTTCCCCTGCGGCAGGAGCGATGCCGATTGATAATTGCCGGTCAGTTGTGCCGAAAAGCCTTTTTGTATCAGCACGTTGCCGATGATACGCGCGTCCCACGAAAAATTCTCGTTTGTCCGTACTTCGTCAGTATTGCCGTAGAGTTTTGAGTAATAGAGATTGACGGTACTTGTTAATTCCATAATACGAAAAAATCTATCTTTGAGCGAGAGTTCCAAACCCGAATTTTGGCGCGAGGCGATGTTTTTGTAGGTTGTTTGCATCATGTTATCTTCAAACTTGCTGACCGGCTGAATAATATTGTCCGTTTGGCGCAGGTAAGCGGAGGCGGAAAGCGTGTGATTTGTCCACGTCTTGATGTAAATCAGTTCGTAAGCAAGCGCAAATGCCGGTTTCAGGTCGGGGTTGCCGTAGCGGATATTGGTAGAATCGCTTGTGTCGCGCAGCGGGTTGAGTTCGCGCCTGCCCGGGCGGTTGATGCGGCGTGTGAGGCTCAGTTGCACTTCGTTGCCTTTGCCAAAGGCTTTGGACAGGAAAATGCTCGGAAAAAAATCGTAAGACGCAGAATTGCCCTTTTCACCGATGTTTTTCCAGTCCGTGATGGTCGCCTCGCCGCGCACGCCAAGCAAATAACCCAAATCTATAAATTTCAGCGTGTTTTTATAGTTGGCATACACGGCGTGGATTTGGCGGTTGAGCGTAAAATCGTCATTCAAAATGGAATTGCGCTTTAAAATATTGCGGTCGGGCTGCCACGAACTTTTGTAACCCGCCTCCAATTTAGATTTCTCGCCAATCGGCAGCGTGTAATCCGCTTGCAACCAATATTCCTGCGAATGACGGTTTATGTCTTCTCTTCTCTCGTTGCTCGCGTTTTCGCGCAAAGTCAGATAATCCGTGTTCGAGTCGAATGTGAAATCCGAATGTCCCGCGCTTGCCGTTAATTTGTGTTCGTTCTTATCGAAAATATGCTCGTAATCAATGGAAAAATTATAGCCGAGTTGGTTGCCATCGGAAGTTGTCTTTTGCGAATAAGACTGATTGATTAACGAATACCGGTAATCGGTCGTGCGCGTGTTGCCGCCAAGCATTGTGAAACCGGAAACGCCAATGGTGTTTTTGTCGTTGATATGATAATCCACGCCCGCCCGCGCAAAAAATCCCTGATTATGGCTTTCGTTTTCGTTGTCCTGCCGCAGGTAAGTAGTGTCCTGTTCGCCAAATGACGAACGGTTGAGCCAGCCGCCGCCGTTGCGCCGATTGTTGCGGTAGTTGAGGCTGAGGTAAGTATCAAATTTTTTGTTGCTGTAATTGATGTTTCCGCCCGCGTTAAAGCCCCAGGGATAACTCGCGCCCGCCGACACCGCGCCGTAATAACCCGCTTTGCGGTCTTTGCGCAGCACCACGTTGATGATGCCCGATGTGCCTTCGGGATTGTATTTTGATGACGGATTGCTAATCACTTCTATGCTCTCCACGCTTTCGGCTGGCAGTTGTTCGAGGATTTGCCCGCGATTTTCGGCGGTCAGCCCCGATGGTTTGCCGTTAATCCACACTTGCACATTTTCATCGTTGCGCAACGAGATATTGCCCTCGTTATCCACATTTACCGAAGGGATATTTTTTAGAATTTCGTCAGCCCCCACGCCCACCGACAGCGCGTTTTGATTGACGGTATAAATTTTCTTGTCGATGTCGAATTTTGTTTGTGAGGCAATGCCGAGAACTTCTACCTCTTTGAGCATTTGCGAGTTATCGCTTAATGTGATAGGTTTCAGGTGGATATTGCTGTTCTCGGTCGAAACTTCTACTCGGCGCGTTTCGGTTTTGTAACCGATAAAACTGATGGTCAATTTATATTTTCCAAACGGCACATTCGGCAGCGAGAAATTGCCGTTTTCATCGGTCAAAACACCGCTTATCAGTGCGCTGTCTTTGTTCAGCGTAACATTAGCCGACATTACCCCCTCGCCGTCTTTATCAACCACATTGCCCGAAACCACGCCCTGCCCAAAGGCAGTGAGAATGCTGCATATAAAGAATAATGCAGCGGATATTATTTTTTTGGTCATTTTGTTTGTTCTGTTTTAGTAATATATTTTGACTGAGAAATAGAGAGAAAGTTTAATGCAAATTTAAAATAAAACTTGCATTGATTTTTGCAAGTAAAATGCTATTTTTGCAGAATGAATACCGACCTACAAACCTACAAAAATATCCTCCAACAATACTGGGGCTACACAGATTTCCGCGACTTGCAGGACAAAATCGTGCTTTCCGTTGCCGCAGGGCAAGATACGCTCGGACTGATGCCCACCGGCGGCGGAAAATCCATCACTTTTCAAGTGCCGGCAATGGCGATGAAGGGCGTGTGCATTGTGGTTACGCCGCTCATTGCGCTGATGAAAGACCAGGTGCAAAACCTCCGCAGCCGCCACATCAAAGCCACCGCCATTTATTCGGGTATGACGCGCGATGAAATTATTATCGCGTTGGAAAACTGCATTCTCGGCGGTTACAAATTTTTGTATGTGTCG
Source organism: Prevotellaceae bacterium (assembly GCA_031261165.1). GTDB lineage: Bacteria > Bacteroidota > Bacteroidia > Bacteroidales > Paludibacteraceae > JAISJU01. Next base: position 39,231 of record JAISJU010000088.1, read on the forward strand.
CCCGAGAGATTGGCAACGGAAATTTTCCTTACCAAACTGAAACAAATGACCGTCAGTTTTCTTGTGGTTGATGAGGCGCATTGCATTTCGCAGTGGGGCTACGATTTTCGCCCGCCCTACCTGCGCATTGCCGAAATCAGAAAACTGCTGCCCGAAAACACGCCTGTGCTGGCACTCACAGCCACCGCCACGCCCGAAGTGGTCAATGATATTCAAGCAAAATTGCAATTTCGCAAGAAAAACGTATTTCAGAAAAGTTTTGAGCGCAAAAACCTCGCTTATGTCGTAAAAACGGTTGATGACAAGCCGCGTTTTTTGCTCAATGTATTGAACGGTGTACCCGGCTCGGCAATTGTGTATGTGCGCGACCGCCAAAAAACAAAGGAAATCGCGCAGTTTCTTGTTCAAAACGAAATGACCGCCGATTTTTTCCACGCCGGACTGAGCAACGAGGCGAAAGACCGCAAGCAAGAGGCGTGGAAAAAGGGCGCGTGCCGCGTGATGGTGGCGACCAACGCTTTCGGAATGGGGATTGACAAGCCCGATGTGCGGCTCGTGGTGCATATCGACTTGCCCGACTCGCTCGAAGCCTATTTTCAAGAGGCGGGCAGGGCGGGGCGCGATGAACAAAAGGCGTATGCCGTGCTGCTGTTCTCAAAGGCGGACAGCGCAAAACTGAAAAAACGCATCTTTGACAGTTTCCCCGAAAAAGACCGTATCCGCCGCACTTACGAGGCATTGGGCAACTATTTTCAGGTGGCGGAAGGCTACGGACTTGATGCGGTTTACGATTTCAGTTTGGCGAGTTTTTGCAGTGTTTTCCGTTTCCCCATTTTGCCCACTTACAGCGCGCTGAAAATCCTGCAAAACGCGGGCTACATCGAACTCACAGAAGAGCAGGACAACGCCTCGCGCCTCATTTTCACCGTACATCGGGACGAACTCTACAAAATCCGCCTCAACAATCCCGCTTTCGACAACATCATCAACCTCGTGTTGCGCCTCTATACCGGACTTTTCACCGATTTCTCCCGCATAGACGAGGGCGAAATAGCCCTGCGCCTGAAAATGCCGCGCCAAGAGGTGTATGAAAGCCTCAAAGAACTGTCCAAACGCGGCATCGTCAAATACATTCCCGCCAAAAAAACGCCCTTTATCGTCTTCACGCAAGAGCGGCAAGACCACGAAAAAATCAGTATCGGCAAAGAGGTGTATGAGAAACGGAAAGAGCGTTTTGAGAAACGGATTGCCTCCGTTTTGGAGTATGCCGAAAGCGAAAACATCTGCCGAAACAAAATGCTGTTAGCCTATTTCGGCGAGAAAAACGCCTGCGACTGCGGTGTGTGCGATGTATGCCTGAAAAGCAAACGCGAAACCTTGAAAAACAACGAGTTTCTTACCATACGGGAAACGGTCAAAAATATACTGCAAAAGCAGCCATTGAATATTCAGCAACTTGTTGATACGCTGAAATTTGAAGAAGAAAAATCGCTCAGTGCCATTCGGTTTATGATTGACAACGAAGTGCTGGTTTATGATGAGGATATGAATTTATCATTACCGTAAAACATTACATTTCATTCATTGACAAGGCTTGAAACGACACTTTATATTTCGACAAATACTTTTGAAAACTAACTGTTTTTGCCTCCAAAGTTTGCAAATTGATTTTTTGCGGATTGCGTTTTATTTCGGCTATAACGGCTGTTTTATCAAAATCATTCAACGCAATGAGGTCTATTTCATTTTCGCCTTTTTTGTTCCAATAATTGCCGATTTGGGTAATATTTTGCTCTTCGGCAAACTTCTGACGAAAATACTTTTCTAAAATCAGTCCGCTGTATTGTTCGTAATGATTTGAAATATATTGTTTTAGCAGATTCATTTTTCCCATTTCTATCAACGTTTGATTGGGATAAACGAAACGGAACCAAAACCGCAAGAAGTTGTCGCCGATTGTCCAGCGAGCATTGCGGCTTTCGGGTTTGGAAAATATCGGCTTGTTGCGTACAATGAGCGAATATTGTTTTTCGAGATTGACAAGATATGCGCCTATGTTTTTTCCAATAATAGAATCTATATCGCTTTGCGTGTTTTTCCCTGCTGCAATCAGTTGAAGAATAGAAAAATAGGTACTGTAATCGCGCCCAAACTCCGACACAAGCAAGTCCTTTCCCTCGTTCAAAAATGGCGAATCGGAACGTGTAACAAAATCAAGCATTGTGTCGAACGTTGTTGCACCTGCGTTCATTAACAGCGAAATATACTGCGGAACACCGCCCGTAAGCATGTATAGAAACAATAAATCTTCTGCTGTAAAGTTTGGATTGTAATCTTTTAGAATGTCTTTTATTACATTGATTGTAAATGGTTTCAGAATGATTTTTGAGGTCAATCGACCAAACAACGGCTCTTTTTGATTTTCAAAAATTTTCATCATCAACGAATAAATAGACCCGCAGGCGATAAAATTCAGTTGAATACGGTCTTTGTATCTGTCCCAAAGGTTTTGTATCTCGCTGAAAATGGCAGTGTTAATGTGCTCAAACTCTTGAAACTCATCTATTATCAGCGTATAAGGCGTATGCTGTGCAAACATCAGCAGTTGCTCAAATAAATCGCTGAAACGATGGATTGTGCCATAAATTTGCAAGCCCAATACTTCCGTTGCTTGTTGCTGAAATCCGCTGCAAAGCACCGCTTCGCTGTTGCGGCTGACAAAAAGATAAAGCATCGGTTTGTGCTCAAACGCTTTTAATAGTAAAGATGTTTTGCCTATCCGTCTGCGCCCGACCACTACTGTAAAACACGCATTCTCAGTAGATTGCATATTTATTTTTGCCAGCGTTTCCATCTCGTTTATTCTATCGTAGAATTTCATAAGCAATAATTTAATCACAGTTAATTTAATAGCCATTAAAATAATGGCAAAATTACTGCTTTTATTGATTACTGCCAAATAAATTGTTGTTAATTTTAGACTCTGAAAATAATTCTTTTTTTCTATCCATTGTTTTTTGAAAATGATGTACTTTTACAGTTTACTTTTTAAATGTTCAAAAATACAATGAAACCTGTTTATCACTCTTTTTTATTGCTTGCATTATTCGCTTGCTCGTGCTTTGCTAATGCGCAGTCCGATTCCATTAAAACACTTATCATCACCGGTCAGAATAATCACAACTGGCAGGTAAGTCATCTTGCATTGGAAAAAATTCTGAAAAACTCGGGATTATTCTCTGTCGATATAGCCGTTTCGCCTGCAAAAGGGCAGGATATGAGCAATTTTATTATTGATTTTGAGCCTTATCAGTTGGTAGTTATTGATTATAACGGCGATTCTTGGGCGGAAGAAACCAACAAACGATTGGTGGAATATGTAAAAAACGGCGGTGGCATCGTCTTTTTTCACGCGGCAAATAATGCTTTTCCGAAATGGAAAGAATACAATGAAATGACGGCTTTGGGCGGTTGGGAAGGCAGGAACGAAACTGCCGGACCTTACCAATACTGGGAAAACAACAAATTGGTAAGCAACTCGGAACCGGGTATTGGCGGACATCACGGCGCGCCTCACGAGTTTGTTTTGAATGCACGCGACACGCTACATCTCATTACGCAGGGTTTGCCTGCCCAATGGAAACACGCACAAGATGAACTGTACAGTTTTATGAGAGGCTCGGGCAAGATTGAGAACCTGTTATACACCGCTTTTTCGGACAAAGCAACAGGCGGGTCGGGTAGGGAAGAGCCGCTTATTTTCACCGTCAGTTATGGGAAAGGTCGTGTTTTTCATACTATGATTGGACACGTAGGCTCTACTCTGCAAGAGAATGCCGCTATGCAATGCACCGGTTTTCAGGTAACGCTATTGCGCGGAAGCGAATGGGCTGCCACCGGAAAAGTAACGCAACCTGTTCCCGATGATTTCTCGAAAGCCAATCAAATTAGTCTTCGGTTGGAGTATTTCCCACCGGTGCGGATTTGTAATTAGTTGTATTCGGAAAATTGTAAAGACCTCATTTTTACCTAATTTTTCTAACAAAACAACCTCAGTAGTAGCAGAAAAATTGGAGTTAAATAAACCTCATTACCTCATTAGGATATTATAACAAATGAGGTATTGAGGTTGGATACGGACAAATAACTTATGCTACTAAGGTTGTTTTGTTAGAAAAATTAGGTAAAAATGAGGTCTTTACTTTATTCGAGGATTGTTAAAGTAATCATATCATCATTATTATATTCACCGCCAAATCTACCTGTAAATACATTTGGTGTTTGTTCCTTTAGAATAACAATAAAATCGAGGTTACAATTATTCAATGACTGACAACTACCCTGATGTCTTAATCTCATACCATCGCTATAAAGTGTCATTTGTAAATCATATTTTTCTGTCCCAACACTGTAACGTTTGTCTAATTTTGAATAATTGACAAACGTAAGTATTTCAGAATAATTCCATTGAGGATTGTATCCATACTCTACGTCTATTTGAATCTTTTTATTCAAAAAGGTGTAAGGATTTGCTGTGTTAGATAATCCATCAACGTTTTCAATAGGTTCAGGTTCAGGCTCTTCTACCTGTGGCTCGTCTTTCTCTTTTGAGCAACTAATCATAGTTACTGCGAAGAGCATTGTAAAGAAATAAATTACTTTTTTCATTGTTTTGATTTTTAATTAAATGATTAATATTTAGTTGATTATTTATTTTTACAGTTTTCAATGGTAAATCCCATTGCGGGAAGTACTATTGTTCTTGCTAAAAGCATTAATTTGTTTGTTTTCATTTGTTTATAGATTTATTTTTTATTGTATCATTTTTTGTTTGATTATTTGTCGAGATTGTATCAATTATTGATTTACTATTATTGTCTGTTCCTATAATGGTTATTGTTGTATTATTAATTGGATTTTCAGAACATTTAACTAACGAAAGAATTCCTAGAAAAAGAGAAATACCTCCTAATATTAGAGAAAATAAAGATATTCTATTTGCTGTTGCCACTGTGGGATTGGGGTGTTTTCTTGTATTCCACCAATAACGTATATAACATATTTCATCTTCAATTTCTAATGTAGCTTCGTCGTTTGGTTTTAATTCTAATTCAACCCTGTAATATTCATTAATTGCGATATACTTTTTCTTGTTTTTTTCAATATCTTCATAACAAATATTATATTCTTTTATTTCACAATCATTATATTTGCGTTTTTCTTTGCGTTCTTGTTCTGGTGCAATGTAAAATTTTTTGCCATTGCAACAATTATCACAATTGTCACAGGCTATTTTTTCGTATGGTTTATTGTAAAGCCTTATAAAATGCTCATCAATATCACGTTTATAAACGACTATTTTATTTCCATTCTTTTTGTTTTTAATAGAAATGTATCCTTTGGGAATCCTATCATCGTTTATCCAAACCCAAGAATCAATAGTTTCGTCAGCAAGTGAGCCTCTTACTGTGTAGTTGTCTTCTATTTTTTTCATTTTTTCTGATACAGTTTTACACCAATCAAGATTTTGCCTACTCATTTTACGGCTTTTCGGCATACTCCGTTTCTGTTAAATTTAATTTCACAAAAGTACAGTATAAATAATTAACAATCAGAAATTTAATGTAGTTTTATTTACACGGTTTTGCAGGAATTTTATCCATAAAACTGTGGCGGATTTTGCTACAATGCTTTGTGGGTAATGCCGATTTCGGACAGTTGTTTGGAGAAATAAGGAAAGAAGTCGCATTTAAGAATACGACAGATGTCAAAAAGAAATTCGGTGTCGGAATAGGAAGTTTTAAAGAACAGGTATAACTTTTTCCGGTCGCAATGCAGTTGTTTTGCAAGCCAGGTAATACTCTGACCGTTTTCTTTTAAGTGTTTGCAAATCAATTCGCCAAGTAGTGTATTTTCAGTCATAAAAAAACGTGGATTAACCTATCTGTCTGTAAGGTTTTCCACGACCCATAATGCTAATAAGTTAAGCCCACGCAGCAGCGCAAGCGTTCTTTTTAACTTACTCTCGCATTATTGTAGTTGTGGAATTTACAGACAAGAATAAAGCAACGCTTTAAAAAATAATAAATCCTTCCAAAAACTCAACATTTTAAGCGCATTTGGAATTGAGGGCAAAGGTAGCAATAAATTTTATTGCAAAAAGAATTCATCTGAAAAATTTATTATCTAAATTCTTTTCTCAAAAAAACGCAGATTGTTTTTTAAAAATTATGTACTTTTGCGCTTTGTTTTTTAAGCGTTCAAAAAATACGATGAAACCGGAATTTAAAATCTACATTGCCAACAACAAACATCTGAAATACGTTGACACCATTCTCGACACCATTGAGGCGTCTGCAAAGGTGCGCGGAACAGGCATTGCCAAGCGCACACACGAGTATGTGGAAAAGAAAATGCTTGAAGGAAAGGCGATTATCTCTATTGCCCGCTACGAAAACGGCGAGGAGGAATTTGCGGGTTTTTGCTACATCGAGTCTTGGGGCGACAAGAAATTTGTTGCCAATTCGGGCTTGATTGTTGCCGATAAATTTCGCGGGCAGGGCTTGGCGAAAAAAATCAAGAAAAAAGCCTTTGAACTCTCGCGCAAGCGTTTTCCCGATGCAAAACTCTTCGGACTGACTTCGGGCGCGGCGGTGATGAAAATCAACACCGGACTCGGTTACAAGCCCGTAACTTTTGCCGACCTCACAGATGACGAGTCGTTTTGGAAAGGCTGCGAAGGCTGCGTTAATTACGACGTGCTGCAACGCACCGGACGGCGATACTGCATCTGTACCGGTATGCTCTATGACCCGGCAGTGGAAGAACGGAAGAAATATCAAAAAAAGAGATAA
>JAISJU010000096.1 GCA_031261165.1 Prevotellaceae bacterium
GAAGCAATCCAGAAAAAAATAAAATTCAACAAACTGCTTAATCTATATAAATACTAATGCCTATATTGATTTTGCGTAAATTTGCGACATTTGCGTAATTTGCGTTCTGAAAAAACAGCCTCATAATTAATTTTTAAATACTGCTTATCATTATGAGAAAATTTCTTACTGCTCTCTGTCTTTTATGTGCATTCCAAGCGGCGGCGATGTATCCGTATGTGGTGAATTTTGATGCAAAAGCCATCAAATCGGGTACGCAAAGTTGGGACATCATTCAGCACCGGAACGGCTGGGTGTATTTTGCCAACAACTACGGCTTGCTCGAATATGACGGCAACCGGTGGACTACCTATCCGGTGAGTAATTATACGACCGTGCGTTCTTTGTGCTACGACCGCGAAACCGACCGCATTTACGCCGGCGCGTTTAACGAGTTCGGATATTTTTCGCGAAACAGAGCCGGTATTTTGGAATATCATTCGCTAACCGGAAAAATAAATTCCAAAGATGCCGATTTCGGCGAGATATGGCAAATCTATCGGGCAGACGGCACGCTGTTTTTTTGCGGCGCAAACGAAATTTTCCGCTATAAAGACGGACAAATAAAACGTTTCAACTTTTCCAATAAAATTAATTATGCGGCACTTGTGCATAACTCGTTTATGGTGGCGGTAAGCAACGAGGGTGTTTATTTTATGAACGGCGATATTTTTATGCAAATGCCTGCTACCGAAGTGCTGAGGGACAAAAAGATATGTTCCATCTTGCCTTTGAACAACCGCGAAATCCTTTTTGTAACCGCTTTTCACGGGCTATTTAAGTATGACGGCAAAACGCTGACCGAATTTAAAACCGATATTGATGACTTTTTAATCAAAAATCAGATTTTTTGCGCTGCTGTGAGGCATTCCAAAATTGCTTTCGGAACGGTGAGAAACGGGCTGGTTGTGAAAGATTTGAAAAGCAACCAAAGCATTTTTTCCAATATCTCTTCGGGGCTGCAAAATAACACCATATTGAGTATCAATTTCGACAAGCAAGAAAATCTTTGGTTGGGACTTGACAAGGGTATTGACTATGTCGTTATCAATTCTCCAATATACAGCCTGCTGGGCAGCAGCAAGATATGCGGCTCGGGCTATGCCTCGCTGGTGAAGGACAAGACGCTGTATCTGGGTACCAATCAGGGCTTGTACAGCACCGACTACCCGCTGAAAAACACCGCCTCGCTGCCAAACGTAAAACCTGTTCCACAAATACAGGGGCAAATATGGAGTTTGTCGCTCATTGACAATACCGTGTTTGTGGCTGCCAATGACGGTGCCTATACGATTGACGGCAACAATATAAATCCTGTTAAAGGACTTGCCGGAACGTGGGGATTTAAAAAATTGCGCAGTCGTGCGGGTTACATTCTGGGCTGCTCGTATCAGGGATTTTTTATTTTGAAGAAAGAACGGAATGAATGGAAACTGCAACATTTTGTCAAAGGATTTGAGGAAACCGGCGGTATGTTTGAAGAAGATAATGAGGGCAATATCTGGTTTGCGCATTGGATAAAAGGCGTTTTCAAACTAAGCCTGAACGAGAAAGCGGACAATTTTGATAAAGTGGAGGCAATAGACACTTCCAAAGGGTTTTATACCAACGTGAACAATACGCTTTCCCTTATTCAAAATGAAATAGTCTTTTCGTCAGACGGCGGTTTTTTCCGCTACGACAGCGACAAAGTGCTGCACAACGAAAAATACGAAAAAACTTTCGGCATTTATCCCTTCTCGGTGCATTTGTACGAGTCGCCGAATAAAGATGTATGGGCGGTGTCGAAAAACTTTTTGAGCGTTGCCTTTCATCAGCCGGACAACAGTTATAAAACCAATCAGACGCAATTTTCATTTCTCAAAAACAAGTTGATAAACGGATTTGAACATTTCAATTTTGTGGATAAGGAACACATCATCATCAATACGGAAGATGGTTTTGCGTGGCTGACAACAAATGCGCCTGCCGTTTCGGACTCTGTTTCCGTATCCATCAGAAAAGTATATTTAACCGGCGAGCGCGATTCCGTTATCTGTGGTTATTTGCCGATACAAAGTTACATTTCCGAAATTAAACATAAGGATAATTCCATCGGGTTTGAGTTTGCGGCACCGGATTTTATTGAAAACGAGGCGGTGCTTTACAGTTTTATGCTTGAAAATTATGACACGGACTGGTCGGCTTTTTCAACCAAAAACACGAAAGAATATACCAAATTGCCCAAAGGCACTTATACATTTAAAGTAAAGGCGCAAAACACGGCAGGCATCACGTCTGCGGAAAGTGTTTATACTTTCACGGTGCTACCGGCGTGGTACCAAACAACAGCGGCTTTTGTCGTCTATTTTATCCTGCTGGTACTGTTGACTGTGCTGCTTGTCATATATATAAGAAAACGCCTGCACAAAAACATACAAAAATTAGAAGAACAAAAAGATTTGGAAATACAGGAAATAGAAGAAGAAAAGGGAAAGGAAATAGAAAATTTACATAAACAGCAATTAGAACATAATTTGAAACATAAATCGCGGGAATTGGCAAGTTCTACGATGAACTTAATCCGCAAAAACGAAATGCTGCTGGAAGTAAGCCAAAACTTGAATAAAACGATTGACGACATAAAAGCGCGAAAAGAGCCGAAAGATGTGTTGCCGCATTTGCAGCGGATACAAAACGACATTAAGGAGAACATCGAACAAGACGACAACTGGAAGAAATTTGAAGAAAATTTTGACCTCGTATATGAGAATTATCTGAAACGCCTGAAAGAAAATTATCCCTCGCTGACGGTCAATGACCGGAAACTGTGTGCCTACCTGAAAATGGGGCTGAGTTCCAAAGACATTGCCCCGTTGCTGAACGTAACGTACCGCAGCGTGGAAATGGGCAGGTATCACTTGCGCAAAAAGTTAAACCTCTCGCACGATGATAATTTGATTAAGTTTTTGCAGGATTATTAGAAACTATAGTTTATATAGATTAAGCAGTTTGTTGAATTTTATTTTTTTCTGGATTGCTTCGGAAATACCTACCATTGACGTATTTTTATAATTGTTTGATATATAGCAGTTTTATATTTTGAATATTTGTAGATGTTGGTCTTTATTGATTTATGTTAATCGTAGGTTGAAAATGTGTTTTTTGCCCGATAGGGCATTCATATCAATAGAAAAAAACGGCTGTTTTGGTCTTTTTCCCCGTAGGGGATACACAAAATAATTGTAGTGAATGTCCTACGGACATTTCAAACAAAGCAAAATATTGTTATTCTATTGATATGCAAGTCCTAACGGACTAATTTATTTAACTTGTGATGCAATGTAAAAACCGTCATTCCCTATTATTTAAAAAAAATTATCACCACTCGCAATGACGTACTGCCATTGGGTTTCGCGTCATTGCGAGGTATTTCCGAAGCAATCCAGAAAATCAAAAATATCTTATTCTATATAAACACTTTTGTTTAAAACAAATATGTTCTTTATCTTTGCAGTGTGAAAAGTTTAAAAAGAAAGAGATATGGAAACAATAACACTTACTTATAATGAAAAAAGCGTTCAGGCAAGAAATTTGCTGAATTATATTTTGTCAAGCGGCTTTCTGGTGCCGAAAATCGAAAATGAACCTGCACTTATTGATATGCCTTTTGAAGATGCACCGTATCAATATTCTTCTGTTGAAAAAATGAAAGATGCTGTTTTGCAGTCGCGCGAGGACATACGCAATGGGCGGGTAATAACAATAGAAGAACTGAGAGCCAAACACCCGAGAATATGAAAGTATTATGGACTGCATTTGCCGAAAGTCAATTAGAGGGCATATATGATTACATACAAGTAAAAAATCAGCAGGCGGCGGCGGATATTTATAATGATATTCTTGACGAGTCGGCTATGCTGGCACATTTCCCGCGAATGGCTCCGATAGAGCCGTTGTTATCAGAATTTCCCGAAGTATATCGCTCACTGGTGGTGCGCCGAAACTACAAAGTAGTTTATTATATCGAAAATGAAACAATAGTATATGTTGTATCTGTTTTCGATTGTCGGCAAGCCCCTCAAAAACTGAAAGATAATATCAATATAAGAACTAAGAACTAAGAGATAAGAGTTTGTATGTCGCCATCAGGCTATTCTTAACTCTCAGTTCTTAACTCTTAACTCAAAAACATTAGCAGGTCGGCTTGTCGCTGTTCCAAGTGATTGGAAAAGAGGAAAGTCCGGGCAACACAGAGCATCATAGTTCCTAACGGAAACTTGTCCGCGAGGGCAAAGCAAGCGTAACAGAAAATAACCGCCGAAAGGTAAGGGTGAAAAGGCAGGGTAAGAGCCTACCGCTCCGGTGGCGACACGCGGGGGTCAATACGTCTTATGAGTTGCAAGATTATGTATATCGGCGATATGAGGGTTGCTCGCCCGATGCCGAGGGGTAAATCGCAAGAGGCTGTCGGCAACGGCAGTCGTAGATAAATGACAAGCATTCCGAAAGGAATACAGAACCCGGCTTACAGACCTGCTGATTTTTTTTAATAACCGAATAATTGAATAAATGAATAAATGACCGGCTGACGCGATGTTTTATTCAATTATTCATTTATTCTATTATTCATTTATTTTATGAAAGAAAAGATTTTGACCTTTATCCGTTTCATTACGACTGACATCTGGCGGACAACAGACGAAGAACTGACCAAAAAACGCGTGTTTTGGTACAAAATACTGAAAACTTTTGTACTCACCGCCCGCAGTTTTGTCAATGACAAGTTGAGCCGCAAAGCCTCTGCGCTGACGTACAGTACCTTGTTGGCGATAGTGCCTACACTTGCGCTGATATTTGCTATTGCACGCGGTTTCGGTTTTCAAATGATGATAGAGCAGTCGCTCATCGAAAATATGCCCGCGCAGGCGGAAAATCTCGAACGGTCGTTTGCCTTTGTCAATTCCTACCTCGAATATGCCAAAGGCGGCGTGTTTGTGGGCATCGGCATTGTGGTGTTGCTCTACTCGGTGTGGAACTTGTTTTCGAGCATCGAAGATGTGTTCAACGAAATTTGGCAAATCAAAAAATCGCGCCCCATCTCCAACCAACTGATGGGCTACCTCTCGGCGGTTATCATTGTGCCGATACTGCTGATTGTGTCGAGCGGTTTCTCGGTCTTCGTCAATTCGTCATTCACTCACACAGAAATAGGGCAAATCCTCATTCCTGTGGCGGGTTTCGGAATGAAACTTGTGCCATACATTATTATATGTGTCATTTTTTCGGTCGCATACATCATTATTCCGAATACGAAAGTAAAAATTTCGAGTGCGCTATTTGCCGGTGTGCTGGCGGGTTTGGCTTTTCAGGCACTGCAAATGTTCTACATCAACGGACAAATATGGCTGTCGAGTTACAACAAGATTTATGGCAGTTTCGCCGCCCTGCCCCTCTTGCTTTTGTGGCTGCAACTGTCGTTTTTGATATTCCTTTTTGGGGCAAATCTCGCCTTTGCATTTCAGAACAATCAGAATTTTTCTTTTGAAACCGATGTGCAGAAAATCACGCGGCGATACAAAGATTTCCTGTATCTGGTCATCTTGCATCTCATTGTCAAACGCTTTGAGAACGAAAAGCCGCCTCTGACCATTGAAGAAATTTCACACGAAAACCGTATCCCCCTGCGTCTGACAAGCAACCTGATTTCCAAACTTTCGGAGGCAAAAATACTCACCACCGCCATTTCCGAAGACGGCATTTCTGCCACTTATTTGCCCGCTTTCGATATTAACAAAATGACCGTTGCCCTCGTTTTCGACCGCCTTTATCATCTCGGCTCCGAGAATTTCAAAGTAGATAAAAACAAGTTTGGAAACATTTGGAATGTAGTCGTGGAAAAGAAAGAAAAGGCATTTGAAGAGGCAACAAAAAATATATTGGTAAAAGATTTGTAAAACTCAAAAAAAGTATGCAACTTTGCACAATCAAATTTTTGATGGAGAACGCGGATAACGCAGATGACGCGGATTTTCGCAGAAAAA
>JAISJU010000165.1 GCA_031261165.1 Prevotellaceae bacterium
CTCAAAGGCACATTTTTTTTATTAAAAAAGAATAGGGATATATTTTCTAATAAATTATTTTTCTGTATATTACGCGCGTGAGATACCCGGCGACCAGAGAGAGAGAGAGAGAGAGAGAGTAAGAAAAATACCGAAACGAACAAATTTAAAGTGTTAAATTTGCAGCAGTTAGCGAATATTTCTTGGTGGTGAGGCATCTTTTTGTTTCGTTAATTTTGTGGCTGCAAATATAGATATTATTTTTTATTGTGCAAATATTTTTTTGGATTTTTTTTTGGTAGAACGCAAATTATGCAGTTTTTTAGAACGCAGATTACGCAGATGGCGCAGATTTACGCAAATTCTTTTTTTAAAGGCACAGAGTGCCTCAGGGCTGTTAAGTTGTACCGAACAATGTAAGTTTTGTCATTGCAGGCTTGACCCGCAACCCCCTGAAAAAAAAAAGGGGGATTCTGACTTTCGTCAGAATGACAGGATTGAAAAGGGGGTTGCGGGTCAAGCCCGCAATGACAGGATTGAAAAGGGGGATTGCGGGTCAAGCCCGCAATGACAAAACTTACATTGTTCGGTGCGTTTTACAGAGAACTTAACAGCCCTGCTCTGTGCCTTAAAAAAAAGATTTGCGTAAATTTGCGCCATCTGCGTAATTTGCGTTCTAAAAATTCCCGAAACTAATTTTAGAATATGCCTGATTAACACAAAAAAAACAGCAAAAACTAATTTTGCTGTTTTTTTTTATTGTTGTATTACAACGCAGGCGTAACCACATCTTTTTTATCCTTCACAATCCAAACGCAAGCGGAGGCAATAATAAAGAATACGCCGGAAACGACAAGCATTGTAGCATTATTGCCTGTTTCGCCCACAATTGCATTGAAGAGCAAACTGCCGCAAAGCGCAAACACAATTTGCGGGATAACGATGGCAAGGTTGAAAATGCCCATATACACGCCCATTTTTTCTTTCGGCACCCGTGCGCTGACAATGGCAAAGGGAACGCCGTTGAATACCGCTGTGGCAATACCCATCAAAGCCATTGCACCGAAGAGCACATATTTATCGTGAATGAGAAATATGGAAATCAAACCGATAGCACCAATGACCAGTGCAGACGAGTACAGCGTTTTACGCCCGAATTTGTTGGCAATATTCGCCCAAACAAACGAGAATGCAAGTGCGCAAACGCTCAACACGGCGTTGGCGATACCGTACCAGTTTTGTGCATCTTTAAATGCGGGCAAACTTGTGTCGATTGCCCCACCTATGCGCTTTAAATCGAAAATATTTTCGGCAACGCCGTTCAAGCCGTAGTTCCAGAAACAGAACAAGCCCATCCACACAAAAAACTGAACGGCTGCGAGTTGGAACATCACAGTCGGCGTAGTTTTCAATATACTCCAAAACGATTCTTTCTTTGGCGTTTCTTCCGTCAAACCGTTGTATTCGGCAAATTCTTTCGGCGGATATTCTTTCACGCGCAGGGTTTGCCAAAGCACGCTCAAAAGCAGTATGCCGCCGCCGATATAGAACGACCACGACATAGAAATGTTAATGCCGCCGATTTTTTCGTTTGTCTTGCCAAATACATCAAGCAGCCAGTCTATCAGAAACGGCAGTGCAAAGCCCACAATCGCGCCAAGATTCAGCAGCACCATCTGTATGGCAAAGCCTTTATTGCGCTGGTTGTCATTCACCATATCGCCCACCAAAGCACGCAAAGGCTGCATACTGAGGTTGAACGCGCTGTCCATAAACAGGAAGAAAATGGCTGCCAACAGCACGGCAGGTATCCAAGTACCCGCGAGAAACTGCGAATTGACAATCAGCACCATCATCAAAGCCGCAAGAATGCCGCCTGCGAGGAGGAAAGGTATGCGCCGACCGAGTTTTGTCCACGTTCTGTCGCTGGCAAAGCCGATAATCGGCTGCACCAAGATACCCGCCAAGGGACCGCCGAGCCACAGCAAAGGTAAAATGCTGTCCGCCGCGCCCAAACTTGAATAAATACCGCTCATTTGCCCCTGCAACGAGTAGCCGAGTTGAATGCCGATGTATCCGAAACTCAAGTTCCAGAGTTGCCAAAATGTAAGATTTGGCTTTAGTTTTTGTGTCATAGTATTAGATTTTTATTTAAAGGTTTATCATTTGTTCTACGTTAATCAACGAGAGGTCGGCAGCGGCGAGGTCAGCGCGGTCGTCTGTGGCGGCAGAGCCAACAGCCAACGCTTTCATTCCGCCCGCTTTGGCGGCTGTTACGCCCGCCTCGGCATCTTCCACCACGAGGCAGTCTTCGGGTTTCAAGCCCAGCCACTCTGCCGCGATGAGGAAGACTTCGGGGTCGGGCTTGCTGTTCGTGATGTTGTTGCCGTCTGACACCGCATCGAAGGTTTTGTCCAAACCGATTTGTTTCAAGATGGTCGGCGTGTTTTTGCTCGACGAGCCGATGGCGATTTTAATGCCTGCCGCTTTCAAGCCGCTCAGCACGTTCAGCACGCCGGGCAAAATGTCCGCAGGCGAAAGCGTGGTTGCCAACAACTCTTTGTAGTAGTCGTTTTTCAGTGTAGCCAACGCCTCTTTTTGGGCATCGGTGTAGGTTTTGCTTGCCTTTTCGAGGATAATCGAAAGGCTCTCCATACGACTTACGCCACGCAGGCGTTCGTTAATCTGGCGGTCGAAGTAAATGCCTTCACTGTCAGCCATATACTTCCAACCCTGATAGTGCAGTTCGTCTGTGGAAACGATGACACCGTCTAAATCGAAAATTACTCCTTTAATCATAGTTTTTAATTTTAAATTATTAATTGTAAATTCTTTGCTTTGCTTTTGACACACCGATTGCAAATCGGCGCGAGCGGGGTATCCTTTTACAAAAAATCACCAACATTCTCTATAGCATCTGAAACATTTTCTGTTATAAAATCCCCAACTGCCTCCATCGCTTCGGGGACTTTTTCTTTCACAAAATCCCCAACTTTTTCAGTAACCATAGATAAAACATTTGTATTTGTAACTATTGTTTCTACTCCTTTTATTGCCTCATCAGCAAGTTCTAAAATGAAATTTTTCATAATATTAGAAATTAAAATAATTCTAAACCTTATTTAGTTTGAATAATAATCTTCATATTTTTCTTTTGACTCTTCCCAATCAAATTTAAATTCAATTAAATCTCTGTATTCACGAGGTATGGTATTAAATGTAAAATAAACAAAATCTGATTTAGAAAATACATCTGAGGTACCTTCTCCTATCTCAACATTTACTTTTAATTTGTATTTGTATTCACTAATTTTCCAATACTCATCTATTATTTCTTGCAAATAACTATAATTTAAAAATAGTATAAAATCTTGATATTTAGCGGTATCATAAAGTGGTATAAAATCATCATATATTGTGGAACCTTTATATGTTGCATAATCTTCACCATCTAGAAAAAAACTTGCGTAACATATTCCTTTAATTCCGTTCATATTTTTTACGGAAAAATTGATGTGAATGTTTATTCCTTTTTGCCCATTTTTAGATACATTATGCTCCAACCACACATTTTCTATTGTCCCTGTCGGTTTTAGGTCTATTTCCAATTCTTTAATTCTTGCATTCATTTTTACTATTTGTTCATTAGAAAGATTACTTTCACCATATCTTCTAATAAAAACATTATTAAAAAGTTTGGCGTTCTGATAAAAATACAAGGCTTCTTTCAAGTTTTTTTTCATACCATTCACTCCCTCATCATAACAGTATCCCAAAGTATAAATTGCAAGCGGATAACCACCTCCTGCCGCCTTATCTAACCAATGTTCGGCTTGTAAAAGGTCTATGACAGTTCCCCAACCAAAAAGATAACAAAGTCCTAAATTACATTGTGCCTCTATATCGCCCTGTTCAGCATAGGCACTAAAATCACTTGGTTTTGGTTTTTGTTCCCCACAACTTATAAGTACACAAACTGTTATACAAAATATGATTAACAATTTTAAATTTTCCCCATTTTTTGAATGATTTCGAGTTTCCATTTTGCTATTAAAATTTTTACTGCTCTTGCGGCTTCACAGGTCTTGCCTTATTACTCTATTTTTTTACCTCGCCACATAAAACTCCGGCACATCAACCACACAACCTTTCCCATCAACCAAATACTCCCTATCATAAATCTTCAAAGCCACCGCCTTACCGTCAGTTTTGAAGGTTGCTTTTGCGCTTTCCACTTCTACGGCGATAACTGCGCCCTGATAAATCACTTTGAACGACAGTTTTTTCCATTTTTTGGGGATTGACGGCGCAAAACTCAAAATCGGCTCTAAAACTCTCATTCCGCCGAAACCGAAGACGATGTTTGTCCAAGCCGCCGAAATGGAGGTGGTGTGCAAGCCCTGATAGGTGTTGTTGTTGTAGTCGTCGAGGTCGAGGCGGGTGGCGAAACCGAAGAAGTCGGCTGCCTCGCCGTGCTTGCCGATTTCGGAGGCGATGACCGAGTGAATTGACGGCGACAAAGACGACTCGTGCATACAAATCGGCTCGTAATATTCGTAATTTGCCTTGATAACCTCGCGGCTGAAATCCTGCGCGTACATAAAAAGGAACATCAGCACATCGGGCTGTTTCACCATATCGGTGCGGTAAATGCGGTCATAAGCCCAAAAATCGTAGAGCGGCAATTCGCTTTTTTTGATGCTTTTCAGGTCAATATGCGGCAGGTTGAAAAAGCCGTCGTGCTGCTCAAAAACGCCGTCTTCGCGCTGCAACATTTTCATATTGTC
>JAISJU010000011.1 GCA_031261165.1 Prevotellaceae bacterium
TTGCGGGTCAAGCCCGCAATGACAAAAAGATGGCAATATTGGACTTTATCCGCTACGCCTTTCCATTGGCGTTAATCATTTATTGGTACCCCGAAACGTTTTATATGAACGAGTGCCTTTTTGACAACCTCGACCCCGCGTTTGCAGGCATTGACCAATGGCTTTTCGGCTGCCAGCCCGCGCTCGAATTTGCGAAAGCCTTGCCCTACCGTTGGTTGAGCGAACTGATGAGTTTCGGCTATTTTTCGTACTTTTTGATACTGACTTTTATTGCCGTTTATCTCTACGTTACCGATAAAAAGACCGGTGAAAAGGCGGTTTTTGTTATACTATGCTCGTTTTTTATTTACTATATTTTGTTTATTATTCTGCCGGTTGTGGGACCGCAGTTTTATTTTCCCGACAACCAAGTGCCTGACGGTTACGTTATCCGCCCATTGTTGCAATTTATTCAATCGACAGGCGAAAAACCGACCGGCGCGTTTCCGAGTTCGCACGTAGGAATGTCGCTTATCTATCTGATTATCATTTATAAATATGCGCGGAAATATTTTATTTATTTCTTGCCGATAGTTATTATTCTCATTTTTTCTACTGTTTATATCAAAGCGCATTATGTCATTGATGTGATTGGCGGCGTAGTTTCTGCGCCGATAATTTATTTTTGTGCCGATTTTATAAGAAAAAAGTTCAAGTATGTCGAATAACCAGCCCCAAATGAGCGGTACGACTTTCCGCATTCTTATTGCGTTGAGTTGTATCCATTGTATGAACGATGCGTTGCAATCGGTCATCTCGGCATCATATCCCATTCTGAAAACGGAACTCGCGCTCACTTTCGGGCAAATCGGCTTGATAACGCTTGTGTATCAAGTGGCGGCATCTGTTTTTCAGCCGCTCATCGGGCTGTTCTACGACAAACGCCCTTCGGCGTGGTCGCTGCCCATCGGTATGAGTTTTACGCTGGTGGGGTTGATTGCGCTGTCGTTGTCGCACAATTTGTTTTTTACGATGTGCTCGGTGTTCCTCGTGGGTATCGGCTCTTCTACTATGCACCCGGAGGCATCGCGGCTCACGTCTATGGCATCGGGCGGCAAACGCGGATTTGCGCAGTCCATTTTTCAGGTGGGCGGCAATTTCGGTGCTTCGATAGGTCCCTTGCTGGTGGCGTTAATCGTGGCACCGCACGGACACGGCAATATTGCTTATTTTTCCATTATTGCCTGTTTGGCTATTGTGGTGATGATGCCGGTAAGCCTTTGGTACAAAAAACGTCTGACTTTTATCAAACAGGGGCAATTTGCGGCGGCGGGCTATCAACCGGTAGAAATGCCGCTGTCGAAAGGCAAAACCGTTGCCTCTATTGGGATTTTATTGACGCTGATTTTCTCAAAATATATTTACACGGCGAGTTTGTCGAGTTATTACACATTTTATTTGATAGAAAAATTCGGCGTGAGCGTACAGCAGTCGCAGGTATTTTTGTTTGTTTATCTGCTCGCAATGGCTATCGGCACTATGGCAGGCGGACCTATCGGCGATAAAATAGGGCGAAAATACGTCATTTGGGCATCTATACTTGGAGCAGCACCGTTTACCTTACTGATGCCGCACCTCGGTTTGACAGGAACGGTGATAACCAGTTTCTTTGTCGGATTGGTTATTTCATCGGCATTTCCGGCAATATTGGTGTATGCGCAAGAGTTATTGCCCTATAAATTGGGCTTGGTGTCGGGACTGTTCTACGGTTTTGCCTTCGGCGTAGCGGGGATTGCCTCTGCCGTGCTTGGCAAAATGGCTGACTGGCACGGCATTGAGGCGGTGTATAATATATGCGCTTATATGCCGTTGTTAGGATTGGTTACTTGGTTTTTACCTGATTTAAAGAAATATAGAAAGCAATGAAAACAAAACTGAAAAACTTATGGTTGTGGCTGTCGCCGGCGCACGGCGTCATTTATTTTATGGTGATTTTGGCGATTTGCCATTTCTTTTGGAAATTCACCGTTACGGGTGAGGAATCGGATACTTTTGTTACCTTCTTCGGCTTGGATATTTCCGCGCCGTTCAACCGAATGACGGAGTTTGTAACCGCCAACGTGGCGCGTGTCCTCTCGTGGCTCGGCATTCCGTTTCACCTGCACGAAACAGCGATTGTTTTCCCAACGAACAACGGTATCCATATCGTGTGGGGTTGCAACGGGCTGAAACAAATGTACATATTTTTCTGCATTATCGCTTTTTACTGCGGCTCGTGGAAACACAAACTTTGGTATATTCCCGCCGGCTTGGTGATGGTGCATTTGTTCAATATTTTCCGCCTCGTTATCATTTCTGTTGTGGTGAAAGACCACCCGGAATATTTTAATTTCTTGCACGCTTACCTGTTCAAGTATCTTTTTTATGGATTTATTTTCTTGATGTGGGTGCTTTGGGAAGAGCGGTTTGCACGCAAATGATACAAAAAAAAGATAAATGCTGCGCGATAAAATGATAATAAATTTATCGCGCAGCATTTATCTGTTCACAAATAAGGATTGTATTTTCTCTCGTGTCCGATGGTGGTTGTTTCATCGTGTCCGCAGAAAACAAGCGTTTCATCGGGCAAAGTCAGCAATTTATTTTTTATTCCGTTTATCAACGTGGCATAATTACCGCCCGGCAAATCCGTTCTGCCGATGCTTTCGCGGAAAAGCACATCGCCTGCGAAAAGCATATTATCTTTGCGGGCGTAAAACACCAAACTGCCGGGCGAATGTCCCGGAACGTGCAAAACCTCCAATTCCGAATTGCCGAAAACGACTTTGTCGCCCTCGTTCAGATACTTTCCGATTGGTGCAGGCTCTTCCGACAGTTCTTTGCCGAGAAAAACATCAAGTTGCGTTTTCATTTGCGCAAGCAAAAACTCATCTGCCTGATTTGCTTCCGGTTTCAGTCCGTAAGTATCAAAAATGAAACGATTGCCCAAAGCGTGGTCGAAATGCAAATGCGTATTTAGCAGGTGTTTAGGCTGCAAGCCGTTTTCGGCAATAAAGTTTTTGACTGCCGATTTTTCCCTGTCCGTCAGGCAACCGCAATCAATAATCGCACATTCTTTGGTTTCATCATATATAATATATGTATGCTCTTGAATGGGATTTACTGTAAATGTTATTACTTCCATATAATTTACAAAGTTAAGAATTTCTTTTTAATCAGCAAAATATTTGGCGTTAAAAATCAATTTACCCCCTCCAACATTGGCACAAAACTCGCCTCGCCGACATTTTCGGTCGAATATTCCGTTTCCAAAACACGGCAAATCCGCAGCATCTTTTCGCCTACAGGAATAACCATAATACCACCAATATCAAGTTGTTTCAATAATTCCGGCGGTGTTTCGGGCGCGGCGGCGGTAATGATAATTTTGTTGAAAGGCGCGTAGGCTGCCCAGCCCTGATAGCCATCGCCGAATTTCATTGTGGCGCGGTAGCCAAGTTGGTGCAGACGTTTAAAAGTCTGATTAAAAAGCGTTTCCTGCCGTTCAATCGTATAAACTTTTGCGCCCATTTCGAGTAAAACGGCGCATTGATAACCGCTGCCGGTACCGATTTCAAGCACTTTTTCGCCCGCTTGCAGTTGCAAGAGTTGCGACTGAAAGGCAACGGTGTAGGGCTGCGAAATAGTTTGCCCCGCATCTATCGGAAATGCCTTATCTTCGTAAGCGCGGTCTGCCAAAATGGGGTTGAAAAAGAGGTGGCGCGGCACTTTTTCGATGGCTCGCAGCACATTTTCGTCAGAAATCCCCTTTTTTTTCAATTCTTCTACTAACGCGCGGCGGCGTGCAATGTGTTTAAAATCAGTATTTTGTGCAATCATCATAAGTTAATTATCTTTAAAATGCAAAAGTAGTGAATTTTTTCTCAAAAAAACGCTTGCAGATAAAAAAAATCTGTGTAACTTTGCAGTCGAAATAAATTTGTAATAATTACAAATGTGAACTCAATACTAAACTCAAAAAAGCGACTGGAAAAACACGGCATCAAACCCTCGTTGCAACGAATGGCAGTGATGGATTACTTGATGACGCACCGCACGCACCCTACGGTGGAAATGATTTTCAACGATTTGTCGCCGGATATTCCGACTTTGTCGAAAACAACGGTGTATAATACCGTAAAATTGTTGGCGGAACACGAGGCAATTTTGACGCTCAATATTGACGAAAAAAATGTGCGCTACGATGGCGATATTTCACCGCACGCACATTTCCGTTGCAAACTTTGCGGAAATATTCACGATTTCCCCATCGAAAGAATGGAAATAAAACACCCTGAATGCGAAGGTTTTACCATCAGCGAAACGCAGGTGTATTACAGCGGATTTTGTAGAAATTGTAAAAACTAACTAATAAATGTCTAACTAAAAAATTACGGAAAAATGAAAAAAAAATGGATTTGTACCGTGTGCGGATATGTACACGAAGGGGACGAGGCTCCCGAACAATGCCCGCAGTGCAAACAGCCGAAGAGCAAGTTTAAAGAAGTAGTTGAAGGTGGCAGTTTGCAATTTGCAGACGAACACGTTATCGGCGTAGCCAAAGGCGTGGATAAGGAAATTTGGGAAGGTTTGCAGGCGCACTTTTTGGGCGAGGCAACCGAAGTGGGAATGTACATCGCAATGAGCCGTCAGGCAGACCGCGAGGGTTATCCCGAAATTGCAGAGGCATTCAAACGTTATGCTTTTGAAGAGGCGGAACACTGCGCCAAATTTGCCGAACTGATAGGCGAAATGGTGTGGGATACGAAGACCAACCTCGAAAAACGTATGATGGCGGAACAGGGCGCGTGCGAAGACAAAAAACGCATTGCCACGCTTGCCAAACAGCAAAATCTTGATGCTATTCACGACACCGTTCACGAAATGGCGAAAGACGAGGCACGGCACGGAAAAGGCTTTGAAGGCTTGTATAACCGTTATTTTAAAAAATAAGTTTTTTCATAGAAATGTTTTTGATTGTGTAAGGGCGGATAATTATTATCCGCCCTTATGTTTTTATCTCTAATTAATGCGCCGTGATACATCACGGTGTTATTTTTTTCCGAATGATAAAAATTTTTTTCGATAATTTCTTTTTGAAAGAAAAATTATCACTATCTTTGCCCCCAATTCCAATGTACTCAAAATGTTGAGGTTGGAAAAACTTATTGGTAATTTTAAGCGTTTAACGCATTCTTGCTCTGAATCTGACAATTCTATATCTACAAGAATAAGTGTAACGTTCGCAAAAGTGCGGACTTATATCTTGTAGATAGGTAGTCAGAACCTCAGAGCGGATATAAATCCGCTTTTTTGTTTTTTTATACATAAATCTTCAATAATCAAATTTTTAATTACTATGAAAAAGAAAATTCTATTTTTTACGGCAGCAATGCTGCTGTGTGTGAGCGGGTGGGCGCAAAGCGGTACCTGCGGGACAAACCTTACTTGGACTTTGAGTGAGGGTACTCTTACTATTAGTGGGACTGGGGCTATGGCGAATTATGGGCAATACTGGTCAAATGATTTAGGATTTTATACTAGTGCACCGTGGGATACTTATCGCTCTCAAATTACAAATGTAGAAATTGGAGATGGTGTTACGAGCATTGGAAATAATGCTTTTTATCATTGTAGCAATTTAACCATATTAAATATTCCAAACTCGGTTACGACTATTGGAAATCAGGCTTTTTCTGGTTGCTACGGCTTAAGCGGTACATTAACTATTCCTAACGGTGTAACAGCAATAGGAGATTACACTTTTAGTGGATGTAGTGGTTTAAGCGGTGCTTTGACTATTCCCGACAATGTAAAAACAATAGGAACTGGTGCTTTTCAGTATTGTAGTGGTTTGACCTCGGTAACTATTCCAAACTCCGTTACATCAATAGTCTCTGCTATTTTTGCCGATTGCAGTAGTTTGGTCTCTATAACAATCCCAAATACTGTTACATCAATAGGAAATTCTGCTTTTTCCGGTTGTAGTAGTTTGACTTCTATAACAATTCCCCAATCCGTTACATCAATAGGAAATTCTGCTTTCGGTAATTGCAGCGAATTGGCAGAGCTAACCAATATTAATGCTGTTGATACAATAGGAGATTATGCTTTTGATGGTACAAAATGGCTTGCAAATCAACCCGATGGCGTGATATATATCGGCAACCTTCTCTACAAATACAAAGGAACAATGCCGGATAATACAGATATAATCGTGCGCGACGGAACAGTTAGTATTGCACCCAGAGCCTTTTATGACTGTAGAAAATTAAAATCAATAGACTTCCCGAATTCGCTTGTTTCAATAGGCAGCAGAGCTTTTTCCTATTGTATGGGATTGACCTCTATCACTATTGGCGAATCGGTTACTTCAATTGGTTATGGGGCTTTTGCTTATTGTTTTGCTTTGAAAACAGTTAATTTTAATGCTGTAAATTGCAAAATGGTATATTATTATAACAGTAGTTACGACGAATATGTTTTTAACAATTGCAACGCATTAAAAACATTGAATATTGGAAACAATGTACAGAAAATACCCGCTTACGCATTTTATAATCGTAGCAGTTTAGAAACGGTCAATTTTTCAAATTCAGTTACTACTATTGAGAGTAGAGCATTTTATGGTTGCACCGGTTTAGCGGCTCTCAATCTTCCAAATTCGGTTCAAGCAATAGAATTTGATGCTTTCAGCGGTTGCAGTAATCTGACTTCTGTAACTATTCCTAACTCTGTTACATCAATAGGAAATTCTGCTTTCAGTGATTGCAGCAGTTTGCAAACGGTGAATTTTAATGCTACAAATTGTACCCAAATGAGCAGTAGTTCCAGTACTTCTGTTTTTAAATCCTGCACATCACTAACGACATTAAACATTGGAGATAATGTACAAAACATTCCTAATTATGCTTTTTACAGTTGCAATGGTTTAACTTCGGTTACTATTCCAACTTCTGTTACAAACATAGGAAGTTCTGCTTTTTCTGGTTGCAGTGGTTTAAATTCTATTATCATTAATTCAACAGCCCCAATAGGAAACTCTGCCTTTTATGGTTGCAGTAGCGTAAAATCAATAAAAATAACAAATAATATAACTTCGATAGGAAGTAATGCATTTTATAATTGTAAACCGATAGATGTAATTATACCCGACATATCAAGTGTTTACACCCCGATTTTGACAGACGCTTTGCGCAAACTGACACTTACAAATAGTACAAGCCTCAGTTCCACAGCATTTAATTCTGTTACTGCAAATCTGCAAGAACTTTATTTGCCTAATACGCTTACTTCTATTGCAAGCGGCTCGTTCTCTAAATTTATCAATCTTACCGACCTTACTTTACCATTTATCGGCACATCGCCCACCAATCCAACTACGTTAAATACGCTTGGTGCAAATTCAAACACGCTTAAAAAACTTACCATATCCCGCTATTCCACTAATGTAGAAATAGCCGCCAATGCACTGTCGGGTTATGCAAAACTTGAAGAATTGACCATCGGAACTTCGGTTTCGGGCGTTGGTGCAGACGCGCTGAAAGGCTGCTATAACCTCAAAGATATTTATGTATACAGTGCTGCTGCGCCGGTTGCCTACGAAGGCATTTCCGAAAGCGTTTATGCTTTGTGTGTGCTGCACGTTCCTGTTGGTCGCCGCGACCATTACAGCACGCGGCTTGGTTGGAAAGAATTTCTTAACAGCGGCGGAATAGAAGAAGAAGCCGAATTTACGCTCACTGTCCGCCCTGTGCCGTTGTACGGCGGCATTATTGAAGGTGCGTTGCAATACAATTACGATGACAACGCCCGCCTGACGGCAAGCGGCAATATGGGTTACGATTTTCAGGCTTGGATGGAGGGCGAAAGCATTGTCAGCACTACGCGCGAGTACAATTTTACGGTCGATGGCGCACGCACGCTTTACGCTGTCTTCACACCCCGCGAAAATGAAAACGAGGTAGAAATTACCACCACGCCCACAGAGGCGGTAATCGTGTGGAACGGCGAGGCGGGTGCAAGCAGTTACACGCTGATTATTTACAGCGATGCAGCCCGCACACAGGAATATGCGCGTTTTGAGTACGATGCAAACGGCAATCTTCGCGCTGCTCGCGCCGCCAATCCGCAAATTGCCGCCAACCTGATGAGTTGCACGGTAGATAATCTTACTGCCAATCAGAAGTATTATTATAGTTTAACTTCTTATGATACAGAGAATTATAAGTTGAATATTGCGATTGGCGATTTCACGGCAACGGAAACAAACAGTGGCGTTGCAGAGACGTATCGCGATACGTTTCTACCGGTGGCATATTACAACATTCTCGGTCAAAAAATGCCAAAAGAGCCTGAACACGGTTTGTACATTATTTTGTATGATAATGGGAAAACAGAAAAGGTATTGAAATAAATACAAAACAAAGAAACGGCGGAGTGAAAATTTCGCCGTTTTTTGTTAGGGCGGATAATTATCTACGAGTGGTCGGAAGATTATTTTAGGCACAGAGTGCCGT
>JAISJU010000214.1 GCA_031261165.1 Prevotellaceae bacterium
GAAAAACAATAAAACTATTTTGCTACAAATATTTACGGCACTCTGTGCCTAAAAAAGATTTGCGTAAATCCGCGTCATCTGCGTAATCTGCGTTCCCCTCCAAAAAAAAAATCCAAAAAAACATTTGTGCAATAAAAAATAATATCTATATTTGCAGCCGTAAAATTAACGAAACAAAAAGATGCCTCAACACCAAGAAATATTCGCTAATTGCTGCAAATTTAACACTTTAAATTTGTTCGTTTATTCTCTCTCTGAGGCAGCGTATTCTCACGCGTGTAATATACAGAAAAATAATTTATTACAAAATATTTCCTTATCTTTTTTTTACAAGATAGATTCTGCGTAAATTTGCGTAATCTGCGTGATTTGCGTTCAAAAAAAAGCCTCAAATTCGTTTAGACGTTTCCCCAAAAACGTAATAACGATTTGAAGAAAACGTAATAACGTTTTTGGGAAAACGTCTAAACGATTTCAACATTAATTTAAAAATCAATAAATCAAAAATCCTATGAGCATCAAAAAATTATTTTTAGGCATTATTACAGCCCTTATACTGGGCAGTTGTGCAGGAGATAACAGCACAACAACAAGAAAAACGAGGACTGAATCTTATATTGATTATGAGAATAAAGAGGTTACTCTTACTTATTCAGTCGAAAATAACAAAATGTATTATCAAAGAACGGCAGGCAATCCGCTTTTTAATGAAAATCCACGACTTCAGGCTTATTGTACGGTAACGAACACAAGCGGACACGATGGTACTTTTGAGTTTTATGCTACATTATCCTCGCAGGGAAGTGTTTTGCAATTTAAATCTTCAAAATACATTAAAGCAGGGGAAAGCGTACAATTATCAGAGAATAAAGTAATTAACCATTATTCTTTTGATGAACAAACAATAGAGGTAGATGCTTGGGGTATCATTCCCGAAACTAAAACTGTTATTGTTGAGGTTGTGAAATATAGAGAAGTTGAAAATTAAAAAAGGAGAAAATAATTATGATGACGAAAAAAAGAAAATTTATCATTGCATTTTTGACAGGTTTGGTTTTGGGCATAATTTTTGGATTGTTGTTTGCAAACGGTTATTCCAAACATAAAACGCGCTCTATTGTTGAAAAAATGAATGAACGTTGTCCCATATATACAGCGCAGACTGATAAAATCAGAATCGACAGTGTAGTATTTAAAAATGACACTTTAAATCTTAATTACACACTGACAGATTCAATAACGGAAGTCGAACATTTCCGCTATTCGCTATTAGGAGTAGAAGTCTTATTCTTTTCTGATTTTACAGATGAAGAAAAAGAAATATTAAACAAAAACGTTTATAAAGAGTGTATTTTCTGGCAAGGCAACTTAACAAGAGTGATAATACATTCAAGCAAAACCAATTAAACACTAAGAAATACTATGGAAGGACGACATTTAGCCGTAATTGGCGCAACAGGTATTTGGTGCATCGTGTATTGTATATCACTGTATTGTCTGTGGTTTTTGTTTTCTAAAGGAATAAAACAACGTTTATCAAGCAAAAAAACAACCACGGTTTCAGTAATGATTGCATTGATAGCAGCATTGTTACTTGCACCTCTTTTATCGGGGGTTTTATTTCGATATGGAGTAATTTTGGAAAAAGGAAATGGTATTGCGTGGGGGTGCTATCTCGAACATTTCTTTTTAGCGGCTCTTATATTGTTTAGTTTTTCGTTTCTATTACTAATAATTGTGATTATTATTGCATTGATAAAACCACAATGGTTTAAGTTCCAAAAACGAATAAATATTTTATGTGTTTTTATCTTGCAAAATATTTTTGCCGGTTTATTGCCGTTTTGTATGGAGGGCATTGTTCGTAAAATGCTTGCGTCTGCGAGTGGAATAAATAGCACTTGTTTGTAAAAAGAAGTTGAATATTAATCAATAAAAGGAGAATTAAAATATGTATTGTGAATGTAATGAGTGTAAGTTCCATATTTCCCCTGTTCGGCGTAGTCCCTGACTACGCCGAAGTTAAAAGCAAGTTTCCAACTTGCAAAAGCGCAAAGTAGGCACTTTGCTTTTAGCCCGACGTAGTCAGAGACTACGCCTAACGGGGAATATATTGAAAATTAGAATATTATGCAAAAGAAAATTTTATATTTTGATATGGATACAATGAAAAAAGCATTTATAATATTTTCTCTCTTATTTTGCTGCCTCGTTTTTGCGCAAAACAAAATACTAATTCACAAAACAAAGGAAGAAATTTTGCAGGAAGTTTTGCAAAAACCGACAGTGCGGCAGGAGAGAAAGAAAATATGGGATTTGGAAGAAGAATATGGCAAAGATTCTGCACTGCTCATTATCAGGCAAACATTGCTGGCAATGCACAACGAAGTGCGAGCCGCCAATGGTGCAGAGCCACTGACATTGAACGAGCAACTGAACACCGCCGCCCAACGCCACGCGGAATATTTGTGTAAAAACAATTTACCCTCAACACACACAGGTGCAGGCGGTAGCCAATGTACACACAGAATCAGGGCGGCAGGTTACAAAAATTGGACTTGGTGCGGCGAAAACTGCGCACACGGACAAGACAGGATAGAACGTGTGATAAGTGCTTGGAAATATTCGCCTCCGCATTTTCGTACTATGATAAGTAAAAACTACAAAGAGGTTGGTTTTGGTTATTGCGGCAGCCGTTGGGTGGCTGTTTTCGGGGCGCAAAAGGCAGGGAAATAAAACATTGGTTTGATTGTAGGGGCGTTGCGTGCAACGCCCCTTATATTTTTTGTAATTAGAAAAAAAGCACTTACCTTTGCCGTCATAAAAAAACAAACTATGTTAAACTACATCTGGGTAGGATTTTTCCTCATCGGTTTTGCGGTTGCCATTGTGCAATTCGTCTTTTTCGGCGATGCACAAGTGTTTCAGCGCATTATTCAAAGCACTTTTGATATGGCGGAACTCGGCGTGATGAAAATTGCGCTGCCTTTGGCGGGCGTGATGACGCTGTGGCTCGGTTTTATGAATATCGGCGAACGGGCGGGTGCGGTGCGCTTTTTGGGTAAAATTGTCGGCGGATTTTTCTCGAAACTTTTTCCCGAAATACCAAAAAACCACCCTGCCAACGGACAACTGCTGATGAATTTTTCCGCCAATATGCTCGGACTTGACAACGCTGCTACGCCGATGGGGTTGAAAGCGATGCAGAGTTTGCAAGACCTTAATCCGCAAAAAGATACGGCGAGCAACGCGCAAATAATGTTCCTCGCGCTCAACACTTCGGGGCTGACCATTTTGCCGGTGTCCATACTCGCACTGCGGGCAACGGCAGGCGCAGCAAACCCGACCGATGTTTTTGTGCCGCTGATGATTGCAACGGCGGTTTCCACGCTCACGGCGATACTCTATGTCGGTTTCCGCCAACGGCTTAACCTTTGGAACAAAACCGTTGTCGGCTGGATTGGCGGCATTTTGGCGGCGATTGGGCTGATTATTTTCGGCTTTATGCAGTTGAACAAAGAGGAAATGGAAACGGTGTCGAGCGTGGCAAGCAACTTGATACTTTTGTTGGTTATCGTGGGATTTATGGCAGGCGCGCTGTACAAGAAAGTGAATGTGTATGACGCCTTTATTGACGGCGCGAAAGACGGTTTCAGCACCACACTGAAAATCATACCCTTTATGGTGGGAATGTTGGTTGCCATCGGCGTTTTTCGCGCTTCGGGCGCAATGGATTTGCTGATGGACGGATTGCGCGGTTTTTTCGGCTTGTTCGGCGACACGCGCTTTGTTGATGCCCTGCCCACTGCACTGATGAAACCGCTCAGCGGCAGCGGCGCAAAGGCAATGATGGTGGAAACGATGACGACATTCGGCGCAGACAGTTTCGCGGGGCGGCTCTCGTGCCTCTTTCAGGGCGCGGCGGACACTACTTTTTATATCGTTGCGCTCTACTTTGGGCTGGTGGGGATTAAGAAAACGCGGTATGCTGTTTCGGCAGGATTAATTGCTGATGCGGCGGGGGTGGTGGCTGCGATTTTTGTGGGGTATCTTTTCTTTAAGTGAAATACTTAAAGACTTATAAGACTTGAAGACTTTAAAAATACAACAAACTAATAACAATACTAATTTATGGAAAACTCGATTTATCGAAATTCAGGCAACTATGAAGCCTTATGGACTTACCAGAAATCTGTAGCCATATACGATATAACTTGTTATTTTACGGAGAAATATCTACGTAAGTTTGACCGAACGATAGACCAAATGGTACAGGCTGCGCGTTCGGGTAAACAGAATATTATAGAAGGCTGCAAAGCCTCTATCGTATCGGCTGAAACGGAGATAAAACTTATTGGTGTTGCACACGCAAGTCTTTATGAATTGTTGGAAGATTATAATGATTATCTTCGGAAAATATCTTATACAGATGCCGTGCGAGGCAGAATTTGGGAGAATGATTCGATAGAAGTAAAGAAAATGAAAGAATTGGCGAGGGCGCATAATGATGCTGCGTTTTTTATGAATATAGTAATGACACGCCCGCCAGAAACCATTGCAAATATTGCCATTTGTTTATTGAAACAAACGCTGTTTATGCTTGATAACCAGTTAAAGAAACTGGAAAAGGATTTTCTCAAAGATGGCGGATTGCGTGAGCGTATGACACGCTTGCGGTTGGAAGAGAGAAAAAAGCAAGGTTCTTATTATAAATAATAAAAAAAACAATACCTTTGCCCCCTCAAAAAAAAATAGAATAATCAAATAATATATGAAACTAAACATCGCAGTTCTTCCGGGCGATGGCATCGGACCGGAAATTGTAGAACAGGCATTGAACGTAACCAAAGCCATTGCCGAAAAATTCGGACACGAACTCACGTACAAACACGGCATTGTGGGCGCAACCGCCATTGACCAAGTGGGCAACCCCTACCCGCCCGAAACGCACGAACTCTGTATGCAGAGCGATGCCGTGCTCTTCGGCGCGATTGGCGACCCGAAGTTTGACAACAACCCTTCGGCAAAAGTGCGCCCCGAACAGGGTTTGCTGAAAATGCGCAAAGACTTGGGCTTGTATGCCAACATCAGACCGGTAACAACTTTCCCCTCGTTGCTGCACAAATCGCCGCTGCGTGCGGATTTGGTAGAGGGCGCGGACTTTATGTGTATCCGCGAACTGACGGGCGGTATGTACTTCGGTCGCCCGCAAGGCAGGTCGGAAGACGGAAATACGGCTTATGACACCTGCGTTTATACCCGCGAAGAGGTGGAACGCATTTTGCACCTCGCTTATAAATATGCCGGACAACGCCGCAAAAAACTGACCGTTGTGGATAAGGCAAACGTGATTGCCACTTCGCGCTTGTGGCGGCAAATTGCACAGGAAATTGCACCGCAATATCCGGACATCGAAACGGAATATATGTTTGTGGATAACGCGGCAATGCGGATTATCCAGTGGCCCAAGAGTTTTGACGTGCTGGTTACGGAAAACCTTTTCGGCGACATCTTGACAGACGAGGCATCGGTGATTACTGGTTCGCTGGGTATGCTGCCGAGCGCATCGGTGGGCATTCATACTTCGGTGTTTGAGCCTATTCACGGCTCGTACCCGCAGGCAGCGGGCAAAAATATTGCCAACCCGCTTGCCACCATTCTCTCGGCGGCGTTGATGTTTGAATATGCCTTTGATTTGACGAAAGAGGGCAAACTGATACGCGATGCGGTAACGGCTTCGATGGACGCAGGCATTGTTACCGAAGATATTGCCAACGGCGCAAAAACCTACTCAACAAGCGAAGTAGGAGAATGGATTGTGAAATGGATACGGAATGCTTAAAAGAACATTTTTCATATTAATGTGCGTGTGTTGCCTCTGTGCTCAGGCTCAGGTGCAATACACGCAACTTTTTGACAACAATTTCAAAACGCTTGAAGTGTCGGACAAAGGTATTATCAGCCTGAATGGCGATGAGGTTTTGAATATTAACTTTGACGAATTGTCGTTCGAGAGCAAAAACTATAGTTATAAAATAATGTATTGCAATGCGGATTGGAGAGTGTCTAATTTAGCAGAATTTGAGTACTTGGACGGAATGAATTTGGTTGATATTGAGGATTACAGGCATTCCGTCAATACTTTTGTGGAATACACGCATTATGCTTTTTCTTTCCCGAATGAGCGGATAAAGCCCAAGATTTCGGGCAATTATCTGGTGCAGGTTTTTGAAAGCGGAATACCTGATAACATTTTGCTGCAAGCGCGGGTGTATGTGTTGGACAAAGAGGCAAACGTTGTCGGCAAAGTGCGCACGAATACCGATTTAGGTACCAATACGAAGTATCAACAAATTGATTTTGATGTTATTACGGATAAAAACATTTCCGACCCTTTTTCGGAAATAAAAGTGTGTGTGCAGCAAAACCACCGCACGGACAATGAGGTAAAAGATATAAAACCGTCTTTTATTTCGAGAAATAAACTGACTTTTTCCAATAATCCGAAACTTGTTTTTGAGGCGGGCAACGAATACCGCTCATTGGACATTTCAAACCTGCGCTTGCTCGACGACAATGTGAAAAACAAATCTTTTGACGAGCATTACAGCCTTTGGTTGGAGGACAAGTCGCGTAGCGACAAAGCCTACAAATTTACCAGAGATATTAACGGCGGTTTCATCGTCAATTTGCAAAACAATAATTATGAAGATGACGTGGAGGCGGATTATATTTACGCGGGCTTTACGCTGGCAGCCAAAACGCCTTTTCTTGACGGCAATGTGTATCTCACTGGCGGTTTCAATGCGCAACTGCTGAACAACCGAATGCAATACGATAATGAATTGAAGCATTACGTTGCCTACCAATGGCTGAAACAGGGCGGATACAATTATCAATACCTCTTTGTGCCGCGCGGCGAAACACGAGGCAGTGCCGCCAAAATCGAGGGCAGTTTTTGGGAAACGGAAAACGAGTATGAAGTGTTTGTGTATTATCGCCCTGTCGGCAGTCGTTATGATGGATTGATTGGGTATTTGTCTGTGTCTGTCAGGTAAATTTGAAATCATCAATGTTTGAAAATCCGTTGGTTAAAACCAACGGCAATAGATAAAAGAAGTCGGCTGAAGCCGACTGCACAAACACATCATAGTCGGCTTTAGCCGACTTCTTTTGTCTATTGCCGTCAGTTTTAACTGACGGATAACGGATATTCAATCAAAATGCCCCCACCAACAACTCCTCAATCAATTTTACCACATTTTTCCGCTCACCTGTAAAATTATTCACCAAGATACTAAACGCATAATCTTTACCACCTTTACTAATGTATCCTGCGTAGCACTGCACATTGCGGAAACTGCCGCTTTTCACGTGCGCCTTACCTTTGAGCGGCGTGTCTGCCAAAAACGAGGCTACCGTACCACTTTCACCCGCCACAGGCAAAGAGTTGTAAAACGCCTTATTCGCTTGCATATACTTCAGCACATCGCAGATAAACGCTGCCGACACCGCATTTTTGGGCGACAAACCCGAGCCATCGTATATAAACAAGCCTGACACATCAATGCCCTTACTTGCCCAAAACTCGCGCAGCACTTGCAGAGCCGTATTGAAACTTGCAACACTGTCCTTTTGCAGTGCCAAATGTTTTAACAAGTGTTCGGCGTAATTATTGTTGCTAAAAGTGTTGGTCATTGCTGCAATGTCTTTCAGGGGCGGGGAAGTGTGCGAAACAACAGGTACAATTTCAACATTAGGTGCATATTTCTTTTCACCAAAAAACTTATTTTCCACAGCAATACCATTTTCTATTAATTTCTCAGTAAGATATTTTGCCAAAAACTGCGGCGGATTACTGATGTCGCATTTCTCGCTGCGCACAGTGTTAGCGCGGATAGTGCCATAAATCGTTCTTTCGTTAGAATAAGGCTCGCCCGAAAAATAAATGCTGTCCTTTGCGCCGATTTTCAGGCGGTTATTAAATGTATAACCGGCGTTAGGCGCAGTTTCAATAATTTCAATATTGCGTGCCGTTGATTTTATTTTCACCGACACCATATTATCAAACACCGACAGCGGAAAAACGCCCGCGCCGTAATAATTCCCCGCATCTTCGCGCAGCCACAGTACCGGCACAGGGCTATTATCATAAATGCTTGTGTCGGCAATCACCCTGCCTGCTATTTTTTTGATACCCCAAGCGCGTATTTCATTTATCCAATCCGTTATAAAGTCTGCATTGGAAAAGTAGCGTGAACCAAGTGTAGGGTCGCCCGTACCGTTTATGTAAAGATTATCCTGCAAAATACCGTTTTCATCTATATCGCCGCCTGACATAAGGAAGGTTGAGAAGTGTGATTTTTCCCCCAAGATTTCCAACGCCGTAGCCGTAGTTATCACTTTTGTAACCGATGCCGGCGTGCAACTTCTTTGCGCATTATATTCCGCAACAACTTTATTATTAGACAAATCGCGTAACAGAAAACTGATATTCGCGTGCCGCAACGCCTCCTTATTCACAAAGGCAGTTACAGCAGCGTTATTCTGCGCTATCAATAATATGCTAATGTGCAAATATGCTAATATGCAAATGATTTTCTTCATATTTCTTTTTTCTTTGCGCCCTTTGCGTAACCTTTGTGTTCTTTGCGGTTAATTTTACCACAAAGTTCGCAAAGATTTTCGCAAAGAACACAAAGTTCTTAATTCTTAATTAATTTCGCAATATTCCGCCCCAAATTCTGCATAGTCCTAATTCCTTCCGCATCATTTTTCAGGTCATCAACCGTCAGCCCGCGCACATTATTCCAATACGTGGAAGACGCAACAGGCATTTCGCAGATGGTAAAATACTGGTTAAGTCCCTCAAAAGTCATTGACGCGCCCGTGCGTGGCGTAGTAACCACTGCCGCGCCGGTTTTGCCTTTGAAATGCTTTGAGTTGGCAAAAAACGCCTTATCCAAAAACGATTTCATCGTACCCGGAATGCCGCCGAAACAAGTCGGTGCCGCCAATACAACGGCATTCGCCCTTTTCATCGCCTCAATCCATCGGATTTCCTCTTCGGTGGCAAGTACGCAGGCGCGTTCTTCCCTGCGGCAGGTGCGGCACGCCGTGCAACCACGCAAAACCGCCTCGCCAATGTGGATAACCTCAAAATCCACACCCTCTTCCCGCAGCGTTTCGCCCACTACGGACAGCGCGTAATCGCTCGTTCCGCCCGCCATTCCGCCGTCAATGGCAAGCACCGTCTTTTTGCCCGAAACCGCTTTTTTCAATGCCATTCCGCCCACTTCGCGCACCGCCAATGTACCGCCCACAATTGCGGCTGCTTTCAAAAAACTTCGTCTGTTCATTGTCTATCGGATAAAGTTAGTGTAAATTTTTTCCACTCCCGCAGGCTCGGTTTTTTTGCCCGCCTCGCGCATTTTGAGCAACCACGCCATATTCTCGCCGAGCGTCTGCATAATCTGCACTCCCTCTGCATCTTGCGCCGCATCGCCCAGCTCCAAACCGTGAATCACGTTCCAATAATTGGAAGACGGCACGAGCATTTCCGACACGTTCAGATAATGATTTAAGCCATTGAAGGTAGCACTGCCGCCGGTACGCCGCACTGCCACCACCGATGCGCCGACTTTGTGGCGGAACTTCGCGCCGTTGGTAGCAGCAACATAAAACGAGCGGTCGAGAAAACTTTTCATCGTTCCCGCGATGCCCGAGTAATACACCGGCGAGCCGATAACGATGCCGTCTGCCGCCACCATTTTGGCAACGCTCTCGTTCACAACATCGTCTGTGAATTGACACTGCATATTCTGCTGTTCCGAGCATTGGTCGCAGCCGATGCAGCCGCGTATGCGCTTGCCCCCCACTTCGAGAATTTCAAACTCAATGCCCTCTTTCTGCAACGCCGCGCCTACCGTTTTCAGCGCGTAAGCCGTGTTGCCGTTCTTGTTCGGACTACCGTTGATAGCAATAACTTTCATAGTTTTTGATGATTAAATTTTATGAGCGCAAATATACAGAAAAAAAATTTATGCAAAGTATTTGCAGGAATAAAAAAAAGCATTACCTTTGCACCCTCATTTTTCGCGTAGGCAAAAATAAGTGGATACACCATAATCCCGCCTCCGAGAGTTCATCTTAAATATTTAATTATTTATGTACGCAATAGTAGAAATTGCAGGACAACAGTTTAAAGCAGAAGCAGGAAAAAGATTGTATGTCCACCGTTTGGCAGCCGAAGTAGGCGATGCCGTAAGTTTTGACAAAGTGTTGCTGCTCGACAATGACGGCGCAGTAACGGTAGGCGCACCCGCCATAAGCGGTGCAAAAGTAAATGTAGAAGTGCTGTCGCACCCGCGCGGCGAAAAAGTAATCGTTTTCCACAAAAAACGCAGAAAAGGTTACCGCAAACGCAACGGACACCGTCAGGATTTCACAGAAGTATTAATTAAAGAAATTGCAGCATAACCCCTTTAAAATTAGAAGAAAATGGCACACAAAAAAGGAGTCGGTTCATCAAAGAACGGTCGCGAGTCGGAAAGTAAACGACTCGGCGTAAAAATTTTCGGCGGTCAATTTGCAAAAGCCGGAAACATACTCGTACGCCAACGCGGAACAGTACATAATCCGGGCGTAAATGTTGGCATCGGTAAAGACCACACGCTTTTTGCATTAGTCAATGGAACAGTTGTTTTCCGCAAACGCAGGGACAACAAATCATTTGTTTCCGTTGAGCCTGCGGTAGCAGCGTAGTGATGGAAAATTTGAAAACTCCATATTTTATTGAAAAATATGGAGTTTTTTTGTTGATTAAACTTTTCCGAAGGTTTGGAACTTTGGAAAAGTTCTCTTTTGTTAATCAAAATCCAACCGTTTGTTCAATGGTATTTGACTTAAATGTTATTGTTTGGAAATTATTTTTTATGTTGGCGTGGGGAGTTGGCTGCCGTGCGGTGTTTTTTCAGAAAAATGCTTATCTTTGCAATCCTGTTAGTGATTGATAACTGTACCTATATAACATTATTTTTTTAACACTATTTATATGAACACAAATAAGAAATTCCTGCTTACATTTATCGCCTTTGCCTGTTTTAACTGTGCTTTCGCGCAATTTTTACAACAACAAAAACAATACGGCAGGGTAAGAACGGCATTGACCGAAAAAGAACAAATCATAAAGGACAATCTCCTTAAACACAACCTTACCACCGACAATGTGCAGATTTTAATCATTGCTTATAAAGCGGAAAAACAGTTGGAAATATATGCCTGCAAAAAAGGCGAAAGCATTTACAAACAGATTGCCGTTTATGACGTATGCGCTTTGTCGGGGCAATTGGGAGCAAAACGAATGCAGGGCGATGGGCAAGTGCCGGAAGGTTTTTACCAAATCGACCGTTTCAATCCTGCCAGCAATTTTTATTTGTCGCTGGGCATCAATTACCCCAATCAGTCGGACAAGAAAAAGAGCAAAGCGGCGCGCTTGGGCGGCGATATTTTTATTCACGGCTCGTGCGTTACCATCGGCTGCCTGCCGATGACCAACGATAAAATCAAAGAAATTTACCTTTATGTCATTTATGCCCGTAACAATGGACAAAAAAATATTCCGGTTTATATTTTCCCTTTCCGAATGACGGACAGCAATTTTGAAACCTACAAAAACCGATATGCACAAAATAAGGAATTAATTGATTTTTGGACAAATCTGAAAATCGGTTATGACAAATTCTTCATCGACAAAAAAGCATTGAAGATTACGGTAGATGCAATCGGGGATTATGTGTTTTGAAAAAACTTTTGCTCATTTCAGAAAAAAGCATTACCTTTGTATTTTAATTACATTATGATATGGATTATATTTTTTCAAAACACGCAGAAGAACAAAAATATTTATGAAAGTAAAATACGATAAAGAACAGGATATTCTCTACTTTTCGTTTAATGAAGATACTGTGTATGAGAGTAACGAAGACAAAAAAGGAGTGATTTTGGATTATGCCGCAAATGGTAAAATTGTTGGTATGGAATTGCTTAATGCCTCGCGGCAAGTGAAAAATCCTGCCAAAGTAGAATATGAGGTTGCATAAATGGCACGCATTTTAGCCATAGACTACGGACAAAAACGTGCAGGTATCGCCGTAACCGACCCTTTGCAACTCATTGCCAACGGCTTGGCAACGGTGCCTGTCAATGAAATAATGCCTTTTTTGGAAGAATACACAAAAAAAGAGGCAGTGGAGTGTTTTGTGGTGGGCTTGCCCAAGCAGATGAACTACCAGCCTTCGGAGTCGATGAAATACATTACGCCCTTTGTGGGCAGGCTGAAACGGCAGTTTCCCGATATTGCTGTGGAATATGTTGATGAGCGTTTTACCTCTGTCCTCGCGCACAAAACGATGATTGACGGCGGTTTGAAGAAAAAAGACCGCCAAAACAAAGCCTTGGTTGATAAAATCAGCGCAACCATTATTTTGCAAAGTTATTTAGAGAGCAAAGAGATTAGACCTTAGACTTTTAGACCTTAGACTTTTTGAACTTTTTAAACCTTTGAACTATTTAAACTAAATTTTATGATACTGACCATCAGTGCCTACGGCAGTCCGGTTTTGCGGAAAGAAACTGTGGATATTGACAAAGAATATCCACAGTTGCAGGAACTTATCAAAAATATGTTTGACACGATGACCTTTGCCGAGGGCGTGGGCTTGGCTGCGCCGCAAGTGGGGTTGCCGATACGCCTGTTTGTCATCGACCTCTCGCCGCTGGCTGACGACAAACCCGAATACAAAAACTACAAAAAAGTGTTTATCAACCCCGAAATCATCGAATTTTCGGGCAACGATGTGTCGTTTGAAGAAGGCTGTTTAAGTATTCCGAATGTACACGAAAAGGTAGTGCGCAAAGACAAAGTGCTGATAAACTATTTTGACGAAAATTTTACGGAACACGAAGAAACTTTTTCGGGCTACCCCGCCCGCGTCATTCAGCACGAATACGACCACCTCGAAGGCAACCTCTTTATCGACAAAATCAGCGGTATCCGCAAGCAATTGATTAAGGGGAAACTGAATAATATTACTTCGGGGCGGGCGAATTGCAAGTATAAAATTAAGACGAAGTAGTTAGTAGTACGCAGATGACGCAGATTTTGCGGATTTTCGCAAATTTTTTACCCTTCTGGCGCAACAAGCACTGCAAACTTGCGCCAATTCGGCTTAAACTTCTATTATGAAATATTTAAAATCATCGTTCAAAATTTTCCATTCCACTTTATATTTTCCTTTTAATGTTAATGGATATTTATTTTCTCCTGTTGGTTTTTCAAAATTTCCTGTTAATTCTTTTCCATCTCTAAAATACTGATAAATACCATTTTGTTCTCTTCCTTCCCAAAATTTTTTGTCATTAGTAACGGCAATAAAAAAACAATTAGGAAATTCCCCCGATTTTTTTAATTGTTCTAAAAAACAAATGTCTTTTATGAAAGAAAACATTTGTTCAGGGACTTGTCCATTCATCGGCATTTTTAACTCAATGGCAATATTATCATTATTTTCTTGCTCAATAACAATATCAATTTCTTTTTTTACAAAATCTGAAACTTTTAACCCATAGTGTTCAATATTAAATTCAGGCATAATTTGTTTTTTACAAAATAAAGATGTCAATTCCATCATTAACATAAATTGGAAAGTTGCTTCAAGATAAAATTTGTCAAAAGGAATCATTTTGATTTTGGTTTCTAAATCTATCATAGTCATAATAAATTAGCAACTAACCTATACGCTGCGAGGTTTTTGTGTTTTTGGAAATTATTTGCAAAATTATACATTGTAAGTTTTCAAAACTTCGATAAATTCGACAGGCAAATATGTTAATGCTTTTGCCTTTATATTTTCGGGTATACCCGCTGGCGCGGATTTGTAATCCGTGCCAAATGCTTGATAATTAGAATAATATAAGGCACGGATTGCAAATCCGCGCCAGCGGGAGTATGTTTTACAACATAATTTTTCTGCTGGTCATTCTAAAATTTTATTTTTCCAAAATAACCGTCTGCGTAGGAAATGCAAAATTCAGCCCATTTTCATTGAAAAGCGAAAGGATTTTCAAATTCACTTTCGATTGCGTATCCAGCAAATCGGCATTTTTTCTGATGAAATAAGTAAGGGTAATGTTAAGCGAAAAATCGCCGTAAGTATTAAAATACGCGCTGATGTCGTGTTTGATTTCCGTCACAATGTCGGGCAAGCCTTTAAGCAAATTGAGTGCCGTCTGCATTTTTTCGGGCGTGGTGTCATAAGTCAGTCCGAGTGACAGCACTACGCGGCGCACCGGCTCGCTCGAAATATTTTCAATCACGGAATCGGCTACTTTGGAACACGACATTGTTATCAGCCGCTTGTCCAACGTGCGGATACGCACGCTACGGATACCGATGTCTTCCACATAGCCATCGTAAGCGTCAATTTTAATGCGGTCGCCGATGCGAAAAGGGCGGTCAACAAAGAGTATCACGCCCGCAAAAATATTCTTAATCGTGTCCTGCGATGCCAGCGCAAACGCCACACCACCGATACCGAGACCGGTAATCAATGCGCCGATATTCACGCCGATATGTCCGAGCGCAACCACGATGCCGAAAACCCAAATGAAACCGCTTGCCACTTTGTTCAACGTGTGGATAACCGAAGTGTCGAGTTTGTCGCTGCCGCTTTTTTTGTCGGCAACGCGCTGCATATACTCGTTGATGAATCCGCTTACTAATCTCGAAACCAACCAGGTAGCGTTGATGATAACCAGAATTTTGTAGGCATCGTTGATGTATTTGTCGATTTCGATAGAGAAAAACATATTTTTCAATGCCAACCAGAAACCGAAAATAATTACGGCGTATTCCAGCGGTTTTTCGATTTTGTCGAACAACATATCGTCAATTTTGGACTCTGTTTTGCTTGTCAGTTTGGCTATTTTCTGAAAAATCCAATGAATGGACTTTGCCAAAATGA
The DNA here is from genome assembly GCA_031261165.1 of Prevotellaceae bacterium. Classification (GTDB taxonomy): domain Bacteria; phylum Bacteroidota; class Bacteroidia; order Bacteroidales; family Paludibacteraceae; genus JAISJU01. The sequence goes on from JAISJU010000214.1 coordinate 15,024, forward strand.
TGGCTGCAACGATGATGCTTAACGAAATAATCCATTCGCTCAACGGATTATTTAAAAAAGTGGTGGTGGTTAGATAATGTATCATAATTTTGTGAGTTAAGAACTAAATGGAGATAAAAATTAGTGTTATGTTTTCTCTGGATTGCTTCGGAGTACCTCGCAATGACGAGGCTTCGACTTCGCTCAGCCACCGAAAGCGCGTCATTGCGAGGTACTCCGAAGCAATCCAGAAATATTACATTAAAATATTTGTACTACTTATTAGCAAATTAATTCAAATCCGGTATAAGGAATTAATGCTTTCGGAATTTTTATACCTTCCGCCGTTTGGTTGTTTTCGAGCAAAGCGGCTACGATGCGCGGAAGAGCCAACGCGCTGCCGTTCAGCGTATGCACAAGTTGCGTTTTTTTGTCGGCGGCAGTGCGGTAACGGCATTTCAGGCGGTTTGCCTGATAACTTTCAAAATTGGATACCGAACTGACTTCGAGCCAGCGTTCCTGCGCTGTGGAAAATACCTCAAAATCGAAGGTCAAAGCCGATGTGAAACTCATATCGCCGCCGCAAAGCCGCAGAATGCGGTAGGGCAATTCGAGTTTATTTACCAAGCCTTCCACGTATTTAACCATCTCTTCGAGCGATTGGTAGGAATGTTCGGGCGTGTCAATACGCACAATTTCTACTTTGTCGAACTGGTGCAGGCGATTCAGCCCACGCACGTCTTTGCCGTAACTGCCGGCTTCGCGGCGGAAACAGGCGGAATAAGCCGTATTCTTTACAGGCAGGTCTTTTTCGTTTAAAATCACATCGCGGTAGATATTTGTAACCGGCACTTCGGCGGTGGGTATGAGGTACAAATCGTCTGCCGTAGCGTGGTACATCTGTCCTTCTTTGTCGGGCAATTGCCCTGTTCCGTAGCCCGAATCGGCATTGACAACGTAGGGCGGTTGGATTTCCAAGTAGCCTGCCTCGCGGGCTTGGTCGAGGAAAAAGTTGATGAGGGCGCGTTGCAGCCGTGCGCCTTTACCTTTGTACACAGGGAAACCCGCGCCGCTGATTTTCACGCCGAGTTCAAAGTCGATGAGGTCGTATTTTTTTGCCAATTCCCAATGGGGCAGGGCATCTTTACCGAGTTCGGGGACAGTGCCGCCGGTGCGCTCTATCACGTTGTCTTCGGCGTGCTTGCCTGCGGGAACGCTGTCGTGCGGCAGGTTGGGAATGGTCAGCAAAATGTTGGTCAGTTCCTTCTCAATTTCTTTGAGTTTATCTGAGAGTTTTTGCGTTTCTTCTTTCAAATCGGCGGTTTTGGCTTTGGCGGCGTTTGCTTCCGCCTGTTTGCCTTGTTTGAACAAATCGCCGATTTCTTTTGACAGTTTGTTCATTTCCGCCAAAGTGTTATCCAACTCTGTTTGAGTGCTTTTGCGCGTTTGGTCAAGTGCTGCGACTTGTGCAATAACGCTTGTGCCGTCAAAGTGCTTTTTTGCCAAACGGCTGATGACTTCGGCTTGGTTTTCGGTTATGGTTTTTAAGGTAAGCATCTTATTTCAATTACAAATTTAAAATTACGAATTATGAGTGGCAAAATTAGATATTTTTTTTGTTTGCAGCAAGATTTTTTACGTCAATTATCTTTTTAATTATTTCTTTTTTTGAAGTGCTGTTCTCTCAGCCCTTAAGGGGACGGTCAAGCCCAACAATGACGAATTACATTTCCCAAATCACCCCAACCCGAAAACTCCGCCCCGCCATCGGATAACTTCTTACTATCTCATAATTCTTATCAAAAACATTCAACATTTCGGCAGTCAGCGAAATACGTTTTATTTTCCGGCTGAGGGTAATGCCCATATCGGCATAGCCGCCCAGACGGTTGGGCGCGATGTTTTGCCCTGACAAATAGCGTTTGCCCGACCATACAACCGAGAGGGACACATCAACCCATGCCGTTTCCACCGTTGCGCTGCCTGCGCCCGAGAAACGCGGGGTGTAGGCAATTTGATGTCCGTAGGTTTTGCCCTGACTGTCCGTTACGTCTATCGCCTCCTGATAGGTGTAACTGCCTCGCAATAAAATATTTTTGTCGCGCCAATAAGGTTGCGCCGCCTCAAATCCTATGTCCAAACCGCGAATTTCCACCTTGCCCACGTTTTCCATACTCCAAATGAAAACGCTACGTTTGGGCGTGGCGATAATTTTGTCCGTAACCGTGTTGTAATAGGCATCGGCGTGTATTTGCATTTTTGACCTAAAAGAATAAATAGCACCCACATTATATTGCGTGGTGTTTTCGGGGCGAAGGTCGGCGTTGCCGATATTGGTATAATATAAATCGTTGAAACTTGGCAGTCGGAAGATGTTTTTGTAGAACGCCCGCAGCCGCAAGTCCTGCGAGGCAAAGGGCTTATAACTGATGCTGATGAATGGCGAAAGGCGCGTGTTTCGACTACGCTCAACAACCGTGTTTCGACTACGCTCAACAACCACGTTTTCGTTGGCGATGGTTGCCAGCACGTTGCCCATCACGAGGAAATGCTCATTCACATATTTCGCCGAGAGGGCAGTCAGGAGGGTTTGCCGCTGCGGATTGAGGAAAGAGGCATTCAGTTTGTTGAACAAAACATCGTTGGCAAAGGCGAAGGACAAACCCGACACGGGGCGAAAAAGCACGGCAGCCGAGAGGTAATATTCGTCTTGCCGATAATTCGTTACCGAATCTTGGTCGTTCCGATAATGAAAATAGGAATAATTGTACTTGCCGTTTGCCTGCCATTTCCATTTTGGGGATAACTCTTTTTGATAACTCGCCTGCGCAAACAAGTTTTTGTCCGACATACGTTCCGATGAGGCATTGGAGTTGCCGATGATGACGGCACCGGGCAAACCCTGCGCCGATTGATAATAATACACCTTTGCGCGGAATGCGCCGCTATACAGAGAAACATCGCTGCGCAGGCGTTGTACATCGCTGTTCGTGCGGCGATTTCTCACACCCTCAAAGGTATATGGATAGTCGCCTTTGGCACTGAGCCATTCGCCGTTGAATGCAACCGTTGGGGCAAAAGATTTTTTGCCCTTACCGCTGATAAATAACGCCGGATTGAAAAATCCGAAAGAGCCAAGTTTGGTTGATGCTTTCAGGTGAAACTTATCTTCGGGCTTTTGCGTTACGATGGACAGCAATGAGGCAGAGGCAATGAGTTTGGCAGGTTGGAAAATATCATCGCTTTGGGCGTTGGCGAGCGAGATGCTTGATACATTTTCAAGCGAAATGCGCCCCAAGTCAATTTGTCCGCTTTGGCAGTCGTTTAGCGGAATGCCGTCAATGGCAACCGCCGTATGCGTACTGCCGAGCGAGCGCACGGACACGGTTTTGATGCCACCGATGCCGCCGTAGTCTTTCACCGTTACGCCCGAAAAGTGCTTGACGGCATCGGACACCAGAACGGCGTTCTTCATTTCTGCCGCCGTAAGCGTTTGCGTGGGGGTAGGGGATTTGCTCGCTCGCGTGGGCGCAATGACATTAACGCTATCCAACATCTCTTGCGCCGAGATGTTGAACGAGAGAAATATTGTAATTAATATGAGATAAAAATTCTTCATTATTCGTTATTAGAAACTATTTTGAAATTTATTTTCTTCGTGTCTTCGCGTCTTCGCGCCTTTGTGTTTAGTATTTTTGCCGCCGCTTGCGGCTCTTTTATACTAAACGCGAAGACACAAAGGCGCGAAGACGCGAAGAATATTTTATTCTTAATTGTCAATTATCTCCACACCGCCTATTTCCGTAGATACCTCTCCTATCACCGCATTATACAGATTAACGGCGGAATAAACGCGCAAATAGCGCACATTATTTAATGCAACAGCATTCCCCGCATTATCCACCGCATCAGCAATGTCAAAAACACTTTCCGCATTCGGTTGGTTGTCCGCATAGCCGTAGGCAAAGGCGTGCAGCAGATACGCGCCGCTCAACTGCTCGCCGTTGTCCGGCAGGCGGCAGCCTTTGAAAGTCAGCGTTTCGGCGTTTGTCCAAAGCGGATAATATGAGGGCTGACTGTGATAATTGTTCCGATAAACATAGCCCGCGCCGCCCTTATTGTCAGTCCAGCGCACATCTGCGCCGATGGGATTAGGTTTGTAATAAGTTATTTCGTAGTCGTGTATCGTCTGCGGATTGTTGTACTCTGCGCCGCGCAATTCATACCACTCCGCGCCGTTTTCGCTTACCATCACAATGCCCGGCTCGCAACTGCCGCCGATGTTTTCGTAACCGGCATAATAATACGCATTGCCGTAAATGCGGAAACGTTGCAGTGGTTCGTCGAAGCCCAGCGTAATATACCCGCCCCAAGCACCGAGTGACACCAAGCCCCCTGCGCCGTCTGCACGCAGTAAAATATCGCGCACCCGCTGCAATTCGGCAGCATAATCCGCCGCGCCCCCCTCGCCGATAAACTGCCCGGGTGCAGGGTGATAATCAATCACCTCCGCGATATGATTTATCGTTTTATTGTTTCCGCCGCCGCTATTCTCCGCGTATGCAAAAATCATTGCATTCGGGTTAATGCCCACATCGCTGATTTTGAACTTGTACGCGCCTTTTTTATCAAAGCAATACACATCGCCTGTAGCCGTAAATGAGCCTGCATCGGCAATATACACATCGCCGTTCTGCGTATTCACAGCAATGCCGTAGGGCGTTTGCAACATATCCCCCTTAATAAAATCCCCGTCAATCACCTGCTCGCGGAGGCAGTCGAAAGTAAGGACAGTGTTCTGTTGCGTAACGAAATTATAGCAATAAATATAAGCCGTATCGCGCACAATGCAGAAATTCAACGCCTCAATATTCGGAAAAGACGTGATATTCATTTGCTTGTTAATCTTTTGCAGCATATAAGGACCATCGCCCCTGTAACTGCCCCGCGAGGCGAGATACACATCGCCCTCACTGTCCGCCGCCATTTTGAAGGGATTGTCCGCTACCGCGATTTCCTTTATTTTTCGGAAAGACGGAATATCAATGATGGATACCGTGTTGCCCGTCTTTGTGCCGTTGCGCTCGCCCGAGTTGGAAGTGTAGATGTTATTGTCGGCAATGCAAATGCCGTCAGGATACGCGCCTGCCTGTGTCGTTTTCTCTATTTCAAAGGTGGTGGTATCTATTTGGCAAACCGTAGAATCAAAACACGCCACGTATGCCTTTCCCTCGTGGAAGGCAATGCAACGCGGATGGCGGTTTTTGCCTGCGGCGTTCCTTATTGGAATTTGTTTAACGGACTTGCCCGTGCGGACATCAACGACTTCCACCGTGCCGGAATTATCTACTACGATATAGATTTTCCCGCCATATTGCTGCATATCGTTAGCCGTGTCGCCGAGTTTTCTGCCGTTCCTTTCGCTGAAAATATCGCGCGTAAAGCGTTTTTCCTCAAAGGCATAGTAAGCAAGCGAGGCGGAGTTTTGCGCAAACAGCCCCTCGCAAAGAATATACACGCCCGCCGCGCCCTGATTGCCGTTGATGTCATCTTGCGGCAAAGGGTAATCTTTCAGGTCTTTGCAGGCAGCAAAAAAGAGGATTAATATAATAATGTATGCGTTTTTCATTTTTTAAACAATATTTTTTCTTCGTGCAACTTCGTGTCTTCTTCGTGTTTCTTCGTGTAATT